>CANPIU010000003.1 GCA_947574235.1 uncultured Clostridium sp. | reverse complement strand
TACTCTAATAATAGACATTTCTAAGAAAGTGTGACATATGTTTGACAAACCTACATACTAACAAAATATAATAAATTTTGTATCTTGAATTAAAAAAGCAAAAATGATACAATAACAATCACGGGGTGATGAGATGATAGACATACGAAAAGCAAAACAGGCATTGAAACAATATGTGAGTAATTATGACAGTACCAATGATAGAATTCGAGTGAAAATAGGTCATATCGAAAGAGTAGCAGGAATTGCCAAAGAAATTGCTAAAAACTTGAATCTAAAAGAAGAGGATGTACAATTAGCAGAGCTAATTGGCTTATTACACGATATTGGTAGATTTGAACAAGTAAGAAGATATGATACGTTTATCGATCAAAAAAGTGTGAACCATGGAGAACTAGGAGTAGAAATATTATTCCAGCAAGGGCTAATTCGAGAATTTATCGAGGACACACAATATGATGAAATCATTAAAAAATCTATTTTAAATCATAACCGAAACCAAAATGCGATACAAACTGACAATGAAAGAGAACGCTTGCAGTCTAAAATTATTCGAGATGCTGACAAAGTCGATATTATCTATATGCTTTCCTTTGAAAACAAAGAAACAGCGTGGGGGAGTAGTAACATAGACAAAGAAAACATAACTGAGGAAATCTACCGAGAATTTAAAGAAGAAAAAGCCATTTGTTATGACCAAAGAAAAACGGCAGTAGATAATTTGGTTAGCCATTTTGCCTATGTATTTGATTTTAATTATGACAATGCTTTGCAAATGGTAAAAGAAAAAGAGTATTTCAAAAAAATCTATGAAAGATTTGATTTTGAGGATAAACAAACACAAGAAAAAATAGATGAAATCTATACAATAGTAGAAAAATTTTTAGAGAAAAGATAAGGAGAAAAAATGATAAACATAGAAAGTGCAAAACAAGAATTAATTCGTCATGTCAAAGAAATCGAACTAGAAAACCCAAGAGCACCTAAAAAATTAGAACATATTATGAGAGTGGTGAAAATAAGCCAAGAATTAGCAGTCAATCTTGGTTTAACAGAAGAACAAATACAATTAGCCGAATTGATAGGTTTACTTCATGACATTGGGCGATTTGAACAATATCGAGTTTTGGATAAAAATACAAGTTGCATTGTTTTAGATACAACCGAGAAATTTAATCATGGAGAAGCAGGAGTAGAAATTCTAAAAAAAGATAATTATATTCGAAAGTACGTAACACAAGATACTTATGATGATTTAATACTAACGGCAGTGTATGAGCATAATCGCTATAGCCTAACAGAAGGGTTATCCAAAGAAAAAGAATTATTTTGTAAAATCATAAAAGATGCGGACAAATTAGACCTTATGTACGAAGCAATTGAGGTTTATTGGCAAGAAGCAGAGGATATACAAGAAATTGAAGAAGGAAGCTTATCCGAAAAAATGCTAGCAGATTTTTATGGGCACAAATTAGCGGATAACAGAAATAGAATAAGCAGAACAGACCAAATTTTGCGCTTTGCTTCTTTTGTTTTTGATATGCATTTTCCTTATAGTTTTAAGGTATTAGAACAAAATAACTATGTGAGCCGTATGATAGATAGATTTGATTATGTAAGAAAAGAAACAAAGGAAGAGATGAAGAAAGTAAAAGAGGTAGCAAACGAAGAAATCAAACAAAGAAAGGATTTAGAGTAAAGTTGGGCAAAAAATTATTAATAACAGAAAAGCCATCGGTTGCCATGGAATTTGCAAAAGCACTAAAAATTACGACCAATCGAAAAAATGGATATTTAGAATCAGAAACTTGGATTATCACTTGGTGTGTAGGTCATTTAGTGACTATGAGTTATCCTGATAAATATGACGAAAAGCTGAAATTATGGCGTTTAGAGACTTTGCCATTTATTCCAGAGGACTGGAAATATGAAATTATCCCACAAGTAGAAAATCAATTCAATATTGTAAAGGAATTAATGCAAAGAGACGATATTGAAGAAATCTATAATGCAGGAGACTCTGGGCGAGAGGGAGAATACATACAACGATTAGTGTTTATGATGGCAAAGCCAAATCCAAAGGCAAAAATGAAAAGAGTATGGATTGATTCCCAAACCGAAGAGGAAATCACAAGAGGAATTCGAGAGGCAAAGGATTTATCAGAATATGATAGCTTGTCAGATAGTGCCTATTTAAGGGCAAAGGAAGATTACTTAATTGGTATTAATTTTTCACGATTATTATCTATCATCTATGGCAGAAAATTAGCACAGGCAATTCAGGAAGATAAAGCTTCTATTTCGGTAGGAAGAGTCATGACCTGTGTGCTAGGGATGATTGTGCAAAGAGAAAGAGAGATTAAGAATTTTGTTAAGACCAAATATTATAAAATTTTGGGAGAATTTGGTGATGAAACAGCTAGTTTTAAAGCAGAGTGGAAGGTAAATGAAAAGTCGAGTCTATATGAGTCTCCAAAGCTTTACAATGAAGCGGGCTTTAAAAAGGAACAAGAGGCCAAAGATTTTATCGCTAGTTTAGCAGGAAAACAAGCCATTATAACAGAGCTTAAAAAGTCAAAACAAAAAGAAAATGCACCACTCTTATTTAACTTAGCCGAAATTCAAAATGAGTGCACCAAAAGGTTTAAAATTAAGCCAGATACAACATTAGAAATCATACAAAATTTGTATGAGAAGAAATTAGTAACGTATCCGAGAACCGATGCCAGAGTGCTTTCAACGGCAGTAGCCAAAGAAATCAGCAAAAATTTAAATGGTATTACAAGAGGTTATAAAGACGAAGAAGTACAAGGTTATATTAAGAAAATGGTAGAAGAAAAATATTCAACGAATTTAATCAAGACCAAATATGTTAATGATAGCAAAATTACAGACCACTATGCGATTATTCCAACAGGGCAAGGGTATGAGAATTATAGCCAGTTACCAGATTTGCAAAAGCAAATTTATAAAGTTATTGTGAAAAGATTTTTAGCTATTTTTTATCCACCAGCCGAATATAACAAAGTGCAAGTGACAGTAACGATTGAAAATGAAACATTTTATTGTAGTGGGAAGGTATGTGTAAAACAAGGTTTTTTAGAGATTTTGAAACCAAAAATACTAGAAAAATCCACAGAAAAAGAAAAAAATGGGGAAAATGAGAACGAAAAAGTAGAAGATAGTAATTTGGAAATTCTAAAAACTTTGAAAAAGGGTCAAATTATTGCTGTCAAGAATTTTGAGATAAAAGAGGCAGAAACTTCTCCACCAACAAGATATAATTCTGGTTCTATTATTTTGGCGATGGAAAATGCAGGAAAGCTAATTGAGGAAGAGGAACTAAGGGAACAAATTAAAGGAGCAGGGATAGGAACGAGTGCAACTAGAGCAGAGATTATTAAAAAGCTAGAAAAAATTCGATATATTGAAATTAACGGAAAGACACAAATTATTACACCAACAGAGAAAGGTGAAAGGATTTACGATATTGTTTACCACTCTATGCCAGATATGTTAAATCCTAAGCTAACAGCAAGTTGGGAAAAGGGCTTAGATATGGTAGCAAAGAAGGAGATAAAACCAGAGGAATTTATGACGAAACTAAAAGCTTATATTCACACTAAATTTGATAAGTTAGTTGTAAAAATGTAGAAAGCCAGAGGAGCTAGAGGGAGCCACTTCAAAAGGTTGACCAGCACGTTTTAAAGGGGTATCGGTACCAAATATTTCAACCTCATCTTCCGAAAAAGAAGCTGGAATAAGTGGTGTCCAGATAGGTCCAGGTGCAACAGCATTAACTCGTATTTTTTGGTCAGCTAAAGAAAGGGCAAGTGATTTAGTAAAAACAGAAATAGCCCCTTTGGTGCTAGAATAGTCAATCAAGTTCTTTTTCCCTTCATACGCCGTAACAGAAGTTGTATTAATAATACTACTATTAACTTCTAAATAAGGCAAAACGGCTTTGGTTAGATAGAAAAAAGAAAAGATATTGGTTTCAAAGGTATCACGAAGTTGCTGAGAGGTAATATCTAAAATACTATTTTGAGGAAATTGAACCCCACAGTTATTAATTAAGATATCTATTTTTCCAAAGGCTTGTAAAGTAGCTTGCACAATATGAGAAGAAAAAGTTTCTTCTCGTAAATCGCCTGCTAGTAAAAGACAACGACGTCCATAACCTTCTACTAATTTTTTGGTATCGTTAGCATCCTCATGTTCATTTAGGTAGACAATGACAATATCGGCTCCTTCTTTGGCAAATAAAACGGAAATTGCTCTACCAATACCACTATCTCCACCAGAAATAATAGCAACTTTGTCTTGCAATTTACCACTAGGTATATCATTAGGGTTGTCAAAAATAGGAGGAGGGTTCATAACGTATTCTAAGCCAGGTTGAACATTTTGGTGTTGTTTAGGAAAGGTAAGGGGAGTTTTCAGGTTTTCATCTTTGAAACCAATATAGGGATATTCAGGATAATTGTAATAAATGGTAATCATCTCCTTAAAATAAATTATATCCATAGTATATTGAGATAATTTTATTTTATTCAAGAAAAATCATAAGGGAAGGGTTTATTTTTTGTATCCAATGTAGTATAATGATAAAAAATCCTTAGGAGAAAAAGATGAATACCATTTTAGGCGAACTTGGTAAATCAGCTAAATTTGCAGATTTATTAAAACAAATCGAAGAAAAAATAAGTCCGATAGCAATATCGGGCTTAACTGACGTTGGGATGATACAAATAGGAGGAGCACTTCATACTTTTGGGAAAAAGCCAATTTGTATTGTGACCTATAATGAAATTCAAGCCAAAAAAATATACGAAGATTTAAAATATTTTACTGATAATGTCGTATTATTTCCCAAAAAAGAAATTGTAACTTATGATTATATCGCAGAAAGCAAAGACCTTCCCTACCAAAGAATTGAAGCATTAAATCAAATCAAAACCAAAAAAAATCTTATGGTAGTAACTACAGTAGAAGCCTGTATGCAAAAATTGCCAAGTCAAAAATCCTTATATGAAAATGAACTAGAATTTCAAGTAGGAAAAAGTTATCATTTAGAAGAGATTAAGAAAAAGCTAGTGAAACTAGGATATGCAAGATACGAATTAATCGAGGGAAGAGGTCAATTCTCAATTCGTGGGGGAATTGTAGATATTGCAACCAATGACACAACAGGTGTTAGAATTGAATTTTGGGGAGATGAAGTAGATTCCATCCGAAATTTCAATATGATAAGCCAAAGGTCAATCCATACACTAGAAAAAGTAACAGTTTTTCCAGCCCATGAGTATATTCTAGAAAATAAAGTAGAGGATATCGTCCAAAAAATAAAAGAAATACCAATAAATACAGATAAGCAAAGAGAAATCATCGAAGAAGATATTGAGCAAATCAAAGCAGGAAATTACCTTAGCAAAATCGATAAATATTTTGATTGTTTTTATGAAAAGCAAGAAACGATTTTAGATTATTTATCGAAAGGTTATTGTATATTTTTAGAAGAAATAGGAAAAATAAAACAAAGAGCCACTAATATTTCTACCGATAAGGATAACTTAATAAAAGCATTAGTAGAAAAAGAAAAAATCGTACCAGATGCGATAACGAACTTGCTAACCTATGAAGAATTACAAGAACAATTAGAAACAAGAGCATTAGTATATATCGAAAAACAAGATATCGAAAATAAGCAAGCTACCGAAAAATATAAATTTTCTTATCGAGAAGTAAATTATTATAAAAGTGAAATAGAAAATCTAATCGAAGACTTACAAAAAGCCGTGAACGAAAAAAAGAAAATTTATATGCTAGTATCGACCAAAGAAAAAGCCAAAAAACTACAAACGCTGTTAAATGACAAAGAAATTTTGAGTAAAATAGAAGAAAAATTAAACCAGACCATTATCGTAAAATCAGCGGAGGCCATTGTAACCATTACGGTCGGAAAATTATCAGCAGGGTTTGAAAATTATGAATCAAACCAATTGGTAATCGTAGCAGATGACCTAATAGAGGGGGAGAAAAGAAGGAAAAAATTTATCCATAATGATTTTAAAGATGGCGAAAAAGTAGTCTTTGCCGATTTAAAAATCGGAGATTATGTGGTTCACAAAAGATATGGCATTGGTATTTATATTGGGGTAAATACCATTAAAGCAGATGGAACCATTAAAGATTATATTAAAATAAAATACAAAAACGATGATATTTTATATATTCCAACTAATGACTTAGATACCATCCGAAAATACATTGGAGGAGATGCCATCCAGCCTAAGATAAATCGACTAGGTGGAAAAGAGTGGGAAAATACCAAAACAAAGGTAAAAAATAATCTAAGAGAAGTAGCAAGAGAATTAATCGAGCTGTATGCCAAAAGAGAAAAACTACAAGGATTTAGCTTTAGCAAAGACACCCTTTGGCAAAACGAATTTGAAGCCAAATTTCCTTATCAAGAAACCGATGACCAATTACGTTGTATCGAAGAAGTCAAAAAGGATATGGAATTAGGAAAACCAATGGACCGACTATTATGTGGAGACGTTGGTTATGGAAAAACAGAAGTGGCACTAAGAGCAGCTTTCAAAGCCGTTATGGACCAAAAACAAGTGGCTTACTTAGCACCAACCACGGTTTTAGCAGAACAGCAATATCAAGAATTTAAAGAAAGGGTAAAAGACTTTCCAATTAAGGTAGAAATATTAAACCGATTTAAAAGCAAAAAATACCAAGAAGAAGTCATCCAAAAATTAAAACTAGGGGAAGTAGACATTATTATCGGAACCCATCGCGTATTAAGTGGGGACGTGGAATTTAAGGACTTGGGGTTATTGATTATCGATGAAGAGCATCGTTTTGGGGTAAAGGATAAGGAAAAAATCAAGCAACTAAAAAATAATGTAGACGTTTTGACCATGACAGCCACACCAATTCCAAGAACCATGCATATGTCAATTGTAGGAATTCGAGACATGTCAGTCATTTATGAGCCACCACACAATCGAAGACCTGTGCAGACTTATGTGTTAGAATATGACGAAGAAGTAGTCAAAGAAGCCATTACCAAAGAATTAGAAAGAAATGGTCAAGTTTTCTATTTGTATAACAATGTAGAAGGTATTCAGAAAAAAGCAGATGATATCGCAAGATTAGTGCCAGAAGCCAATGTTGTTTACGCTCATGGAAAAATGACGGGAACCAAAATAGAAGAAATCATGAGAACCTTTATCGAAGGAAAAAGTAATGTATTAGTATGTACTACTATATTAGAATCTGGGATAGATATTCCAAATGCGAATACCATAATTGTCGAAAATGCAGACAGGATGGGGTTAGCCCAATTGTATCAAATCCGAGGAAGAGTAGGAAGAGCAGACAGGCAAGCTTATGCTTATATCACCTATAAAAAAGACAAATTATTAACAGAAGTAGCAGACAAAAGACTAAAAGCCATCAAAGAATTTACAGAATTCGGCTCAGGTTTCAAAATTGCGATGAGAGACTTAGAGATAAGAGGAGCTGGAAGTTTGCTTCGGAGAAATCCAATCAGGTCACTTAGAACAAGTAGGATATGATACCTATTGCAACCTGTTAGATGAAGTTGTAAAAGAAATGAAAGGAATCAAAATAGAACCAGAAATTGACCTTCAAATTGACCTAAACGTAAGTAGTTATATACCAGACGAATACATACAAGATGCCAACCAAAAAATAGAAATCTACCAAAACATTGCTCTATGTAAAAACGAGCAAGATATTCAAAATGTAATAGACGAAATCATCGACCGTTTTGGCAATATGCCAAAAGAACTAGAAAATCTAATTGCCATAGCCAGAATAAAATATTTAGCAAAACAACTAAAAGTTACAAAGATAGCCAATAGCAAAATAGAAAGCAACAAAACAGTAAATACCAAAACAACCAGTGCGAAAACAGCAGTAGTTTTTACCTTTGAACCAAACAAATTTGAACTAGACCTAAACGAATTAGTAAAAAAATATGGCAACAAAATAAAATTTTCAGCAGGTATCAAACCAATGATAACACTACAAGTAGAAAGTCAGAGCGAAAGGCAAATCTTAAATGACGTAACCGAATTTTTAAAATTTTGACCTTTTGTCCACTTTTGGGACAGTCCCAAAAGTGGACAGGGGGGATTTAAGTAATGGGGAAGGAGAATAGGATGCAAGGAATAACGAGTAAGGACAATGAGTTGATTAAGCATATTAAGAAATTGAAGGATAAGAAATATCGTGATATGAGCAATGAATATGTGATAGAAGGAATTAAGTTAGTAGCAGAAGCAATCCAAGAAAAAGCAGCTATTAAGCAAATTATTTTATGTGATGATTGTGAAAAAAATGCGGCAATTCCAAAGGATTTAATGTATGAAATTGCAAAATATGAGTGCATTTATGTAACAGAAAAGGTTTTTAATTATTTGTCTGAAGTACAAACGCCACAAGGCATTTTAGCCGTGATAGAAAAGACTAGCCAAGCGACAGAAATTGATTATACACAAGATATTATAGTAGCCTTAGATGATGTACAAGACCCTGGAAATTTAGGTACGATATTAAGAACGGTGGATAGCATTGGACTAACGCAAATTTTGGTATCAAAAGGTACAGCAGATAGTTATAATCCTAAAGTAGTGCGTTCTACGATGGGGGCCATTTTTAGAGTCAAAATCATAGCGTGTGAAGATTTAAAACAAACTTTAAAAGAAATTAAACGACATAAATTTAAAATAGTGGTATCTTCCTTGCAAACGGAAAATACTATCTATGACATTGCGTACCAGAAAAAAGTAATTTTAATTGGTAATGAAGCAAATGGGGTTAAAAAGGAGATTCAGGAACTTGCAGATGAAAAGATAAAAATTCCCATGTTAGGGAAAACAGAAAGCTTAAATGCTTCTGTGGCAACAGGTATCATACTATATGAGTATGTTAGACAGAAGATAGAAAATAATTAGAATTTGTATCTCTTTTGATCCCTTTTGGCATTGGGTCCATTTTTGGTACAGCCAATAATGTGCACAAAACCACCGTGTCCAATTTTGTGCCTGACCCAAAAAGGGACCCAAAGATCCAAAAAGAGATAAAAGGAAGTAAAGAAAGAAGGAGAGATTATGAAAGTACATATTGTGATGGTGGAACCAGAGATACCACAAAATACGGGAAATGTTGCAAGGACTTGTGCTGCGACGGGTGCAAAGTTACATTTAGTGCATCCATTGGGTTTTAAGATAGATGATAAGTCAGTGAAAAGAGCAGGGCTTGATTATTGGGATAAGGTGGAAATTGAGGAGCATAATTCTCTAGGAGAGTTTTTGGAAAAGTATAGACCAGAGGAAAGGAATATGTTTTTTGTGACGACTAAGGGAAAACATGTATATTCGCAAGCCAATTATAAAGAAATGGAAGAGGTCTTTTTGCTATTTGGAAAGGAAACAAAAGGACTACCAGAGGATTTGCTACAAAAATACATAGGTAAAACAATTAGAATTCCGATGAGACCAACTTTGAGGTCTTTAAATCTTGCGAATTCAGTTAATATTGTACTATATGACGTTTTTAGACAAAAGGATTTTGAGGGATTAGAAGAAATTAGTGGATATTTTAATGAATAAAATGTAGAAATTTAAGAAGTTTTGTCGAACGCAAAGAAATTTTATTAAAATGCTTGCAAAACTTCTTTTTTTGTGTCTATAATAGTAATATATTGGTAATTTTAATATTAATAAATTTAATTCATTAATCCATTTATAATCGAACCAAGAAAATTCCCAAAAAGAAATTGTATATAGAAATTAGGTGATGCAATAGAAATTTCAATGGTATTTTACAGAAGGATAAATTTGAAGAAAGCATAAAAAGAAAATAAAAAGGAGGTATGTCATTGAAGACGTTTACATATAGTCAATATATTAAGTGTATTCACACTTACAGGTTAAATGCGGTCATGGAATTAGCAGAAGAAATGACAGAGTATAAACTAGAGAATAGAAAGGAACAATGTCTGCAAGGAGAATTGCTAAAAACTATATTACAGAATAAGGAGGAGGTTACTAGATTTATCAATCAATTTATAGAGCCAAGAGAAAAGATAAAGCAAGAGGATATGGTTCATTATACAACGAGTAGTTACATAACTAAGAGGTATCGAACAAAAGAAGCTGATTTAATCTATAAATTGAAAAATAAAGAGATATTCTTTTTACTAGAGTGTCAGTCTAAAATGGATAGTAAGATTGATTACAAAATGCTAAATTATTGTCTTGATATTATGAGAGAGTGGACTCAAAATAAAAAAGAGAAAAAAATTACTGGTTATCCGATTATTGTTCCAATTTTAATTTATACAGGAAATAAAAAATGGAGAGTTTCAAAGGAGAAAAAAGCAGCTTTTTATGAAGATTATATTTTTGAGGGAAATAGCACAAATTTAGAGTATAATTTTGTAGATATGAATAAATTTTCAAAACAGGTATTATTAGAAAAAGGGAGCATGCTTAGTTATGTGATGCTTCTTGAAAAATCAGAAGGAGTAGAAGAGTTAGTTCAAAATTTAGAAAATATTATAGCGTCAACGGTAGATAAAAGAAAGTTAATGGAATTATTTAGTATTATCAAATGTATTTTAAGTCGTACACTAAGTCAAAAATCTCAAAGTGAATTATTAAGGAAAATAGAAGAAAAGCTAATAGTATGAAATAGTATAGATTTTTAATAATGCAAATTTTTTTAAACAAATCACATAAAATAAAGAGAATTTGTCTAATAATTTTTTTGCCGATATGATAACAGAGAAGAAGGGGGAACAAGATAATTATGGCGAGCCTTAGGTTTGCTTTTTTCTTCCAAAAGAGAAAAACAAGAACGCCTTTTTAGGATTTTACATAAAATGTAATAGGATAAATCATAAAAGACTTAAATGAAGGAGGCAAAACAATGGAAAAAATACTAGAAGTTAAAAACATAAGTAAGAAATATCAAAACAAAGAAGGAGAAATACTAGCTTTGCAAAACATTAATCTAAGAGTCAACAAAGGAGAATTTGTAAGTATCATTGGTCCAAGTGGTTGTGGGAAATCAACTTTATTATCTATCATAGCAGGTTTGGAAGAAAAAAACGGAGGAGAAATCTACATAGAAGGAGAAAAGGTAACAGGCATATCCCCTAAGATTGGATATATGTTACAAAGGGATTGTTTGCTAGAGTGGAGAAGCATTTTAAGCAATACCATGTTTGGTTTAGAAATTAAAGGAAAAAAGGACAAAGAAGCGAAAGCCTATGTAGAAGCGTTATTGAAAAAGTACGATTTGTATGACTTTAAAGATAAGTATCCATCTGAATTATCAGGAGGGATGAGGCAAAGAGTTGCTTTAATTCGAACATTAGCCGTAAAGCCTAAGATTTTATTATTAGATGAAGCCTTTTCAGCACTAGATTATCAAACGAGGATAATGGTTACAAACGATATTTTCCACATTTTACGAAGAGAAGGAATTACTGCTTTAGTAGTAACACACGATATTTCAGAAGCGATTAGTATGTCAGATAGAGTTGTAGTATTAAATGCAAGACCAGGAACTGTGAAAGATATTCATAAAATAGAATTCGAAATGGAAAATAGAGACCCGATTAATTGTAGAGAAAGCCCTAAATTTAGTCAATATTTCAATACCTTATGGAAGGAGTTGGGAGTCGATGAATAAACAGTCAATATCAAAAGAAAGAAAACAATATTTAAGAAAGCAAAAAAGCAAACAGTATCGAATTATCTTGACACAAATAGCCATATTAGTGGGATTTCTTGCTATATGGGAAATGTTAGCGAATCAGAAGGTAATTGACAGCTTTATTACTAGCCAGCCAAGTAGAATTTGGGAAACTTTTATGAATTTGGGCTCTAATGATTTGATGAAACATATAGGGGTTACCGTATATGAAACAATCATAGGATTTTTGTTGGGTACAGTCATAGGAATTTTTATTGCTATCATTTTATGGTGGTCAGACTTTTTATCGAAAGTGGCAGAACCATACTTGGTGGTTCTAAATAGCTTACCAAAGGTTGCTTTGCGGACCTGTTATCATTATTTGGGTAGGTGCTGGCACACCTGCTATCATTGTGATGGCGGTGGCAATTTCCTTAATTGTAACAATCTTAGAAAATTTAAATGGCTTTTTGAAAACCGATAAGGAAGTCATCAAAATGGCAAGAACTTTTAAAGCTAGTAAATTTCAAATTTTAACGAAAATTATCATACCAGCTAATCTTTCTACTTTTATCAACTCTTTAAAAGTAAATATCGGCTTATCCTTAGTAGGGGTAATATCTGGTGAATTCTTAGTTTCAAAGGCAGGACTTCGGATACTTAATTGTCTATGGAGGGCAAGTATTCAAATTAGACTTAGTTATGGCGAGTGTAATTATGTTAGGAATAGTAGCAGGTATTATGTATTTAGCAGTAGTGTTGTTAGAAAAATTTATCCTACATGCCAAAAATTTTAAATAAGGGGGAAGAACTTTGAAGAAAAAAATAATTATTGTTGTAGTTGTTATTATTTTAGCTATGCTATTTAGTGTAGTAGGTGTGATGATGAAACAAAAGAATAAAGAAGAACAAAAATTAAAAACTATTAAAGTAAATGAGGTAACTCGTTCTGTTTTCTATGCACCACAATATGTTGCGATTAATAACGGGTATTTTAAGGAAAATGGGATGGATATCGAGTTAACAACAGGGCAAGGAGCGGAAACACCCCTTTCCTGTTGACAACTTTATTTATAATGTCTAATAGCTCTACCTTCCCAACGTATTAGGTAGGTACAAGTAACAATAAATGCTACAAAATTTAATAATAGAAACATAACTACATATAATTCAATTTGCTTTTTTCTTTCTCGTTTAAACTTGTTGGATAAATATTTATAGTTATCTTGATTAAACTTTAAATTAGATTCAGATATTTGCCTATCAAATAGCACTTCCATATGTAAGGGATTATTTTTTAATCCAGTGATAGAAATTTGTTTTGTTGTATTATTCAAGGATTGAGTAAGTGAACTATGATTAAATTCTAGATTTGTGTTTATTAAGAATTTATCTGTAAATTCTGGCATAGATATATTAATTTGAACATTATCATCAAATAGATTGTAGCCATACTTAAAATCATACTCAAGATAATTTATATCAGTATAATTAACAATATAATTTTCTAAATCATAAACAATTTTCAAAGTACCATAGTTTTGAGGCATAAATATTTCTATATTGTTGAATTTAGCAGTAGAAAAACCTCTTTCGACGTCTTTAGCATCTATTATCTTTGAAGTAATAGAACTACAAGACCTATAATTAAAATAACCATTAGGACTTTTAATAGGAATTAATAGATTGTCATTATAATAAACTTTAAGATTTTTCACATTTTCATCATAATCATATTCATTAAACCTACTTGGCAAATCTGAGAAAAAGTAGGTAGAATAGTATGAAGAATTTACCTTTATATTTTGTTCTACATGCAGACTTCCATCTTTAAGAATAGAAAGGTTTATTTTTGTATCGTAATTTTTCTGAGATAAAGTTTTTTTGCTAACAAATTTTCCTTCCAAAGCTATGATGAAAATAGTTAATGCTAACATACTAATGATTAAATTAGCTATCAATCTTTTTTTGAATTTTTCAGGCATAATTATAGTTTTCCTTGTTTTTCTAACATGATAGAAATATTGTAACATATTCAATAAAAATTACTCAAGTTTATTTAATAATTATTTTTTGTAATTATTAAATTAGTCAAAGTTTGAGGTATAGTCAAAAACGATAGGCATATAGTTTTTAATAAGAGGTGAAAAATGCAAATAAATATCAATACAGGAAATAACAAAGAGTATATACATAATGTAGCCTTTGTTAAGGCATTATTCATAAAAGAAAGCATTGAAAAGTTAGAGATAAGTTATGAGGAAAAAATACAAGTAAAAAATGAAATTTTAGAATATTTACAAAATAATTAAGTTATATCATAATAATTAAAAATAAATTATGCTATACTAGAAAAGAAGAGATTAACGAGGAAAAATATATGACTGTAAAAATAAAGCCATACTATTTGGTTTGTATGTAAAAACAATCCAACTAAAAATACTGATATTAACATAGTAATTGCTAGTAAAGGCAACATTAGAAGATTAAAACAAGATAAGAGAATAGTTAGTAATTCTTTTTTATCCTATGAAAATAAAAATTGCAACATATACAAAATTATAGTATTAGAATAAATTTGTATAAAAATATTGCAAAAAAGTAGAATAAAGTATATAATAATAAGTAGAATAAATAATAAAAAAGAAGGTGACGATATGAGTACTTATATTGAAAGAAGCATAGAAAATAGATTGAATAAATTAGCAGAAGCATTTCCAGTTATTATGATTACAGGTTCAAGACAAGTGGGAAAAACTACATTATTAAATAATATACAAAAAAAGGAAAAGGGAAAAATAAACTATATATCTTTAGATAATTTATCCATAAGAGCATTAGCCATTGAAGAACCAGAACTATTTTTAGAAAGATATAAACCACCTTTAATAATTGATGAATTTCAATATGCACCTCAATTATTATCCTATATTAAAATAATAGTAGATGAAAAAAGACAGAAACATTTAGAAAGCAAAGAGGTGAAAGCATCAGGATTATACTATTTGACAGGCTCACAAGTATTTCACACCATGAAAAGTGTTAGTGAATCTTTAGCAGGAAGAGTTGGAATATTAGAACTATATCCATTATCCAATAGAGAGATAGAAAAGAAAAAAGATGAAATATTTCTACCAATATATGAAGAACTTGAGAAAAGAGAAAAAGCAAATCGATTAGAAGTGGATAAATTATATAAGAAAATACTAAAGGGCAGTTATCCAGAATTATATTCCAATCCAAACATAGAGCCAAAAGATTTTTTTGAAACCTATGTTAAAACGTATATAGAAAGGGATATAAGAGAACTTATTCATGTAAAAGATGAAACAAAATTTTTAAAATTTATAGAATCAATTGCAGTGAGAACAGGTCAGGAATTAAACATAAATGATATATCAAATGCGATAGAAATAAACAATATGACAGCACAAAATTGGTTATCTATTTTAGTAAGTACAGGATTAGTGTATTTATTACAACCTTATTCAAATAATAATGTAGCTAGGATAGTAAAAAGGCCTAAAATTTACTTTATGGATACAGGACTAGCTTGTTTTTTAGCAGGATATATGGATAGTGTAACATTGGAAAGAAGCGCATTTAATGGTGCTATTTTAGAAACCTATGTTGTAACAGAAATTATTAAATCATTTTCAAATCAAGGTTTAGATAGTAGAAAATATCTATATTATTATCGAGATAATAATGGAAAGGAAATAGATTTAATGATTCTATATAACAATAAGGTATTTCCTTTAGAAATTAAAAAAAGCTACAATCCTGGGAAACAAGCAGTAAAAAATTTTGACATTACACAAAAGTTTGGGATGGAAGTAGGAAACGGTGGAGTAATATGCTTAACAAAAGAGATATTTCCAATTGATAAAGAGAATCATTTAATACCGATTGAATTACTGTAAAAGGAATAAAAACAAAGAATTACTAAATAAAAATAGTAGTTCTTTTTTTGGCTTTAAAGTATGAAAGACAAAACAGCAGCATAAATTTTATTATTAAAAAGAGGGATGAAAATGAAGAAAAAACTTAGAATAGCTATATATTCGAGAAAATCAAAATATTCAGATAAAGGAGATTCCATAGGAAATCAAATAGAACTAGCAAAAGAGTACATAAAAAAGAATTATTCGGAAAATAAGTATGAAATAGAAATTACAGTATTTGAAGATGAAGGATTTTCAGGAGGAAATATCGAAAGACCCCAATTTAAACGATTTTTAGAAAAAGAAAAGGAAAATCCTTATGATATATTAATTAGCTATAGATTAGATAGGATAAGTAGGAATATAGCTGATTTTTCTAGTTTAATGAAGCAATTAAATCAATTAAATACAAGTTTTGTATCGATTAAAGAGCAGTTTGATACAACCACCCCAATGGGAAGGGCCATGATGTACATAGCTTCTGTGTTTGCACAACTAGAAAGAGAAGTCATAGCAGAAAGAATAAGAGACAATATGTTAGAACTTGCTAAAACGGGAAGATGGCTAGGAGGAGATACACCGCTTGGATTTGCTTCAGAAAAAGTGGAAATAATGCAAATTGCAGAAGAAAGTATAAGCACTAATACAATAGAAAAGAAAAATAAAAAAGCCTACAAATTAAAAGTAAATGAAGAAGAAAAGCAAACAGTACAACTAATTTTTAGAAAATATTTAGAGCGTAAATCATTAGCAGGTTTAGAACATTATCTATTAAAAAATAAAGTATATACAAGAAAAGGGAAAGAATTTAGAAAATATTCATTAAAAAATATTCTTACCAATCCTGTATATAGTCAAAATGATAATGATATTTTAGCGTATTTTAGAAATAAGGGTCAAAATATATATGCAGAGCAAGATGGAAGACAGAAGTTTGATGGAGGATATGGAATGATTGCTTATAACAAAACAGACAGTCACAAAAAAGATAGACCATTAAAAGATTGGATTATAGCAGTTGGATTGCATAAAGGATATGTAACAGGGAAAGAGTGGGTACAAGTACAAGAATTATTAGAAAAGAACAAAGATAAATCTTATCGAGCAAGTGTTAATCCTACCAATGAAACCATATTTTCTGGAATATTGCGTTGTAAAAAGTGTGGTAGCAAAATGATACCAAAATCAAACAGAAAAAATAAAGATGGAATAAGCACCTATTATTATGTTTGTAGAGAAAAAGAGAGAACCAGAAGGATAAATTGTAATTCTCATAATGTAAAGGGAAATGAATTAGATAATAATTTTATTAAAATTTTAAAAGATATATTTGTACCAAATTTAGCAGTTTATCAAGAATTAAAAAATATGGCATTACATAACAATGAAAAAGAAGATATAACAGCAGAAATGGATAGGCTAAAAAAAGAATATGAAAAGAACGAAAAGCAAATCAAGGATTTAGCCCAAAAAGTAAAATATATCGATATTTCTGTTATTGACATTATTAATCAAGAATTAATACAAGCTAAAAATAAAAAGAGAGAATTAGAAAATAAAATTGAACTTTTAGAAAATTTGAAAAGCGAAAACAAAAAGATGAACACAAAGTTAAGCAAAGGAGCAAAATACATATTAAGTATTATAGACAATTGTTTTGATATATTTGAGAAATTTGACTTAAAATCAAAAAAGGACATTATCAACTTATTGATAGAAAGCGCTTATGGAGAAGGCGATACCATAGAAATTAATTTAGTAAATACAAAAATAACAGAAAATCAAAAGAAAAGTATTTTGTTGTCATCAGAAAAGGGGAGCAGATGCGGTCATGACAGCTGTGCTTGCTAACCAATGTGATATAGGATTTGCAGGTCCAGAAGCATCTATTTATGTTTATAACGAAGGAAAAGAAGACTTTTGCCAAGTATTTGCACAAATGACCAAAAGAGATGGTTCCTTTTTAGTAGCAAGAGAAAAAACCGAAAACTTTTCTTGGCAAGATTTAAAAGGAAAATTAGTAATACCAGGAAGAAAAGGTGGTGTGCCATATATGACATTAGAATATGTGTTAAAGAAAAATGGTATTGACCCACAAAAGGATACTACTTTAGATGATAGTATTAAGTTTGATTTAATGGCTGGTGCTTTTGCTAGTGGCGATAGTGACTATGTTACCTTATTTGAACCAACAGCGTCTATGACTGAAGAACAACAAAAAGGATATATTGTAGCATCTGTCGGAGAAGCAGCAGGAGAAATTCCTTATACAGCCTATTTTGCGAAAAAAAGTTATATGGAGAATAACCAAGAAATAATCCAGAAATTTACGAATAGTATTTATCAAGGGCAACAATGGGTAAAAGAGCACACAAGTAAGGAAATAGCAGAAGTAATTCAAAGCTTTTTCCCAGATACGGATATAGTAATGCTAGAAGCAGCGATTCAAAGTTATCAAGATATCGATGCTTGGAACGATACACCAATTCTAAAAGAAGAGGCGTTTAATCGTTTGCAAGAGGTTATGACAATGGCAGGAGAACTACAAGAAAAAGTACCTTATGAAAAAATTGTAAATAATCAATATGCCAAAGAAGCAATTCAATAAAAGTAAAGAAACAGAGCCAGAAGGGACGGACCTTTTTGGCTTTGTTTCTTTCTCTTGGTTTAAAACCCTACAAATTGCCTAAAAAATAAAATTTTACATATAATTCAAAAAATATATTGACAAATGGAACTTATGATGATATATTTACTTTTGAAAAAGGAGTGGTGAAAATGGAAATCGATTACAAGATAATAGGACAAAGGATAAAAGATGCAAGAAAAGGAAGAGGTTGGTCACAAGAGCAACTATCCGAACGATTGGATGTGACAACTGTGTATATTAGTAGGGTAGAAAGAGGTTCTACCCAAATTAATTTAAAGAGATTAGTACAAATTGGAAATGTGTTAAATGCTAGTATAGAATATTTGATTGGAGGAGCTCTGCCCAAAAATCATAATTATTTGAACCGAGAATTGTATGAAGTGTTATTGAATTGTAGTCCAGATAAACAACGTCTTATTTATAATATTGCTCAAATTGTATCAAGTGCAAAGTTTGTATAAAAAGTCCTCTTTACAAAAGTCCGAAAATAGTATAAACTTGTAGAAGAATAGGGAAAAAATATACTAAAGGTGGATTTAATAAATGTATTTAAAAAGACTAGAATTGCAAGGATTTAAATCCTTTGCAGATAAAACCGTATTAGAATTCAGACCAGGAATTACAGGAGTAATTGGACCAAACGGTTCTGGAAAAAGTAACATATCAGACAGTATCAGATGGATACTTCGGAGAGCAAAGTATGAAATCATTAAGAGGAGCCAAAGCCTTAGATTTAATATTTGCAGGAACGCAAAATAGAAAATCATTAGGCTTTGCTGAGGCCTCTTTGGTATTTGACAATACGGATGGTGCTTTGCCAATTGAATATACCGAAGTAACGGTAACGAGAAAAATATACAGAAGTGGAGAAACAGGGTATTTAATCAATAAAGTACCATGTAGATTAAAAGATATCCAAGAATTGTTTATGGATACAGGAATTGGAAAAGATGGCTATTCCATTATTGGACAAGGTAAAATTGACGAAATTTTAAGCAATAAATCAGAAGATAGAAGACACATTTTTGAAGAAGCGGCAGGGATTGTAAAGTTTAGAACTAGAAAAGAAGAAAGTGAGAAAAAGCTAGAACATACCAAATTAAATTTGCTTAGAATTAATGATATTTTAGCGGAAATTGAAAGTAACATAGAACCCTTAAAAGCACAGTCTGAAAAAGCCAGAAAATATTTAAATTTGAAAGAAGAATTAAAAAGTATTGAGATAGGACTATTTTTATATAATATTGAAAAATATAAAGCAAGTTTAGAAGAAATTGTAAAAGACGAGGAAATCTATACAAGTCAATGCACAGAAGAGGAGGAAAAGTTAGAGAGAATTAAGAGGCTAAAAGAAGAACTAAAAACACAAGTAGAAGTCATAACGAACCAAATAGAAGAAATGTCAAACTTAGGATTTGCTAGCCAAAAAGAAATTGAAATGTTAAATTCTGACATAAATGTAGCAACGACAAGAATTCATAATAACCAAGAAAATAAAGAAAGATTTGAAAAAGAAATTGAAGAATTAACCACTAAAAAACAAGAACTAGAAGAAGAAATGAAACAAAAAGAAGAAAAAAAGGTAAATCTTAAGCAAAACAAAGAGAAATTTGAAAAAGAATTACAAGAAAAAGAAGAAGAATTAGCAAAATTAACAGAAAAGTTATCAAGTAAGGAATTAGAAATCGAAGCTAAAAAACAAAAAGTAGATGAAAATACAGACAAAAAATATGAATTACAGACCGAAATTCATACACAAGATATCAACCATGAAAACCACGTAAAAAGGCAAAACCAAATCAAAGAAGAAATAGCAAATTACATTTCAGAATTAGATAGCACAAGGCTTGAAAAAGATGAAATAGCAAAGGAATTCTATGAAATTGACAGTAAAAGAAATAAAGTTGTAAAATCGATGGAGGAAATTAATAGTTTAAAAGAAGAAGCCGATAAAAAAGTGAGCGAATACCAAACTAATATCCACGCATATCAAAGTGAAATGAGAATCAAAGAATCAAAATTAAAGTTCTTAATCGAAACCGAAAAGGAAAAAGAGGGATATATTAAAAGTGTCAAATCCCTTTTAAAAGATTGTGAGAACATGAAAGACTTAGGAAAAGGTATGCATGGTGTTTTAGCTAATGTCATAGAAGTACCAGAAGAATACCAAACGGCAATTGAAATGTGCTTAGGAGCGAGTTTGCAAAATATTGTAACAGAAACGGAGCAAGATGCTAAAAAATTAGTAGAACACTTAAGAAAAAATAATTTAGGAAGAGCATCTTTTTTGCCAATTGCATCAGTAAAAGGAAAGAAATTAGAAAAAATCAAAGGAAATGAAAGTGGTTTGATTGGAATTGCATCAGACTTAATTCAGTTTGACAAAAAATATGAGCAAATTGTTATCAGTTTATTAGGAAGAACCGTAATTGTAGACAATATGGAAACGGCCATTAAAGTAGCAAAACAAAATGGCTATTCTTTTCGAATTATCACAATAGAAGGAGACGTGATTAATGCATCTGGTAGCATTACAGGAGGTTCGGTTGCGAAAAAAACAGTCAATATCTTAGGAAGAGGAAAAGAAATTGAGAAACTAGAAAAAGACATTAAAAATTTGCAAACAAAAATTGAAAAACTAGAGAAAGAAAAGCAAGAATATGAAAATTCGATTCAAGAGACTTTAGAAGATGCTACTACTTTAGAAAAGGAATTACAAGAAATTGATATTACCTATGCTACTGAAAAGCAAAAAGTAGTAGCGATTGATGAGAATATTGCTAAAATAGAAGTGAAGTTAAACAAATTAAAAGAAGAGCAAGAGGAATTAGAAAAACAAAAACAAGAAGCAAGTAAGACAAAAGAAGCCTTAAAGAAGCAAATCGAAGAAATAACAGAAGAAACAGAAGAACTATCCACAATTATTACAGAATTTGCAGAATTGAATAAAGACAATCAAAAATATGTAGATGACTTAAATTATGATATTACGAATTTGAAAATTTCCGTATCTTCTTTTGATGAAAGCGAAGCTTCTATGGAGGAAATTCAAGAGAGAATTAATACAGAAATTGAAAATGCGAATAAAAGTATTGAGAATAAGAAAAATCAAATCGAACAAATGGAACATGACAATTTTGAATTAGAACAATCGATGGAAGAAATAAGAGAAAAAATAGAAAAGATTAAGCAAGAAGTAAAAAATAGTGGCACCAAAATCGAAGAACTAAAACAAGAAAGAATTGACAAAAATGAGAGATTAGCAAAGCAGGAAGATGAAATTACGAATCAATTTAAAATCATCGAAGACTTAAAGGCACAAATTGTAAAAATAGACGTGAAAAAAACGAAGTTAGAAGAAGATATCAATAGCATCATTAACAAAATGTGGGAAGAATATGAACTAACACCGAATAATGTAGCAGAATATAAGAAACCAGAAAATGTAGCAGTAACACAAAAAAGAGTAAATCAGTTAAGAAATGAAATTAGAGATTTAGGAAGTGTTAATGTCGATGCCATTGAAGAATACAAAACCATGAAAGAAAGATATGACTTTATGAGCGAGCAACGAGTAGACTTAGAAGACACCATGAATAAACTAAGAAAAATCATAGCAGAAATGATAGCAACGATGAAAGAGCAGTTTAGGGATCAATTTACGATTATCAATAAAAACTTTGAAGAAGTGTTTAGAGAGCTATTTGGTGGAGGAAATGCTTCTTTAAAACTAGAAGATGAAGAGAATATTTTAGAGTGTGGTATTGATATTAATGTACAACCACCAGGAAAGAAACTACAAAGTATGACTCTATTATCAGGGGGAGAAAGAGCCTTTACTGCCATAGCTTTATTGTTTGCTATTTTAAGAATTAACCCAGCACCGTTTTGTGTTTTAGACGAAATCGAAGCAGCTTTAGATGACGTTAATGTATATCGTTTTGCGGAATATTTAAAGAAATTTTCGAAAGACACACAATTCTTAGTTATCACACATAGAAAAGGAACGATGGAAGCGGCTGATACAGTTTATGGTGTGACGATGGAGGAAAATGGAATTTCAAAATTACTTTCTATGAAATTAGCCTAATGCCCGTTTAGAGATCCCATTAACTGTGTGAGCATAAGGGAATCACAAATAAGTTATACCTTTAGGTACAGGAATATTAAAAGCAAGGAAAAATCTAGGAATAGATAAATTTCCTTGCTTTTATGTTTGCTCTATAAATTAAAAATTAAGCTGGTTTCGTTTTGTTTTTATCATCAATACCTTCAAATAGCTTTTCAACAGGTATTTCTAAAGCTTTACTGATTTTCCATAAGGTAAATACGCTAAGTCCTTGTGCAATTTTTTCACTTTCCAAATTACCGATAAGAGCGAGAGAAACATCTGCTAATTCGGCTAGTTTTTCTTGTGTCATTTTTCCTTTTTCTAAATCGTATAATTTTCTATAATATTTAATGTTTTTTCCAATTATTTGGAAAAGTTCTGTGGATTGTATATTTTCCATAATCGTTCTCCTTTCATTACACACATATTAGTATTATATTAACCTATAACTTATTTTCTAATTTTCGACAGAAAAAGACAATAGAGTTAAAGTAATAAAATATCATTATAAATGATAAAATGATGTTAAAATTAATATATTTAGAAATATTATAACTTATTGACATAATTTGAGTTGCATCGATAAAATAATAAAAAGAAAATTTGTTGAAGTATAAGGGAGAAATGGATGAAAGTAAAAGAAATAAAGGGAATAACATTAATAGTACTAGTTATTACTATTATAATATTATTAATTTTAGCAGGGGTAACAATTGCAACATTAACAGGGGATAATGGAATTTTAAACAAAACGAGTAAGGCATCAGAAGAAACTGATAAAGAGACAGCAACAGAAATTATTAATTTGAAAATAACGGAAGCACAAATAAAAAGTTATGCAGAAGCACAGCAAATGCCAAGCTTGCAATTTTTAGCCAATAGTTTGTGTGAAGATGAAGAAATAGAATATGTAGAATTAACAACACAGAAAACAGCAAGTATAGAGGAAGCAAAATTAAAGTCTATTACTGTAGGTCAAGCAAAATCTATATTTACGAAACTAAAACAATATCCTTATGAATTTGAAATTAATGGGGCTTTAAAACTAGCTGCTATTAACGGAATACAAGTAACCGATAAAAATACAGATACTAGTAATAATGAAGAATTAAAAACAGAAATAGATAATTTGAAAATAGAAATAGCAGGTTTAAAAGAAGGAATAGAGAATTTAAAAAACAGCACGATTATGAACCAAAGAGTGAAACTATTGAGTAATCCTGTAAGTATAAATCTGCCAGTTACGAATTGGGAAGAAGGAGACTTTGCTGATATTCAATTGTTAGATTCAATAAGGAATTATAAGTATTTAGAAATACAGTTTGATTATGGAATTATAGATATACAAGGAGAAAATACGGAAGAAACAAAGTTAGTTGCAACAGAACAGTTGAATTGTTATGATGGTAATAATGCTCAAAACACTAAAGAAACTATTTTTTTCATAGATAAAGCAGTAAATACTACTTTTTATGGAGCAAGGTGTTGGTTTAAAAATGAAAAATTATTACACGTAGATGCTATATGGAATAATGACAGTATTGTTAAATCATTAAGAATTAGAAATATATATGGAATAAAATAAAAAATATAGGATAAATAAAATGACTTTAGATTTAGGAATAAATTTAGAGTTATTTTTTTGTGCTTATAATCTATTGACATAATGCTATCTGTATCGATATGATAACTAACAAAAGAAGTTTAAAACTAAAAAAACAAAAGTAAAGATGAAGGGAAAAAAGATGAATAGAAATAAAGGAATAACATTAATAGTTTTGGTCATTACTATTATTGTATTATTAATTTTAGCAGGGGTAACGATTGCGACCTTAACAGGGGATAATGGGATTTTAAACAAAACGAATAAAGCATCAGAAGAAACGGATAAACAGACAGCAACAGAAATTATTAATTTGAAAATAACGGAAGCACAAATAAAAAGTTATGCAGAAGCACAGCAAATGCCAAGTCTGCAATTTTTAGCCGATAGTTTGTGTGAAGATGAAGAAATAGAATATGTAGAATTAACAACAAAGAAAACAGCAAGTGTAGAGGAAGCAAAAGTAAAACCTATCACAGTAGGCCAAGCAAAATCTATATTTACAAAATTAAAACAATACCCTTATGAATTTGAAATTAATGGTGCTTTAAAATTAGCTTCTATCAATGGAATACAAGTAGCCGATAAAGATATAGATAATAGTAATAATGAAGAATTAAAAACAGAAATAGATAATTTGAAAACGGAAATAGCAGGTTTAAAAGAGGGAATAGAGAATTTAAAAAACAGTACGATTATGAACCAAAGAGTGAAGTTAATGAGCCAGCCTGTAAGCATAGCTTTACCAATTACAGGTTGGGAGGAAGGAGATTTTGCTAATATTCAACTGTTAGACTCAATAAAGTCTTATAAGTATTTAGAAATACAATTTGATTATACACATGACTATACCTCAGGAGAAACAAATGAGCAAACAACGTTTATTGCAACAGAACAGTTAAAATATCATAATAGTAATGAGTGGAGTAATACTACAGAAAATACATTTCTTTTAAATCAAACAGTTTCTAGTCATGCAATTGGCGTATTAGGTTGGTTTAAAAATGAAAAATTATTACGCATAGGTGCTATATGGAATAGTCACAATAATTTTAAAGCAATAAGAATTCGAAATATATATGGAATAAAATAGAAGAGAATACAAACCTCTAAAAGAGACGAGTATTCTCCTTTTGTATGCTAAGCTAAAAAACGTAAAGCACCAATAAAAATTAATAAAAGGCCAGAAAGAATTGACCATACATTATCAGGTAAACGACTCAAAGCATAAAGCTTTTTTCCAAGTAAATTTCCCATGCTCAAAAAAATAAGTTGGAAAACAGCAATGAACAAAGGAAAAAGAAAAGTGTTAACCCCAAGAATACTGCCACAACTACCAATGCAGAAGCAATCTAAAGAAAGAGCAAAGCCTAAAAAAAGAGCTTCTTTTCCATCAATAGAATTGGAGGCATCTAAATCAGAATATCTTGGATTTTTTATGATTTTTATGGTAATACCTAGAAAATCAATAAAAAAGCTATATATTTTTTCATCATAATCATGGGTAAAATGAGAAGGTTGCAATTTAGAGTCATTTTTTCGAAGAGCTTGATAGCAAACAAAAAGCCCCATACCAATTAGAATAATATTTCCTATTAATTTTGTCGCAAAATCAGAAAAAAAGGTTTTTAGGATATCTCCAAACCATACTGATAAGACAGAAATAGAAAAAGAGATAACAAATAAAACAATTTTTGCTAAGATAGAAATTTTAGTATCTTTTATGCCATATGTAATACCAATACCAAGAGAATCAATGCTGCTAGAAAGGGCTAAAACGAACGAGTTAATCAACATAAAAACACCTCCTTAAGAATATAATATGTCGAAAAAAGTAAAAAAGTTATTGCATAGACACAACGAAAAAAATGAAATTTGTTGACTAAATCCAACAAAAATAGTATAATAAAAGAAAAAAGTAATAAAATAAAGATGGGAGAGTGACAAAATGGAAATAAAGCAAAGTTTAATTAGTAACAATATTTGGTGGAATAATCAAAAAATCAATTCAGAATTTTTATTAGGAAGAAAAAGAAATGAATTTGATGAAATAATACAAAAATTAGAGGAAAAGAGAATTTCAGCTATCATAGGACCAAGAAGGGTAGGAAAATCAACATTAATCTACCAAACAATTGATTACTTATTAAATGTAAAAAAAATAGAACCAAAAAGAATTTTATTATTTAGTGGAGATGACCCAAGTCTATTTTTTGACGAAGATGATAAATTATCAGATGTATTAGAAGTATATTTTGATGAAATTTTATGCGAGCCAATGGAAAAACTAACACAAAAAGTATATATATTAATTGATGAAATTCATTTTATCAAGAATTGGCAAAACTTTTTAAAAGTATATTTTGATAGAAAATATAACATTAAATTTATTATTACAGGTTCTTCATCTGTTCATTTATATAAAGATTCCAATGAGTCTTTATTGGGAAGAATAGAAAACATATATGTTCTACCATTAACTTTCAATCAATTTTTAAATTTTTATCAAACCTATGTACAACAAGAAAAAGACATAGAAATACCAAAATTTGATTTTAATAAACCAGAAGAGAGTTTTAAAAAATTGGAAAAGCTATATTATGATAAAAATCTAAAAATAAAAATCAAATCAATTTTGGCAGAATATCTAATTGTGGGAGGTTACCCAGAGTATTTTGAAAATAGAAACTTACAGTTATGGCAAAAACGATTAGCAGAAGATATTATTTCAAGAGGAATTTATAAAGATATTCTTACGATATATGATATTAAAAATCCAGATTTATTAGAAAAATTAATGTATTATATAGCAGCTAATAATGCACAAACCTTTTCGTACAGCAATATAGCAAAAGATTTAAAAGTAGACACTACAACCATTATGAATTATATACGATATTTAAAACAGGCATTTTTAATCAATATCTTAGAATGTTATTCTACGAATATGGGAAAAGTAATTAGGATGAATAAAAAATTAAGTGTATTGGATAATGGAATTAAAAATAGTTTTTTAAAACGACAAACATTAGATAGTCAAGAAGAGGGGAAAATAATAGAGGGTATGATGGACTTCGATATCAGATTGTTAACGGAAAAAGAGGGATATGGTCAATATTATTATAGAGATAATAAAGAAGAAATTGATATTATATTAGATAGAAAAATAGAGGTTGTACCAATTGAAGTGAAATATGTAAATCAAATAAAAGATAATAAAATGAAAAGTATAAATAAGTTTATAGAAGAAAATAAAGATAGAAAAATAGGAAAAACCAATTATGGTATCATAGTAACGAAAGATACTTATCAAAAACAAGAGAACTTATATTATATACCATATTGGTTATTTCAAATTTAGTGTTAAATCTTAAGTAAGCCTTGTTTTGTATGATAATATATAGGGGAACAATCCTAACGAAAATGAATATTTGTTTTAAAATAGAAGAAGAGTAGAAATTTAATGAAATTTTACTCTTCTTTTATCATAAAAAAAGTACAAGCCACATACAATGAAACAAAGGGAAATTTCCAAATGATTCCTAACCAATCCCCAATAGCCCCAAACAAACTTAGGAACTAATGGGGACTTAAGGAAGAAAAGGGGAAATGAATACACAAAGGAGAGAAAAAGTATGTGGGAAACACTTAGAAAAGAAGAGGTTTTGCGAAAGTTAGGGGTAGACCTAAAACATGGCTTAAGTGAAGAAGAAGCCAAAAGAAGACAAGAAAAGTATGGGAAAAACAAGTTAAAAGACAAGCCCAAAGAAAGTCTGCTTGTTAGATTTATGAAGCAATTTAATGACTTTATGATTATCATTTTAATCCTAGCATCTATTATTTCTGCCGTTGTATCGAATATGCAAGGAGAAAATGATTATATTGATTCTATTATTATCATAGCCATTGTAGTGTTAAATGCCATCATGGGAGTTATGCAAGAAGCAAAAGCAGAGAAGTCAATTGAGGCATTGCAGGAAATGACACCACCAAAGGCAAAGGTAATAAGAGATAGAACCACTAAGGAAATAAATGCAGAGGAATTAGTTCCAGGAGATATGATTATTTTAGAGGCTGGAAATTATGTGCCAGCTGATAGCAGGATTATAGAGAGCTTTAATTTAAAAATAGAAGAAGCTAGTTTGACGGGAGAAACCGAGCCAGTCTTAAAAGAGGCAGATAAAATTTGCAAGCCAAAGGTAGCACTTCGGAGATATGAATAATATGGCATTTATGGCTAGCATTGTGGTAAATGGACATGGAAAAGCAGTGGTAACCGAAACAGGGATGGATACAAAGGTAGGAAAAATAGCCAATATGATGATAGAAAATGAAGCACCAGAAACGCCAATCCAAAAGAAACTAGGACAAGTAGGAAAAATCTTAGGAATTGTATGTCTAGCTATTTGTATTGTAATATTTATCATAGGATTGATTAAAAAAATAGACCCCATTGAAATGTTTATGACTTCTGTCGGATTAGCCGTAGCTGCTATACCAGAAGGACTACCAGCTATTGTAACAATTATGTTGTCAATTGGTGTGACCAAAATGGCAAAGAAAAATAGTATTATTCGAAAATTGCCAGCCGTAGAAACCTTAGGAAGTTCATCGGTTATTTGCTCTGACAAAACAGGAACCTTAACACAAAATAAGATGAAGGTAGTAGAAATTAGCAGTCAAGACGTAAATTTTGCAACAGAATTAGCTTGTATGTGTACCGATTGTGATATTCACTATCAAGATGGCAAAATCGAAGTAAAAGGAGAACCAACAGAAGTGGCACTGGTTAATCAAGGCTTAGAAAGCAGAAAGGATAAAAACGAACTCTATCGAGTGATGCCAAGAATTAGTGAAATTCCTTTTGACTCCAATCGAAAAATGATGACAACTATCCACAAAATAGGGAATAAATATCGAGTGATAACCAAAGGTGCACCAGATGTTTTACTAGAGAAATGTCAAAAGCAAATTGGTGGTAGTTTAGGAAAAGAACAAGCGATTGAAAAACTTAATATTCAAAGAGAAAACGAGAAAATGGCTGGAAAAGCTTTAAGAGTAATAGCAGTAGGCTATAAAGATTTAGATTTTTTGCCACAAAAAATAGATACCTATGCCATAGAAGATAATTTGATTTTTGTTGGGTTAATTGGTATGATTGACCCACCACGAGAAGGCGTAAAAGAAGCGGTTAAAACTTGTAGAAAAGCTGGAATTAAAACGGTTATGATAACAGGAGACCATATTGCAACAGCAAAGGCAATAGCGAAAGAATTAAACATATTAGAAGCAAAAGATAAAGCCATTACGGGTCAAGAACTAGACAAAATACCACAACAAGAATTAGAAAAAACCATTGCACAATATTCTGTATTTGCAAGAGTAACGCCAGAACATAAAGTAAGAATTGTAAAAGCTTGGCAGAAAACAGGAGCCGTAGTAGCTATGACAGGAGATGGGGTAAATGATAGCCCAGCTTTAAAAAATGCAGATATTGGAATTGCGATGGGAAAGAACGGAACCGACGTTGCTAAAAATGCAGCCGATATGATTTTAGCAGATGATAATTTTGTTACCATTGTAGAAGCAGTAAAGCAAGGAAGAACCATTTATGATAATATCAAAAAAGCAATCCATTTCTTAATTGCAACGAATATTGGGGAAATTGTAACGATTTTTATGGGACTGGTATTGGGCTTAAAATCGCCATTACTAGCAATTCAATTGTTGTGGATTAACTTAGTAACAGATTCTTTGCCAGCAATTGCAATTGGATTAGAACCACCAGATAAAGATATTATGAACCGAAAGCCAGTCTCTAGTCGAAAAGGAATTTTTGCAGATGGCTTATGGAATAAAATTGTAGTAGAAGGTATTATGATTGGGATGCTAACTTTAGTAGCTTTTAGCTTAGGAAATAAATTTTTTGGTTTAGAAGTAGGAAGAACGATGGCTTTTCTTTCTATGGGCTTACTAGAACTTGTCCACAGTTTTAACATTAAAAGTGAACAATCTATCTTTAAAATTGGGATATTGGAAAATAAGTTTTTAATCGGAAGCTTTATTTTAGGAACTGTTATCCAGATTTTGGTGGTATTGATACCATCTTTAGCAGAAGTTTTTAAATTGGTTCCACTAAATCAAATCCAATGGATGATTACCATTTTGATTTCGTTTCTTCCAATTCCAATTATGGAGATACAAAAGAAATTAAACGATATTAAATATGGAAAAGTGGTTTATCAAGAAAAGGCTAGAATTTAACAGAAATAAAAAAGTTGTGGGAAAAACTTGCAAAATAACAGCGAAACTCATGGGAAAAACTTGCTAATTAAAATCAAAAGTCGTGGGAAAAACTTGCATATAATACAAAAATATAGTATAATAGTAGTAAATAAAGAACTAGGAAGAAGGAGAAATGGTATGTTAGAAAGGAAAATTACCAAAGTTTTGTTAGAGTGGAAACAAGAAGAAAAAAAGCCATGTTTATTAGTAAGAGGAGCAAGACAAGTAGGGAAAACCTTTATTATAAATGAATTTGCTAAAAACAATTACAAAAACTATCTTTATATCAATTTTGAATTAACACCAGAATATAAAAGCATATTTGAAGGGAACCTTGATATTAAAACATTAATGATGAAGTTAGAAGTAACATTTCCAGAAGTAATGATTGAACCAAAGGAAACCATTTTATTTTTAGATGAAATTCAGTCTTGCCCCAATGCAAGAACTGCTCTGAAGAGTTTCGCATTAGATGGAAGGATTGACGTTATTGCTTCAGGTTCTCTTCTCGGTTTATACTATAAAGAGGTATCTTCTTATCCCGTTGGGTATGAAAGAATTGTAGATTTATATCCATTAGATTTCGAAGAGTTTTTATGGGGAATAGGTATTAAGAAAGATGCGATTGATTATGCAAAGAATTGCTTTCAGGAAATAAAACCGATGGACGAATATCTGTTAAAACAATTTCAAGAACAATTTAAAATGTATATGCTAGTAGGAGGGATGCCTAATATCGTAAGAGAATATATCGAAACGAGTAGTTTGGCGAAAGTATTAACTTTGCAAAAAGCAATTGTAGAAAATTATTTGTTAGATGTCGTAAAATATGCAGAAACAACCAATAAACAAAAAATAATAAATACATTTCAGAGTATACCAATTCAATTATCGAAAAAGAATAAAAAGTTTTTATATACAGATATTAATAAAGAAGAAAAAAATGTAGGAGAAAGAAAATATATTTCTGCCATAGAGTGGTTAAAAGATGCTGGTATTATTAATTTTTGTTATAACTTATCAGAACCAGCTTTGCCGTTAATTTCTAATATTAAATTAAATAGTTTTAAAATTTATATGCGAGATACAGGACTACTAATTGCTATGCTAGAGGAGGGAACGCAAAAAGCAATTTTAGAAGAAGACTTATACATTAATGAAGGAGCCTTACTTGAAAATATTTTTGCGAGTGAAATTGCAACTAAACATGATAAATTAATGTATTTTGAAAGAAAAAGTAAATTAGAGATGGATTTTATTTTAAATATCGATGGCAAAGTAACAGCAATAGAAGTAAAATCAGGGAATAACAAACAAGCTAAGTCCTTAATGTCTATTCTTCAAAACTATAAGACAGTAACGAGATATATTAAATTTGAAAAAAATGTTAATCTTTATAAAGATGATAATAATATAGAACATTATCCATTATTTATGATTATGTTTTTGTAAAAGCAGAGGGAGTCCTATTTAGGATACCTTCTAACTATTTTTAATAAACTTAATAATTTCTTCGTCGGGAACATTTAAAGTTTTCACAAGCTTTTTAAAAGTAGTAACTCTAGTATTTTCTTCACTGTGTTCAATTCTTTGTAATTGACGCCAACTAATGCCAATTTCTTCGGCTAGTTCTTCTTGTGATAAATGCTTTGCTAATCGATATTGTTTAATCATGTATTAACCCCCAACTCCTATTTGAATATTATTATAGTACAGGATAAGTTAAAAAAGAACGACATTTATGTCACTTTGCAATGGTTAGGAAGATTAGTAGTCAGATAAAGTTATTCTTCTCTTATAACTTATTGACATAATTTTATTAAAATCGATAAAATCCTTAATAGTAAAAGATTAAAAAGACGAAAGAAAAAGGGGAGAGTATTCGAGATGGAAGGAAAAGAAGAGAAAGCAATAACCTTGATAGCATTAGTATTAACGATTATCATTTTATTAATTTTAGCAGGAATAAGTATTGCTAGTTTAACAGGAAAAAATGGAATATTAGTAAAAGCAAGTGCGGTACAGGAAACAACGAAAATTACAGAATATAAAGAGATATTGATAATGATAGGAAATGGTTTGCGTTCAGAAAAGATACTAGAAGATTTAAGTACCAAAGAATATATGGACCGATATCAAGAAGCAATTGAAAAGGAAATCGAAAAAGGAGATACCTTTGAAGGAGCTAAAGTAGAAAGAAAAAGTGAAGGAACGATAATTGTAACAACCAAAGAAGGATATATTTATGTAGTAACAGAAGATGAAGTCAAATTTTTGGGAAAAGAAGGAGAAACGACACCGCCAGATTTACAAGAAAGTAATGTAAATTTTATCCTTAGTCCTGATAGTTGGACAAACCAAGACGTAAGAGTAGAAATAAAATCAACAATCGAGGGATATTCAATACAATATTCATTAGATGGAACAACATGGGAAAATTATAAAGAAGAAATTACAGTAAAAGAAAATGGAACGATTTATACAAGATTAATTAATGAATTAGAGGAAACAGGAGGAAGTGCGACAAAAGATATCACTACAATAGATAAAGAACAACCAAATGAAGCAACCATTAGGCTTAGTAGTACAACTACAGACATAAGTAAAAGTGTTACAGCAACGGTAACCCAAAGTGATAGAGGAATAAGTGACATAGATATCACAAAATGTAAATGGATTTATACTACTAATAATAGTAGTATCGGAACAGATGAAGCAGAGTTTACAGGAGGGACTTTTAGCCAAAATCCACAAGATTTAACCTTACGTGCAACAACACCGGGAACCTATTACCTACATGTCTTAAGCCAAGATAGGGCAGGAAATAAAAGAGAAACGATAGCAAAAGCAGTTATAGTAAATGATATAGACAGAATACCGCCAAATGAGGCACAAATTACATTATCAGCTACAAGAACAGACATAGGAAAAACAGTCACAGCAACCGTTAAAGTAAGCGATAATCAAAGTGGAATTGATATTGCAAAATGTAAGTATATCATCAATAATTCAGCCAATAAATTAGGCGTTAATTCTAGTAGTTGGTCATCAGGTACAACATTAACAGGAGTTACCTCCAATGTATCTTTATCATCCAACACACGAGGAAGTTTGTATTTACATGTGCTTAGTGTGGATAACTATGGAAATAAGACAGAAACGGTTTCTAATAGTGTGTATTTTGCAGATATTATTACTATTTTTACTATGTCATATGTTAGTGATTATGATGGAGGACGTTATAATGCTTGGCCAAATGATTGGACCCACGTGAAGTCAAGTAATAACAATACGGATAATTTAAGTTCAAAAGGAGGAGTGGCTTATATGCAAAGCAATAAAACATTTGACCTAACCAATCTTACCTCTATTAAATTAGATTGTATCGGTTGGTGTGATACGTCATGTGGTGGGTATATGACATTGAGTGTATTAGATGGAACAAGAAATGTTGTAAAAAGTACAAGACAGGATTTTGCATGGTATCCAGATAATACAACAATCAATTTGAATTTAGACGTTTCTTCACTTTCTGGGCAACATTATATTCGAATAGAAGTAGTTAGAACAAGTGGAAGATATGCTATAACTATGAAAGCACCTGTAACGCTAACTGTTAAATAGTATGGAAAAAAGAAAAACTTAAGAAAAAATAAATTGACAGGGTGGAAAGAAAGTCATATAATTTTACTAAATAATAGTAAAAGGAAGGAAAAATGGAAATAGATAGTAAAAAAGGCTTAAGTTATGAACAAGTAAAACAAAGACAAGAAGAAGGAAAAGTAAACTACGATACTACTGTACCAACCAAAAGTATCCAAAAAATATTATTTGACAATTTTTTCACGTTATTTAATTTTATTAACTTAATATTAGGAATTGCCGTGTTTTTAGTAGGTTCCTATAAAAATATGTTATTTTTAGGAATTATTATGATGAATACGATGATTAGTACCATCCAAGAAATTCACTCTAAAAGAGTGGTAGATAAATTAGCGGTTATGGCAAGCAGCAAAGCTAGCGTAATACGAGAAGGGAAAAAACAAGATATTTCTATCCATGAATTGGTGCTAGATGATATTGTAGAATTAAGCACGGGAAGTCAAATTGCAACCGATAGTATTATCTTAGAAGGAGAAGTTCAAGTAAACGAGGCATGCCTGACAGGAGAGCCAGATAATATTGACAAAACAAAAGGAGAACATGTCTTTTCAGGAAGTTATGTTGTAAGTGGTAAATGTATAGCAAAAGTAGAGCATATTGGAGAGGATAATTACACTGCTAAGATTTCGAGTGGAGCCAAATATGTCAAAAAAATAAATTCTGAAATCATGAAATCGTTAAACCAAATTATTAAATTTTTGACATTTGCAATTATTCCCCTTGGAATTGCTTTATTCTATACACAACTACAAATAGAAGATACCACCTTTAAGCAAGCTGTGGTAAAAAGTGTAGCAGCTATTATTGGGATGATACCAGAGGGCTTGGTGTTATTAACAAGTACCGTTTTAGCGGTAAGTGTTATTCGACTTTCAAGAGCCAAGGTATTAGTTCAGGAATTGTATTGTATTGAGACTTTAGCAAGGGTAGATACTTTATGTTTGGACAAGACAGGAACTTTAACAGAAGGCTCAATGGAAGTAAAAGACTTCCTACCAGTAAACCGAACGAAAGCAGAAATGAAAAATATTTTAGCCAATCTTGCTATGGCATCAGAAGATGAAAATGCAACCATGGAAGCCATTAAAAAGTATTTTTCGAAGCCAGATAACAAATGGATAGCAAGCAAGAAAATAGCTTTTTCTTCCCAAATGAAATGGTCAGGAGTTGCATTTGAAAAAGAAGGTAGCTTTGTGTTAGGAGCCCCAGAGATACTTGGCATAGAGATACCAGAAGAATATGCCAAAGCTTATAGAGTTTTAGCAATAACACATACGAAAGAAGAACTAAGAAATAGGAAATTGCCAGAAAATAGTGAACTAATTGGTTATGTATTTTTATTAGATAAGGTTAGAAAAGAAGCAAAACGAACTTTACAATATTTTGAAAAACAAGGAGTAGACATTAAGATTATTTCAGGAGATAACCCAATTACTGTTTCTAAAATTGCGAAACAAGCAGGGGTAAAGAATTATGAAACTTATATTGATATGACAACCGTAAAGAGCAAAGAAGAAATAGAAAAGGTTGCAAAAACACATACCATTTTTGGTAGAGTTTCGCCAGAACAGAAAAAGCAATTAGTAGAAGTTTTGCAAAAGATGGGAAAAACAGTAGCCATGACAGGCGATGGAGTGAATGACGTATTAGCATTAAAAGCAGCAGACTGTAGTATTGCTATGGCTAACGGAAGCGATGCAACGAAGTCAGTATCACAATTAATTTTATTAGATTCTAACTTTGCTTCTATGCCAAAAGTAGTAGCAGAAGGAAGACGAACGATTAATAACATTGAGCGTTCAGCTAGCTTATTTTTAGTGAAAACAATTTATTCAGGGTTACTAGCTGTTATGTTTTTACTTTTAGGAGAAGCCTATCCATTTGTGCCAATCCAAATGAGTTTGATTGGAACCGTTACCATAGGTTTGCCGTCTTTTCTATTAGCTTTAGAACCAAATCATGAGAGAATACAAGGAAACTTCTTGAAAAATATACTGGTAAAAGCTGTGCCAGTAGGACTAACCGTTGTGCTTAATATATTTGTGTTAGCCATGTTAAATAAAATGGAGATGATTTCAGAGGAACAATATTCTAGTTTGTGTGTCATTAGTACAGGGATTTGTGGGATTTTATTGTTATTTACACTTGCCAAAGCAAGAAAGAGTGAAAATAGTAAATTGCCAATATCGATTTTTCGATTTTTGTTAGCGATAATTGTTACGGCACTATTCATACTAGGTTTAACGATTTTCAATTGGTGGTTCAATATCGCACCACTTATGCCAATAATTCAATTGATTGTTAAATTAATTATACTGTCAATTGTTAATTTTGCAACACTAAGTATCGTATTTAACAAGGTAGTATTAAATAGTGAAAAAAGGTAAAAACAAACTCTGTTTTAAGCAGAGTTTATTTTTTTGAAATATCATTGCAAAAAGTATTGGAAAATAAGAAGTTTTTGCAGAGGTAGTGCAAAAACTTGAAAGAAAAGAGAAACCATGATAAAATAGGAAAAAAGAAAAGGGAGAAACCAAAAATGAAAGTAGCTATAGGTCAAGATAGTCATAGAATTGACGAAAGGAATCAAGAAAAAAAATTATTATTGGGGGGCATTGAATTTCCAGCCAATTATTCCTTAGTAGCCAATAGTGATGGAGACGTCGTATTACATGCCATTACCAATGCTGTTTCAGGAATTACTGGTAAGAATATACTAGGAAAAGTAGCAGATGATATGTGCCAAAGTGGTATTACCAATAGCGAAGAATATTTGAAAGAAGCTTTAAAGTATCTGGAGGAAAAAATAGTACATATATCCATGTCAATTGAGTGTTTGAGACCAAAAATAAGTCCAAAAATAGAGGAAATGAGAAAAAATATAGCACGAATTCTACAAATCGAAGAAAAGGCAGTAGGAATAACAGCAACAACAGGAGAAGGCCTAACTGAGTGTGGAAAAGGAAATGGGATTAGTGTATTTGTCATTTTAACAGTAGAATAATTTGAGGAAATTGAGGAAGAAATCATGGAAGCAATTTATAAAAAAGCAAGAGCCAAAATAAATTTGAATTTAGAAATAACAGGAAAAAGACCAGACAATTATCATACCGTAAGTTCCGTATTTCAAAAAATAAATTTCTATGATGAGCTTTATATGGAAAAAACAAAACGTGATGGGATTGTGATTAAAAGCAATGTAGAGGCGTTAAACAATCAAGATAATATCATAGCCAAAGCCTATCATGCTTTAAAACAAAAATATAAAGATATAACAGGGGTAGAGATTAGGCTAAAAAAAAGAATTCCGATGCAAGCAGGACTAGCAGGAGGAAGTACGGATTGTGCTAGTTTTTTGCTAGGGATGAAGCAATTGTTTTCTTTAAATATGACGAAAGAAGAAATCGAGAAGATAGGAGAAAGCTTAGGCGCTGACGTAGTTTCCTGTTTTTACAATCAAGCTATTAAAGCAGAAGGGATTGGAGAAATTATTACCCCAATTGACACAAGTTGTAAATATTATTTGGTAATGATTAAACCACCAATTGCATGTAATACCAAAGAAATGTATGCAAAAATTGATGAGAAACAACCAATTGACCAAAAAAGAAATACAGAAAAAATTAAGAAAGCATTAGAAAAAAATGAATTAAAGGAAATGGCAAAATATTTATATAATGTCTTTGAAGAAGTCATAGAAGAAAAAGAAATGATACAAGAAATCAAACAAGATTTAGTAAAACAGGGAGCGATTCGGAAGTTCAATGACAGGTTCAGGTTCTTGTGTTTATGGCATATTTGAGAAGAAAGAGAAGGCAAAAGAAGCCTATCAAATATTGAAGAATAAATATGAGGCATACTTATGTAGTTCTTATAATTCAAAAAGGGGATAGAGAAATGATAGAGGAAAAAAGCGTAACAGCTATCCTATTAGTAGCTGGAAATAGTACAAGATATGGACGAAATAAAAATAAAAATTTTGAGATACTACAGGGGAAAACGGTATTAGAATATAGTTTAAAGGCATTTGATGAAAATGCTTATATTGATACTATCATTATAGGTGGAAAACGAGAAGAAATACCAACGATTGAAAAGATACTTCAAAAGGAAAAACGTGCTAAGCCAATTGCTATAGTAGCAGGAGGAAAATCAAGACAAGAAACCGTACATAACTGTATTAAGCAAACGAAAGCAGATATTGTTATCATTCACGATGGAGCAAGACCCGGTATCAAACAAGACTATATTAATCAATGTATAGAGGAAATGAAGGAATTTAAAGGAGCAGCTGTTGGGGTGCCATCCAAAGATACGATTAAAATAACAGATGAAAATAATGTTGTTGTGCAAACGACCAAAAGAAGTAATACATGGATTGTACAAACGCCACAATGTTTTGAGAGAGAGACATTGCTAGCGATGCATGAAAAATACCAAGCAGAAGAAGTGACGGATGATTGTATGTTGCTTGAGAAAAATGACGAAAAAGTAAAGATAATAGAAGGAGATTATTCCAATATTAAAATTACAACCTATGAAGATATGGGGATAATGGAGAATTTTATCGCCAAAATGCTTGCCAAAGAGAAAAAAATGTGATAAAATACCTATACTCTACTTACAGAAAATGTAGGTTAAAAATCCAAAGGGAGGTGAAGATAATGAACCAATACGAAAGTATTATCATTGTTAATCCTAATTTAGACGAAGCTGGATTGAAAGCTTTAGAGGAAAAATTTACAGGATTAATCAATGAAAATGGAAAGCTAGAAAAAGTAGAAAACATGGGTAAAAAGAAATTAGCTTATGAAATCAAAAAACAAACAGAAGGAACTTACCTATTATTCAACTTTGAAGCAAAACCAGATTCAATTCAAGAACTTGAAAGAGTTTACAGAATTACAGACGATATTATGAAATTTATCGTAGTAAGAAAAGAAGACTAAGATGTAAGAAATTTTAGCAAAAAAAGAAATAAAGTGAAGAGGGGCCTTTATTCAAAGTAAAGAAAGGTGATAAAAAATGAACAAAGTAATTTTAATGGGTAGATTAACCAGAGACCCAGAAGTAAGATACACACAAACAAATAACACACTAGTAGCTTCTTTTAGTTTAGCAGTCAATCGAAGATTTGTAAGACAAGGAGAAGAAAGACAAGCCGATTTTATCAATATCGTAGCTTGGAGCAAGCTAGGTGAATTTTGTAGCAAATACTTTAAAAAAGGTCAACAAGTAGGTGTTATCGGAAGAATTCAAACAAGAACTTGGGATGATGACCAAGGAACCAAACACTATGTAACAGAAGTAGTGGCAGAAGAAGCCTATTTTGCAGATAGTAAAAGAGAAGGAGATGCTATGGGAGGAAATTTCGAAAATACATTTGGAAATACAGCACCAGGAAATATGGGAGATGACTTCGAAGTATCTTCAAGCGATGACCTACCATTCTAATTAAATCGAGAAAAAGGAGGGGAAGATTTAAGATGGCAGACAAAAAACAAAATAAAAGAAATAACAACAAAAATTATGATGAGGATTACAATCCAAGATTCAGAAAACAAAGAAAAAAAGTATGTGTATTATGTAGTGATAAAAACTTTGTATTAGATTACAAAAATCCAGAACAACTAAGAAAATTTATCAATGATAAAGGAAAAATCTTACCAAGAAGAACAACAGGAGCTTGTAGCAAGCATCAAAGAGATATCACAACAGCTGTAAAAAGAGCAAGACATATTGCTTTATTACCATATGCACAAAACTAAAAATAAGCAAGAAAACCGCCCAATTAGGAGCGGTTTTTATGCTATTTAGTAGGAAGCAAATATTAAATTTTTTCCATCTAAAATTATTTACAATAAAAAGTCAATATGTTATAATCAAGCTAGTCAAAAAATTAAAGAGGTGAAAAGATTGAATCAGATATTAGATGTAGATGATAATTATGGAAAAAAGGAAAAGGTAAAAAAAAGTAAAGCACCGAAAATGCCAAAAACAAGAAATAGTGGGCCATTAGAAATTCAAAGTATTGTGAAATTCTTTGCCATAGCTATTTTAATCTTTGGAGTAGCTTTAATAGGAACAGGTTCTTATTCTATGTATAAAGGAGCAACTAAAGAAGTAGCTAAGACAAAACCAGTCATCTATGTAGAACAAACAGGGGAAGAAGAAATATTGTTAAAAGTAACCCATGATAAAGAATTAGCCAAGATAACTTATGATTGGAACGAAGAAGGTGCAACAGAAGTTCCCGTTAATAATCAAAAGCAAGTAGAAACAAGCATTACTATTCCAACAGGAACTAATACCCTAAGAGTGTGTGCAAGTGATAGAAATGGACAAGAAATTGAATATGAAAAAGTGTATACTGTAGAATCTGATATTAACATTAATCTTGAACCAGAAGGAAATAATATTAAGGTAACAGCTAATGGTATCAATCAACTTCAATACATGACTTATCGTTGGGATGATGAGGATGAAACAAGGGTTGATATTGAAGGAAATCAAATAGAAGAAACCATAGAAATACCAAAAGGATTACACAAATTAACGATTATTGTAGTAGACGTCAATAACCAAACCGAGACCAAAGAACAAGAAGTAAATGGTGTAACCAAACCAAAATTAGACGTAACAACTGACGGAAAAGACTTTATTATTAATGCGTCAGATGAACAAGGACTTACTAGGGTAGAATTCATTATCAATCAAGTGGATCGATTTATGATAGACTTAAAAGCAGAATTATCACTAGAAGATAGAAAACAATTTGAATATGCTTACCCATTAAATGATGGAGAAAACAAACTAGAAGTAACCATATACAACGAAAGTGGTATATCAGAGACTTTTAGAGCAATGTTTAATAAAGAATAAAGGGGAAAAAATGAACAGCAAGTTGATAGAACTGATGACATATTTTATCATCTACTCATTTTTAGGATGGGTAATGGAATCGATATTTAGGTCAATCTGTGAAAGAAAAGTAATCAATACGGGCTTTTTGAAAGGCCCGTTTTGCCCGATATATGGGATAGGAGCAACCATTATGTTCCTATTCTTAGAAGGGGTTGCCGATAAACCAATCCTACTATTTTTTATTGCTATTCTTGTTTTAACAGCATGGGAATATATAGTAGGTGTATTTTTAGAGACAGTATTTCATACCAAATATTGGGATTATTCTAATCATAAGATTAATTTTCAAGGGCGTATATGTCTAACGAATTCTTTTTTTTGGGGTGTATTAGGTGTTTTATTTGTCAAATATATTCATCCTTTTGTACAAGAAATAATAGGTAAGGTTGATACAGGGCTATTAAATTATATTTTAGCTATTTTATTTACGGTTTTTGTAATGGATACAGTTATTTCTATTATTCATGTAAAGAGTATTAAATCAACTTTAGAGAACATAGAGAAAATCAACAAAGAAATCAAAGAGAAGTTAAAAGAAATACGAACCTTGAAAAAGGAGAAAGAAAAAGAAGAAAAGTTAATAGCTACCGAAAATATACAGCAGATGGTAGAAAAATTGAAGAAGAAGAGAAATCGAATTACTTTGCATTTATATCGCAATGTACACCGATTGAAAAAAGCGTTTCCAGCCATCAATACGGCTGAAATTACACAGGTTTTAAATCAGAAAATAGAAGGAAGAAAAAAAAGAGTAAAAAACCAAAAAAAGACTTGAAAAATACAAGTCTTTTTGTATATAATGAAGAAAAACAAGAGAGGAAGAAAATTTGAGATGGCACAAGACGTGTATATAATTGATGATGATGATGCATCAATTGTAATTTTTAGAGAATTGTTTAAAAATGATCCAGAATATAAATTTACCAGTGTAAAAACAGAGCAGATTGATATTGCTTTAAAGAATATTCCATCCTTAATTGTTATCAATGAAGATGCAATTGACCGTGATGTGGTGGATTTATGTAGAAAAATAAGGAAAGACGAAGATAATAGTATAACACCTGTTATTATTGTATCTTCGAAAGGGGAAAGAGAACATAGATTAAATATATTACAAGAGTCGATTGAATATTTTATTAAAAAGCCAGTAGATGAGCAATATTTGTATTATACGGTTAAAAATCTAAATAGGTTACTTTCAAGCAATAGAAGGATGAGCCCATTAACAGGTTTACCAGGAAATGTACAAATCCATGCAGAGTTGAAAAAGAGGATACAAAGAGAGGAAGCTTTTTGTGTTTTGTATTTGGATTTAGATAATTTTAAAGCTTATAATGACGTTTATGGTTTTGTAAAAGGGGATGAAATCATAGAGTTTACGGCAGAAACTACCATTAAGTGTATTCATGAAAGTGGGCTGGAAGATACTTTTATTGGACACATTGGAGGAGACGATTTTGTGGCATTGATACCAGGAAATGCTTGTGAGAAGTTATGCCAAAGTATTATAGCCCACTTTGACCACCAAGTGAAGAAATATTTTACAGAAAAAGACCTAGAAAAGGGCTATATAGAAGTAGAAAATCGAAAAGGGATTATTGAGCAGTTTCCACTGACTTCTTTGTCTATTGGCGTAGTAGTAGCTGATATAGGAAGATTTAGTAATATCTTAGAGATTGGAGAAGTAGGTGCACAAGTAAAACATGCAGCCAAATCAGTTATGGGTAGCAGTTATGCAGTGGATAGAAGAAAATAATGTATATATCTTTAGGTGCCTTTCTGCACATTTTGTGCAAAATGACACCGTTTTAGTGAAAAATAAAAGGCTTGCTTTTTTATGGCAAGTCTTTTTAAGCTTCATAATATTTTTCTGTATCAGAATATAAATCTTCTAGGGTTATTCCTAATACTTTACAAAAGGCCAGAATTTCAAAGTCTTTTACAGTCTTTTTTCCATATTCAATTTCATAAATGTCGCTATTATACATAGTAACACCAAGTAAGTCTAGTTTACGGCAGATTTCAGGTTGTGAAAAGTTTTTTAATAAACGATATCTTCTTAGGTTATTTCCTATTATGTTTAAATTTCCGTTTAGTGTTTTGACTCTCATATAATTATTACCTCGACTTTTTAATAAATATTAAACAATGTGTATAAGATTAACTATATTTTATAATAAAATGAAAAATATATTACAGGAACAAACTGTAAATATTACAATAAAATTTCAAGTGGGTTACAAATAGGTAACATGTGAGCTTTTTATTGAAAATGAATATAGAATAGATTATAATAAAATTACAGGAACAACCTGTAATTTTATTAGTAGGGGAGATTTTAGAATGGAACAAAAGAATAAAGAAAGGGGTATTACTTTAATTGCTTTAATTATAACGATTATTATTTTATTAATTTTAGCAGGAATAAGTATTGCTACATTAACAGGAGAAAATGGAATTTTAAAAAAGGCAAGTAGTGCGGGGGAACAAACTAAAATTGAAGAATATAAAGAGATATTGATAATGATAGGAAATGGTTTGCGTTCAGAAAAGATACTAGAAGATTTAAGTACCAAAGAATATATGGACCGATATCAAGAAGCAATTGAAAAGGAAATCGAAAAAGGAGATACCTTTGAAGGAGCTAAAGTAGAAAGAAAAAGTGAAGGAACGATAATTGTAACAACCAAAGAAGGATATATTTATGTAGTAACAGAAGATGAAGTCAAATTTTTGGGAAAAGAAGGAGAAACGACACCGCCAGATTTACAAGAAAGTAATGTAAATTTTATCCTTAGTCCTGATAGTTGGACAAACCAAGACGTAAGAGTAGAAATAAAGTCAACAATCGAAGGATATCAAATACAATATTCATTGGATGGAATAACATGGGAGAATTATAAAGAAGCAATTACAATAAAAGAAAATGGAACGATTTATACAAGACTAATCAATGAATTAGAAGAAACAGGAGGAAGTGCGACAAAAGATATAACTACAATAGATAAAGAACTACCAAATGAAGCAACGATTCAATTTAGTAGTAAGACTACCGACATAACAAAAAGTGTTACAGCAACGGTAACCCAAAGTGACAGAGGAACAAGTGGTGTAGACATTACGAAATGTAAATGGGTTTATACAACCAATAGCAACAGTATTGGGACTGATGAAACTAGTTATACAGGAGGAAGCTTTAGTAGGAACCCAGAAGATTTAACCTTAAGTGCAACAACACCAGGAACTTATTACTTACATGTGTTAACAATGGATAGAGCAGGAAATAAAAAAGAAACGATAGCAAAAGAAGCAGTCGTAGTAAATGATATAGATAGAATACCACCAAATGAGGCACAAATTACATTGTCTGCTACGAGAGTAGACGTAGGAAACACTGTTACAGCAACGGTTACGGTAAGTGATAGTCAAAGTGGAATTGATATTTCAAAATGTAAGTATATTATCAATAATTCGGCAAATAAATTAGGGATTAATTCCAGTAGTTGGTCATCAGGTACAACACTAACAAGTACGACTTCTAACGTATCAATTACTTCAAGTACAAGAGATACATTGTATTTGCACATACTTAGTGTGGATAAATATGAAAATAAGACAGAGACAGTTTCTAATAGTGTATACTTTGCTGAGGAAGTTGCTCTTTTAAATGTCCCAAAGGGAAGTAGTGGGAATAACTTTTCTTGTCCATCAGGTTGGTCAATTAGTGGTGTGACACATTATTTGGAGGCTAATGCTTTTGAGACGGTTGGACCACAAGTGGGGCAACTTTTATCGGAGGGAATTGATTTGACGAATATAAACTCTCTTACATTTACTTGTGGGCGGACTACATACTAATGGGTCTGCTAGAACACATTTTGTCAAGTTCGAGGTAATCAATAATTCTACAAATGAGGTTGTTAAGAGCAAAGTATATTCAGGAGAGGATCCAGGAAATAAGACTTCAGCTGTTCCTGCTCTTAGTATGGATATTTCAGATTTAAAGGGAATTTATAGGATAAGAATTATTTTAACGAGTACAGGGGAAGCTAATGTTACTTCAAATCGTTATATTTTGTTACTTCCATTTAAAGTAGTAGGAAAATAATAAGCAAATAAAATGCGAAAAATAACTAATATAAGAGGTCATTTTTTGAAAAGTTGAAATGTAATTAAAATTTAGTTAAGAATAATAATTAATAGGAAAGTTAAAAAGATATATCGTTGTATTTAACCCAAAGGTGGTTACAGTTCACTGAAAAAATTTTTTAATGTCTAAAATGCCATTTAAGACGTTTTAATAAAAATTTAAAGTTTAATTACACTGAATAATTTAATAAATTCAATAGTTAGTGAACTGTAACCAAAGGTGAAGGATTTACTTTATAATATATTGACATAATTTTACCCCAATTGATAAAATACTCAATAAAAAGGATGAAAAGAAAGACGGAAGAAAAGAGGAAAAGTCGATGAAAGTAAAAGAAAATAAGGGAATAACATTAATTGCATTAGTGATAACAATCATCGTATTATTAATTTTAGCTCGGAATTACCATATCAACCTTAACTAGCAATGATGGCATTTTAAAAAAAGCACAAGAGGCAGAATATAGGCATAAACTAGAAAGCGATTTTGAAAAAATAGAACTATCGATACAAAGTAAGTTAATGGATAGCATATTAGAAGATAGAACTGTGGATTTAGAAGAATTAGGTGAGCATTTAGAAAAAGACGAAGCCATTACAGAAGACTGGTTTATTGCTAGTAATGAACAAGTTGAAGAGGTTGAAAACGTAACAGATGAAAATGATTATAGAGTTGGGTCTGTAAGCAAAAACAAACCAGCAGGATTGTATTTAGAAGTAATATCTTTTGACTATAAATTTACTTTTTGGATTGATGGAAAAGGAAAGATATATTATGATGAATATCAACCAAAAGATGAAACAAAAGAAGATGAAGATGACTATTTGTTTGATTCACCAGGTATCTTTAAAATGACCATAAATGCGGGAAAACCAGCACAATGGTTATCTTTAATAAAATTTGGAGAATATGTGCCAGAAGGTGCTCAAATTTTTTATGAATTTCAAACCTCTAATGATAGAATAAATTGGTCTGAAAAAACGGATAACATTAAAGAATTAGAGAGAAGCAAATATGCAAGAGTTATTGTTACGATGACAGCAAATAGTAAAGGAGAAACACCTAAAATCAAAGGACTAAGTATGAAGTTTGCAACAGATGAAGAAATTGAGGAAATTGAAGAAGAAAATAAAACGATTATTAAACTAAAAGAGCCTATTAAAGCTGGAGATATAGTAATAACTCTGCCAATTGATATCACACAAGGAGGAACAACCAATACACATGAGATAAAAATTAAACCAAAAGAAGATGGAACGTATGAAATGGATACTTCTTCGCTTCCTAACGGATCACACATAACACCCAATATTAAAGTATCTAATGATGGGATTAACTGGGAAACCATTAATAGTGGAAATATAAATAATACTTATCCATATGTAAGTATAACTTACGATGATTTAACCATACCAAATGCAACTTTTTCTATCAAAACACCAAGTATTTCAGCCAAAACTGTTCAGATACAAACGGCTCAAAAAGTCCCAGAGTGGATTACGGTATCAGAATTAGATTTATATGCAGATGCAACAGCTATTGGAGAGTGGCTAAGTATTGAACCAGATGAATATTTGCCAGCTAATACTCGATTAGTTTATAAATTTTCTAAATCGAATAACTTCCAAAATTGGACAAGTTGGAGTGATTCTATTACTGAAAATGGAAATAGCCAATATTTGTGGATAAAAGTATATTCTCAAATAGAATTTAGAACTGTACAAGAAAGAGCAAGATTGGATGATATTATTGTAAATTATAAACTTAATAATGAAGTTAAAACAACGAAAGCGGCAGAAGATGAATTTCCACCAAATGAAGCAACGATAGTATTAAGTAATACAAACGCAGAAGTAGGAAGTAATATTACAGCAACAGTAACACAGAGTGATAATCAAAGTGGAATTGATATTCCAAATTGTAGATGGATATTTACGACAAATGCTAATGCAATAGGAACGGATAGTTCAAAATATACAGGAGGTAAGTTTACACAAGAAAGAGAAGTATTAACACTTAATTGTCCAGTAGCAGGTAATTACTATTTGCATGTGTTAAGCCAAGACAGAGTAGGAAATAAAAGAGAAAGCATTTCAACAGTGGTAACGGTACAACAAACAGTAAAAGATTTAAAAAATGGAGATTATGTAAACTATACAACTGCTAATGGACAAACAATAAAGTGTAAAGTGTTATACGATGCTAATACAGAATATGGTAAAAATGGAGTTCAAATTGTAGCAATGTCTACAGTTGAAAATGTAACAATTGGTAACAGTAGTTGGAAAGCATTTGCTAGTTCATATAATAATGCAATTACTACACTAAATAATAGAGCAGCGGCGTATGCTAATGCTACTTATACAAGTGGGGCAAGATGCATAGGTAGTGTACCTAATAATCCATCTTCTGAATCGAATGAGTACTATGATTACAATGCTACAGGTGCTTCACCAGCATTAAGAAGAAAAGATTATAATTATGTAACAGATTATAACCAAATGAGAGTTTTGAATTTATTAAATATTGGACAAAATTATTGGTTAGCATCTCGTTGGGCTACTGATGAGCGTTACTATGGAAGTAATGGTATATGGGCCATTCATAATGATACAAATGGAACCAATGGAGATGGATTTTATGAACAAAAGCTTGTTGATATGAATGCTAATGTTGGCTATTCGAGAGTAAGTACACAATCAATGGGACTAAGACCAGTATTCATTTTAAAACCAGGAGTAAAAATAATCAAGAATGGAACAGAATATTCATTAAGTGTTTAGCATAATATTTAATATAGGACAAATAAAAGATGAAGCTTGGTTGCCCTCAGCTCCAAATTAAAAAATGTATAGTAAGAAGAAATTATTTATAAAATATGACAAAGACCGTAACGGTAGAGAGATACTACTGTTATGGTTTTTTGTGTTTTTAATATGCAATGGAAAAAAAGGTAATAAATTATGACAGCAAACTATTAAAATCAAATATTCAAGTAATTAAAGAACTATTAAAAGTGATAATTTAGCACAAGAAAAAAATTTTGAATCTCTGTGCGGTACATTCCCCGACGCTTACGTCGTAACAAGCCTTGTGATGCAATAGGAAAAATTAGAATTATCTTTATTGATTCTAAGTTTTTAGCCTTGTTACTTCTTTTTTTTATTTTGAGTTTTCATTTTCTAAAGTTGAGACTTTATTTTCAAGATTATTAATAAAATAGGAAATGTATTACAGAAACAAACTGCAAATGTTACAATAAAATTTCAGATATCTTACAAATAGGTAACATGTAAGTTTTTAATTGAAAATGAATATATAATATATTATAATAAAATTACAGGAACAACCTGTAATTTTATTAGTAGGGGAGATTTTAGAATGGAACAAAAGAATAAAGAAAGGGGTATTACTTTAATTGCTTTAATTATAACGATTATTATTTTATTAATTTTAGCAGGAATAAGTATTGCTACATTAACAGGAGAAAATGGAATATTAGTAAAAGCACAAAGTGCAAAAGACAAAACGGATCAAGAACAAGGAAGAGAACTTATACAAATAGCAATTAATGAAATGTTAATCGAAAAAATGGAAGAGGGAGAACAGTTAACATTAGACTATATAGGAGATAATATTCATGAAAGATTAGAGATATCTAAAGATGAGGTAATAAAAAATGGAGAACCAACGGAAACAATAAACGTGATTTATGGAAATTATGAATATAAAATAAATGATCAATTTCAAGTGAATACACAAGGAAATACACAAGGAAAAACAACAATTGAGGTAACATATGAAGTAAAAGGAAATATGGCAATTATTCGAGTGGTAGCAAAAACGGAAGATGAAAAGGGAATTAAAAGAATTATATTACCAAATGATAAAGAAGAGAGTGGTAATAATCAAAAAGAAGTAGAAATAGAGTATATTGTGTATAATGATGAAGAATATAGGTTTATCGCAGAGGGAAATGATGGGACTAAAAGAGTTAAAACAATAAAAATAGAAGGAATAGACACAATGCCACCAAATGAAGCTGTAATTGAAATAGAAGGAAGTCCAACTTATGTGGGAGGAAGCACAACAGCAACTATTAAAGCAACAGTAAAAGTAAGTGATAATAAGAGTGGAATTGATATAGGAAATTGTAGATATATTATCAATTCAACTAATTCAAAAATAGGAATTGACTCTAGCAACTGGTCAGAAGCTCAAACTTTAAAATCTGCTAATTCGACAATTAACATTTCATCTAATCTGGCTGGAGACAAATATTTGCACATACTAAGTGTTAATAAATCAGGAAATAAAATTGAAACAGTTTCACCAAGAGTAACTTTTATTTTGGATAATGTTAAACCAAATGATGCTGTGATTGAAGCAGATAATTACACTGTTAGTTCAGGGACTAATATAAATATAACAATGACAGTTAGTGATTCTCAGAGTGGAATTAGTTTGGAGAACTGTAAATGGAAGTGGTCAGATTCATCAACATTATTTGGTATTAATTCTGATACTTGGAATTCAGCGGAGACCTTTACGCAAGAGACTATAATTACTGTTGGAAATGCTAATGGATGGTCTGGTTATTTGCATATTCTTAGTGTAGATAAAGTAGGAAATCAGAAAGAAACTGTTTCTCAGAAATTTACATGGGTTAGTCCAACTACCCTTATTTCAGTAGGATCATTTGCTTGGGATTGTCCATCGCGGTTGGACACGAAATAATTCTTATGTTAATAATGATCTGTGTGCAGGTCCTAATGCTGTTGCAACTTTGATTTCAAATGGTATGTATAATTTAGATGGTTATGGAAATATTGAGCTTCAGGGGTTATACTATTCGTTTAATCAAAACACAAGCGATATTCGCATTAAGATTCAACAATCAGGGGGGACATGGCAAACTGTTGCATCAGCACGTTGGTCTTGTGATGGTAATTATAAAAAATATACCCTTAATGGTGATATATCTGGGTATTCTGGTATGTACAAAATAATGATAGAGATTAGTGTTAACGGTTATGGTGAAATAAGAGGACCTGTTAGCCTTATTGTTAAATAAAATAATAAAAAGGTATTAAGTAAGAAAACTTACTAAATTTTTGTGATATCTTTTAATAATTCTGGAAAAATTAAATAGCATAACTATCGATGAGATAAATTGGTGCAGTTTTACTAGGAAGATCATGAGATTGTGTTTATAAATATTGACATAATTTTATAAAAATCAATAAAATACTCAGTAGAAAATGAATAATAAAGACAAAAGGGTAGTATAAAGTAATATATGAAAAAGAGATAAACATAAATTAATTAAGACTTATTCTCTAAATCAATTATAATATGCTTTATAAAATTTTATAAAGGATGAAATGAATAGGCTTTGCCTAGCCTTTACAAAATTTTAAAGCACATATATTTTAGCTAAGAGGATACATAAATTATTTAGTCTAAGGGGGAAGGATATATTTTGTAGAAATGCCTTAAATATCAATACTTTAAGTCACTTTTTATATATAAACTTTACACAACCGACAAAAGAAAGGGGAGTTTGATGGAAGTAAAAGAGGAGAAGGCGATAACATTAATAGCATTAATTATAACGATTATCATTTTATTAATTTTAGCAGGAATATCAATAGCAACTTTAACAGGAGAAAATGGAATTTTAAAAAAGGCAAGTAGTGCTGGGGAGCAAACTAAAATTGCAGAATATAAAGAGATACTGATAATAATAGGAAATGGTTTGCGTTCAGAAAAGATACTAGAAGATTTAAGTACCAAAGAATATATGGACCGATATCAAGAAGCAATTGAAAAGGAAATCGAAAAAGGAGATACCTTTGAAGGAGCTAAAGTAGAAAGAAAAAGTGAAGGAACGATAATTGTAACAACCAAAGAAGGATATATTTATGTAGTAACAGAAGATGAAGTCAAATTTTTGGGAAAAGAAGGAGAAACGACACCGCCAGATTTACAAGAAAGTAATGTAAATTTTATCCTTAGTCCTGATAGTTGGACAAACCAAGACGTAAGAGTAGAAATAAAATCAACAATCGAAGGATATTCAATACAATATTCATTGGATGGAACAACATGGGAAAATTATAAAGAAGCAATTACAGTAAAAGAAAATGGAACGATATACGCAAGACTAATCAATGAATTAGAAGAGACAGGAGGAAGTGCAACGAAGAATATAAACATTATCGTAAAAGATATTCTTCCTGTAATAACTGTAGCAAATCAGGAGAAGTGGACAGGAAAGGAAGGGAAAAAAGTAAAGATAACAACAAGAGATGGATGGATTACTAAATATACAATAGATGGAAGTGAGCCAAGTGTAGAAAATGGACAAAAATACGAAAAAGAAATAACAATCACAAAAAATTGTACAATTAAAGCGGTATATGTTTATTTTAATAAAGTGTTAGGAAAAATAGCGACAGAGGAAATTACTAAAATTGATACAAATGCACCAACTGAATTAAGAATAACACGGATTAACACCAGGAACAAGAACAATGTCAGTTACAGTAAGTGAGGCAAAAGATTTAGAAAGTGGGGTAACGGGAGAATACAGTTATAAAATAAGTTATGGAACAATTGATAGAGGTTGGTCTAATTATACAACAAACAAAACATACAGATTTGAAAATATATATGGTGATTTTTTAGGAGTAGATTGTAAGATAGAAGTAAAGACAAGAGATAAAGTTGGAAATGAAAGAATTATAGAAAAAATAGCTAAAACAACAGGATTTAATACCAATTTCTATAAAAATATTTCATCGCGGAACGAGTTACTTTTACTGGGGAAATAGTTACGAGCAAAATGATAAAATAATAGGGGGTTTTACAGGGATAGTTGGAACGATTCCATGTATAGAAACCAATTGGGGAAGATATGCGGGATTAAATATCTTTATAACATATCATACAACAAATGCTTATATAGTAGATTCTGTCGAACCATCACGACACTTTACATTTAATCCCTATACACTTCCTGATGGAACAATTTGCTATTGGGTAATGCATTGCCCCTGGGCTTCTAAATTTAATACAACTCTTCCGCAAATAGGAGGATATGAGACTACGTCATTGAGCCCAGTTGATGCAAATGTTATAAATATTTTATTAAATCAATACTATCAATAAAATTATATTAAATATTAACAATAAGAAAAACACAAATGCATAAAAACTGACATAAAAAAAAGAACTCTTAATATAAATATTAATAAATATTTATGATTAGGAGTTTTTAAAATGATTATCATTAACAAAAAAAGAATTCAAATAATAGTATCTTGTATCTTAATAGCTGTATTTGCCTTTACTTTCCAAGTAGCAACCGCTAAAAAAGAAAAAACACAAGAAGAAAATACAGTGCCAACAACAGCAACACCAGTCTCTGGAAAAACCATAGTAATTGATGCTCGGACATCGGAGTGCCAGACGAGGGAGCTCAAAGTAGTACTGGTACAACAGAAGCAGAAACTAATTTGAAAATTGCACTGAAGTTACAAAATTTATTAGAAACAAGTGGAAGTAACGTAGTATTAACACGTTCTGATGAAAATGCTATCTATGATTTAGATAGTACAACGCTAAGACAAAAAAAGATTTCAGATATCCATAATCGAGTAAAAATTGGAAATGAGTCAAGTGCTGACATTTTTGTTAGTATTCATTTGAATAAAATACCACAACAGCAATATTGGGGATGGCAATGCTTTTACAAAAATGGAGATGAAAAAAGTATTCAGCTAGCCAAGCAAATTCAAAGTAATCTAAATGAGGCAATACAAAAAGAAAATAAAAGAGTAGCGATGAAGTTAGATACCGTATATATCATGAAACATGTAGAAATTCCAATTTCAATTGTGGAATGTGGATTTTTATCAAATCCAGAAGAGGAAAAACAACTCTTAGAAGATGAATACCAAAATCGTTTGGCTTGGGGAATTTTTAATGGAATTACGGATTATTTTTATGAGAAAAATTGATTTTTGTGTTTTTTTACATAATGTGGTATAATAAGAGTATAGCAATAGCAACAGTTGATAACAAAGCCCTTGGAATTGGGGCGAGGAGGAGAACGATGAAAGAAAAAATTCTCATTATTTTTGCAGAAATACTGTTAATAGGTGGCGTATTGTTAATGTTAGGCACACCGTGGCATGAAGAATTACCACACTGGATTTTCAAGTGTGGTATGTTAATAGGACCCCCCTTAGCTATATTAGGAGGGGCTATCCTAGGAAATGAAGTGGAAAAGCGCTAGGGCGCTTTTTTGCATTATGTAAAATAATGTGATATAATAGAAATGTAGTAAAAATCAAAGGAGGAACTAAAATGGTAGAAAATAATGTAGTAAATATGAGTAGTTTTAGGGAAAAAAGAAAAGGTTTTATGGAAGGACTTAAATTAAAAGCTGAAAAACCTAGGAAAAGAAAAGAAGGTGAGATACAAGTACTTGACATAGATAGAAGCCCAATAGACATACAAGACTATCAACCCAAAATGGGAAGAGAAGTAATAACTAAATCGCAAGAAGATGGACAAGAGGAAGTATCAAGCCAGACACAAGAAAATAGAGAAAAAGAGGAACCAAAAAAGCCAATTAAAAGGAAAGAATATAAAGCAAAAAAATCTGCCAGAAGAGAGTCTCATGAAGAACAAAGAAGAGAGGCAAGAAAGAAATTAAGAAAAAAAGTAAGAACTATAGCAGCTATTGCAGTTTCTACAATTTCTATTTCTGCGGGAGTTGTAGCTGGAGGTGTATTAGGAGAAAAACTATATAATGAATTGGAAGAAAGTAGAAATGCAGTTACCTTAGAGCAAGCTTTACAAGCAGGGAAAAAATTAGAAGAATTTTCGCTTCAAGAAGATTATGTGAAAATATTACAAGATATGAACCAGATGATAGAAAAAGAAAATATAACTTATGAAGAATTATTTGACATAGCCGAAGAAATACCAGGTCTAAAGCAATTATTCCTAAAAGAAAAAATGGTAGAAGCCTTTAAATCACTAGAAGATAATAAAATTGACAGGAAGATGAATCCAGCTGGAATAGGAATGCCTAAGTATTTAATAGCAGATAATATTGAATTTCAAGCAGATGATAGTGGGGAAGGTGTTTGTATTTATGTACCAGGAAAAGGAACTTATAGAAGTGAAAAGGTAAGTGACTACAAAACATTTTCTCCTGACATAGAGGAATATATAGAGGAATTTAGAGAAGCACAAAGGATGAGAAAAGCCATGGAAGAAAAAAGTGTTCCAATGGAAGATGCCAAAGAATTTTATGAAAAAGCAATTAAAAAAATAAATCAACAAGCAACATGGAAAATAGAAATAGAAGACGAAAGAAAATTAGAAGTAGAAAAAATGAAACAATTAGAATTAGAAATGGATGATGAATTAGAGCTTTAACAAAATAAAAGCAAAAATGCATAAAATTTCCACTCTTTGCAAACAATATGTGTAAAAACATAGAAAAGCAAGGAGTGGAATTTTTTTGAAAATCAATAAAGTATTAAAAATAAATGGCACATTACTAGATAAAGGACAATTAGAAAATCATTTGCAAAAAATAGCCTCTAATCATAATGTAAGCCATCAATCCCAAAAAGAAACCTATCCCATCCCCCAAATGGTAGAAAACTTCAAAGTAATAGAAGAAGTATACAATGTATTAAATGAACACTTAAAACTAGGAATTAGTATTCATCCAGCAGGAGAGTGGTTGTTAGATAATTTTTATATTATAGAAGAAACTGTAAAACAAATCGAAAAAGAATTACCCCTAAAAAAATACACAAACTTTGTGGGGATTGCCAATGGAAGTTATCAAGGGTTTGCTAGAATTTACGTATTAGCAGCCGAAATTGTAGCCTATACCGATAATAAAATAGAAAGAAAAGACCTAGAAGATTACTTAACTAGTTATCAAACTAAGAAGACACTAAGCATGGAAGAAATATGGAATATAGGCATATTTCTTCAAATTGCTATGGTTGAAAATATCCGAGAAATCTGCGAAAAGATATATAGTTGCCAAATGCAAAAATTAAGAGCCGAGAATATCGTTGAAAGATTAGTAGAAAACAAGGGAAAAACAGAGCAACAGTTTAAAGGAAGTCAAAAAAAATTAGAAAAAGATGTATTTAAAAACATGAAATATCCTTTTATTGAATATATGTCTTATATTCTAAAACGATATGGAAAAAAGGGATATAGTTATCTAAAAGCGTTAGAAGAAGCGGTTGAAATGACTGGTACAACAGTTTCAGAGGTGATTCAAAAAGAGCATTTTGACATAGCGGTTCGAAAAGTATCCATCGGAAATAGCATTACAAGTATGAAGAAAATTCAAAGAATTAATTTCTTAGAAATCTTTGAAAAAATCAATGGGGTAGAAGGAATTTTGAGACAAGATCCAAGTAATGTCTACGAAAAGATGGATGACAAAACAAAAGAATATTATCGAAATCAAATTAAAGAAGTAGCGAAAAAAACAAAAATGTCAGAACTATATATTGCTAGAAAAGCATTAGAATTAGCTAGAACACAAGACATAACCGTAAAACAGGCACACATTGGCTATTATCTAATCGATAAAGGAAGAAATGAACTATACGATGTGCTGCAATACAAAACGAGTAGACAAATGAGTGCAAAGGATAAAACGAAAGCCTATTTGTTGGGAATTGGCTTTTTAAGCGTTTTGTTATCACTTGGGATAAGCTATTTAGTGGGTCTTTCTTGGGTAAGCTTTTTACTATGTTTCATACCAGCTTCAGAAATAGCCATCCAAACCACACAATATATCTTAAGTAAAATCGTAAAACCAAAGCCAATTCCAAAACTAGATTATTTACAAGGAATTGATGAAGAACACAAAACCATGGTAGTCATCCCTACGATTTTAAAGTCCAAAGAAAAAGTACAAGAATTAGTGAGAAAATTAGAAGTTTTCTATTTGGCCAATCAATCCAAAAATATCTATTTTTCTTTACTAGGGGACTGTTCCGAAAGTGAAAAACAAGAAGAAGACTTTGACCAAGAAGTGATGCAAGAAGGAGAAAAGCTAGTACAAGCCTTAAATACCAAATATCAAGAAACCATATTTCACTTTATTTATCGAAAACGTGAGTGGAACGAAAAAGAAGGTGCCTATTTAGGATGGGAGAGAAAAAGGGGGATGCTAACCCAATTCAATCAATACCTGTTAGGAAAAATCAAAAATCCATTTCGTGTCAACACCTTAGAAAAGGGACCAAAAGAAAAAATAAAATATATTATTACCTTAGATGCCGATACAGATTTAATCCTAAATGCTGCTTTCGAGTTAGTAGGGGCCATGGCTCATATTTTAAACCAGCCAGTCATTGACAAGCAAAAAAATATAGTAGTCGATGGTTATGGCATATTACAGCCAAGAATAGGTGTTAACTTAGATATTAGTTACAAAACCCTATTTACCAAAATCTTTGCGGGAGCAGGTGGAACCGACTCTTATTCCAATGCGATATCCGATATCTATCAAGATAATTTTGGGGAAGGAATTTTTACAGGAAAGGGAATTTATGATTTAGCCGTTTATGAAACGGTTCTAGCCAAGCAAATTCCAGAAAATACCGTTCTTAGTCACGACCTATTAGAAGGGTGTTACTTGCGATGCGGACTAGCCTCTGACATTTTATTGATGGATGGCTATCCAACCAAATACAATAGCTTTATGAACCGACTTTCTAGATGGATTCGTGGCGATTGGCAAATTACCAAATGGATGGGGGGAGGAAGTCCCTTAAATTTACTTTCTAAATATAAAATAGCCGATAACTTAAGAAGAAGTATAATCGAACTGAGCATTATTCTTGCCGTTATTTATTGCAATATCAGAGGAGCCATAGAAGTAAGACATGTTTGGTGGGTAGTTAGCATTTTACTTCGGAATTTCCATTTTTCCGTATCTACTAGAACTACTAAATGCTTGTATTTTCCGAAAAGAAGGAGAAGAAAAGCAAAAAACCTTTACCCCTAAAATCTCAGGGGTAAAAGGAAGTTTAATAAGAGCCATCCTTACTTTAGGATGCCTTCCTTATAAAGCCTATGTGTCAAGCAAAGCCATTGGAAAAACGTTGTATCGAAGAATCATTACTCATAAGCATTTGCTAGAATGGACTACCTCAGAAGAAGCAGAAAAACAAGCAAAATCAAACTTAGCAGCCTATTATAATCAAATGGCAACCAATGTTTTAGCAGGGGTAATTAGCATTGGTTTAGGATTATTGAAAGCGAATGTATTAGCCATCCTTTTAGGAGTATGGTGGATGCTAATACCGATGGTTATGTGGTATGTAAGCCGAGAAATTGAGAAACCAAAAGCGATAGATGCCTTAAATCAAGAAGAAAAAGAATATCTATTAGAAATCGGAAAAAGAACGTGGGACTTTTTTGCAACGTACTTAACAGAAGAAAACAATTATCTAATTCCAGACAATTATCAAGAAGACAGAAAAGAAAAAGTTGTTTTGCGAACCTCATCCACCAATATAGGATTATCATTATTAGCCGTCATTTCTGCCTATGACTTGCACTATATAGAATTAGAGGAAGCGATGGATTTACTAGAGAAAATCGTAAATACCATAGAAAGCCTAGCAAAATGGAACGGTCATCTTTACAATTGGTATAACATAAAGACCAAAGAACCATTAAATCCAAGATATGTTTCCACCGTAGATAGTGGAAATTTAGTTGGGTATTTGTATGTAGCCAAAGCTTTTTTAGAGCAAGCTTCCAAGCGGAGGCGACGGAGCCAAAGGGGACGGACCTTTTTGGCACACGGCACTAAAAAAGCAAAAGAAAGAAAAAGAGAGTATGGAGAAAGAGACGGTGTGCCAAAAAGGTCCGTCCCCTTTGGCTCCGTCTCTCTTAGAAAAAATTGACGAAATGATTAAAAACACGGACTTTAGTGTGTTATATCATCACGAGCAACAAATTTTTTCCATTGGATTTAACATTGAGGAAAACAAGATGACAGATTCGTATTATGATTTGTTGGCATCAGAGGCAAGACAAGCTAGTTTAGTAGCAATTGCGAAAAAAGACGTGCCAAGCAGACATTGGAGAATTTTAAGTAGAACGCTTACCACCTTAGGAAAATATAAGGGACTGGTTTCTTGGTCTGGAACGGCGTTTGAGTATTTGATGCCAAATGTTAATATACCAAAATACGAAGGAAGTTTGCTAGATGAGTCTTGTCAATTTTTAGTAAAGACGCAGATGGAATATAGTAAAAATTTGAATATTCCGTGGGGAATTTCAGAAGCGGCTTTTAATGTTAAGGATTTACAGGGAAATTATCAATATAAAGCTTTTGGTGTGCCATGGCTAGGCTTAAAAAGAGGATTAGCCGATGAAATGGTAGTTTCTAGCTATGGTGGCATTTTAGCCATTACAGAGGAACCAAAAGAAGAAATTAAGAATTTGAAATGGCTAGAAAAAGAAGGTATGTACGACAAGTTTGGTTTTTATGAGGCGATTGATTATACACCAGAACGAGTAGAAAAAGGGAAAAATTCAGCGGTTGTTAAAACGTATATGGCGCATCATCAAGGCTTAATTTTGCTAAGTATTAATAACTTATTTTGTGATAATATTTTGCAAAAACGATTTATTAAAAATCCAGAGATAGAGGCAGTTAGTATCTTGTTACAAGAGACAATGCCAGAAAAAGCAATTATCACCAAGGAGAAGAAGGAAAAAGTGGAAAAATTAAAATATAAGGATTATGAAAATTATACCCAAACGACGTATAAGAAAATGGATGAAAGATTGGTAACGGGTAATGTTATTTCGAATGAAAATTACGTGGTTGCTATGAACCAAAAAGGACAAGGGGTTAGTAAATATAAAGATATTTATATCAATCGATTTAAACCAACAGACGACTATCCACAGGGGATTTTCTTTACCTTTAAAAATATTCAAACGAAAAAGGTAGGAAGTTCAAATTATGCTTTTAATGAAAACAAAGAAAATCAATATCAAATTAGCTTTATGCCAGATAAAAATGAGCAGGAAATTATCAGTGGCAATATCAAGGCCATAATAAGTACCACAGTAAGTTCAGAGCAACCTGTGGAATTAAGAAGGATGATTTTAGAAAATCAGGGAAACGATGAGGAAATTTTAGAGGTAACTTGCTATTTTGAACCAGTGCTATCGAAAAAAGAACAAGACTATGCGCATCCGGCTTTCAATAACTTATTTTTGATGAACCGTTTAGACGAAGAAACGAATACACTTGTGATAGAAAGAAAAAATAGGGAGGCAAATGCTCCTAGGTATTATCTGGGTGCTAATTTATCCACAAATAGTGAAACCATTGGGGATTTTGAGTATGAAATTGATGAAGAAAAATTCGTTGGGCGAGGAAATTTAGGCTTGCCCAATAAAGTAAAAAATTCGATACCATTATCGAAAAAAACAGGATTGGTAACCGAACCAATTGTAGCATTAAAAAGAACCATCAAAGTAAAACCACAAGAAAAAGCAAGACTAGATTTTATTCTTTCTGTCAATGAGGAAGAAGCGGTTATGTTGGAAAATATTAAGAAATATCAATCTAGCGAAAATGTAACCAAAGCCTTTGCCTTATCAAAAGCAAGAGTAGAAGCGGAGAGTAGGTATTTAGGAACCAAGGGAAATGATATGGTTATTTATCAAAAAATGCTATCTTATCTTGTCTTTGACAATCCGATTAAATCAAAGCTTCTTCCAAAAGATGCGGAAAAACGCAATTACCATCAAAGTGATTTGTGGAAATATGGCATATCAGGCGATTTACCAATCATTTTGGTAAAGATAAGAAACGTAAATGATAGTTATGTGATAAAAGAGGTTTTAAAGGCCTATGAATTTTTCCGCAGTAAGAGTGTGGAAACCGAAGTTGTCATTTTAGATGAAGAAAAACACAGCTATGAAAATTATGTAAAAGAAGAAATTGAAGGTAGTATTTTAAATTATCATATGGGTTATTTGAAAAATCAGCGAGGTGGCATTTTTACGCTTACGAAAGGAGAGGTTGATAAAAAGGATATCGAATTACTAAACTTCTTAGCAGAAATTATCATTGATAGTGATAAAGGAGGGCTAAAAAATAATATTAAAGAAATAGAAGAGAATTATTTAGAAAAGCAAAAATGGATGAGCGAAATGGTAACAAAGACGGTGTTAGAAGAGGAAGAAAAAGACGATATTGACTTATTGGAAAATCACGAAAATTTAAAATATTATAATGAATTTGGTGGATTTTCAGAGGATGGAAAAGAATATATCATAAGGATAAATCAGGAAGAGAGATTACCAACGGTTTGGAGCCATATTATGGCCAATCGAAAGTTTGGAACATTAGTAACTGAAAATATGGGTGGTTATAGTTGGTATAAAAACTGCCGACTAAATCGAGTGACTAGTTGGGAAAACAAGCCAGGTCAAGATATTCCTTCTGAGATAGTGTATTTAAAAGATGAAACGACTGGGAAAAAATGGTCTTTGGGCTTAAATCCAATGCCAGACCATAAAAATTATAATGTAATCTATGGTTTTGGCTATTGTCAATATATTCATAAAAGTAATGGGATAGAGCAAAAGCTAGAAATATTTGTACCACGAGAAGATAGTTGTAAAATAGGAATTTTAAATTTAAAGAATACAACACCAAACCGAAGAAAATTGAAATTATATTATTATAGCAAGCCAGTTATTGGAGAGGATGAAATGAAATCCAATAAACGAATTGATTTAAGTTTCGATAGCAATAATAATGTATTACAAGCTAAAAATTTATATCGAGAAGAAATGGAGAAAACAAAGGTATATCTTTCTTCTAGTGAAAAAATAAAGTCCTATACAGGGGATAAGAACTTCTTTTTAGGAGAAGGAGGAATTGGGAATCCAACAGCACTCAAAAGAGCTTCACTGGATAATCAAAATTCGTTAGGAAAAAGACCTTGCATGGCCTATGAAATTGAAATAGAATTGGAAAGTTTTGAAGAAAAAGATATTTCGCTTATTTTAGGAGCCGAAGAAGAAGAAATGGATTGCAAGAATATAGCCTATAAATACCAAAAAATAGCAAATTGTAAGCAAGAGTTAGATGAGGTAAAGAAGGCATGGAGAGAATTTTTAGGAAAAGTACAAGTGTACACACCTTTGGAATCCACGAATATTTTGTTAAATGGCTGGATTGCCTATCAAATTATCAATAGCCGTTTAGTAGGAAAAACGGGATACTATCAATCTGGTGGAGCTTATGGATACAGGGACCAACTGCAAGATACCATTGGATTAAAATATTTAGAGCCAGAAATGGTAAAAAGACAAATCATCAAACACAGTCAGCATCAATTTTTAGAAGGAGACGTAGAACACTGGTGGCATGAGGAAAATCAAAGAGGAATTCGAACCCGATTTTCAGATGACTTGTTGTGGCTGGTTTATGTCTTGATAGAATATATCAATTTTACAGGAGATAAGAGCATTTTGGAGATACAAACACCTTATTTAGAAGGGGCTAAGCTAGAAGAAGGACAAGATGAGAGATACGAAAAATATTTGCCATCCAAACAAGAAGGAAGCATTTATGAGCATTGTAAAAAGGCAATTGATAGAAGTTTGTATTTTGGCGAAAATGGCTTACCTAAAATTGGCTCAGGAGACTGGAACGATGGCTTTAGTACCGTAGGAAATAAAGGAAGAGGCGAAAGTGTGTGGCTGGGATTTTTCTTGAGCAGTATTTTAGAAAACTTTATTCCAATTTGTAGAGAAAAGAAAGAAGAAGACGTAGCTAAAAAATACGAAGAAATCAAAAATCAATTAAAAAAAGCACTAAACACCAAAGGATGGGACGGAAGATGGTATAAAAGAGCTTTTATGGATGATGGAAATGTACTTCGGAAGTATGGAAAATGAAGAGTGTAGAATTGATAGTATTGCCCAAAGTTGGAGTGTTATTTCAAAAGCAGGAGATAATGACAAAAAATATATTTCAATGGAGAGCCTAGAAAATCACTTAATCGATAGAGAAAATGGTATTATCAAATTATTAGACCCACCTTTTGAAAAAAGCAAACTAGAGCCTGGTTATATCAAGGCATATTTGCCAGGCGTTAGAGAAAATGGAGGTCAATACACCCATAGTTCTGTGTGGGTAATCATTGCAGAAGCAATGCTCGGTTTTGGCGACAAGGCACTAGAACTATATCGTATGATAAATCCGATTGAGCATAGTAGAACCAAAGAAGCCAGCAAAAAGTACAAAGTAGAGCCTTATGTTATACCAGCCGACATTTATGGTGCAGGAAACTTAGCAGGGCGAGGAGGTTGGACTTGGTATACAGGTTCTGCTAGTTGGTATTACAAAGCAGGAATTGAGGACTTGTTAGGTCTTAAAGTAGAAGAAGGCTATTTAAAAGTAGAACCATGTATTCCAAAAGATTGGAAAGAATATCAAATGAAATATCAATATAAAGAAAGCCAGTATGATATTATCGTGAAAAATCCAAATGGCAAAAATGGATTTGAACCTGAAAGTAGCAAGGTTTTATTAAATGGGAACAAGGTTGAAAATAGGATTAAGTTAGATGGTAGTAGAAATGTCTATCATTTAGAAGTAGAACTGTAACAAGGGTTTGGGCTTTTTTCCCTTTCCCTTTCTGGGACAGGCACAAAAGTGGCAATGTCCACTTTTGTGCCTGTCCCAGAAAGGGAAAGGGAAAAAGCGAAATTTAGAAATTGTAGAAATTTCTAAATTCATAGCCCTGTTCTTTTAAGTAATTAATGGAGTCTTTTAGAATAGATGGCGTATCATTTACGTCAGAGGTATCATGCATTAGAATTACTAAAGTTCCTTTATTTTTGGCAGATTTTTTTAGGTTTTTCAATAGTTGGGCGGAACTATATTTTTTGACAGAGTCATTGTTTAAACAGTTCCAATCGATATACGTGTAGCCAATATCGGAAAGAAGTTTTACGGCTTCTTTTTTCTTTGCTTTATAGTGAGGAGACATATAACCATTAGGAAAACGAAAGACGTGGGAACAGTAATTTTCAACGCCAAGGGCTTTTCCAATCTCGATATCGGTATTTTTAATTTCGTTTATAAAGTTTTCATTGCTAGAATATAATTTTTTATTGTTATGATGATAACCGTGATTAGCAATATAATGACCTTCTTCATAGGCTCTTTTGACTAATTCGGGATGCTCTTTTACATGTTTTCCAACGACAAAGAAAGTGGCTTTTACTTCTTCTTCTTTTAAAATGTCTAATATTTTTCCAGTGGCTTTTAAAGTAGGTCCATCGTCAAAGGTTAGATAAGCAATTTTTTCTTCTTTTTGGACTAAGGTTGTTATTTCTTTTCTAAGTGACGTATCCATTACACTATTGGTAGTTAGTTCAACGGCAAAGGAATTTGGTATGGTGAAGTAGAAAAGTAAAGAAGAAAAAAGAAGACAAAGTAGCAAGATAGAAGCTAATATTTTTCGGTTTAGAACGATAATTTTCATAGAATCCTCCTAACTTTACTATTAATCATATTAAAAAAAAGAGAGATTATTCTCTCTACTTTATAGAATTAGCTTCTTCTTGGGTAATGTAGCCATATTCTACCATTTTAGTTAAGACGTGTTTTTGACGCTTTTTGGCTAAGTCAGGGTTAACGGTTGGTGCATAAACAGAGGGTGCATTGGGAACACCAGCTAGCATACTAGCTTCGGATAAGTTTAAATCTTTGGGGTCTTTTTGGTAATAACCTTGTGATGCTTCATAAATCGAGTAATAGCCATCGCCAAAGTAAGATGAATTAACATACAAAGCAAAGATTTCGTCTTTGCTATAATTTTTTTCTAAGTCGTGGGCTGCAAAGATTTCGCCTAGTTTTCGGAGCAAAGTTTTGTCTTGGTTAAAGACAACATTTTTAGCCACTTGCTGGGTTATGGTACTGCCTCCTTCGTCAAATTGACCATCACGAATATTGGTGTAAAAGGCTCTAGCAATTCCGATAGGGTCAATGGCTCCATGCTCATAATAACGATGGTCTTCTACTGCAATGACAGCGTCTACATAGTTTTTGGATAATTGGTCAAAGGGAGTGTAATCTTCTTTTGTGGTAATTTCTTCCACACGCTGGGTGAGTGATTTTTCTTTTACTGTGTTAGAATAGTATCCAAATCCAACCATGAACACAATACTTAGCCCAACAACAAATAGGATTAGCAATACGATTAATATTTTTTTCAATAATTTCATAGTTACCTCTTTTCTTTTTCTACATTATATAACAATTTTTGCCAAAGAGGAATAGAATTAATAAAAAATTAAGAGAAGGTTTTTTCTTCTCTTTACAAAAAAATAAGCATATGATAAAATGTGAACAATGAAATATAACTATATTTCATTGTTTATTCATATACCTAAAGAGGGTGGAAAAAATGATAAAATTCACAAAAATGCATGGGCTAGGAAATGATTATGTATATATGGATGCTATTCATCAAACCATAGAAAACGAATCATCTCTAGCTCAATTTGTTAGTAACAGACACTTTGGGATTGGGTCAGATGGGCTAATCTTAATTTGCAAAAGTGAAATAGCAGACTTTAAAATGAGGATGTTTAATAGTGATGGAAGTGAAGCGGAAATGTGTGGAAATGGAATCCGCTGCGTTGCAAAGTTTGTCTATGATAAGGGCTTAACCGATAAGACAACGGTAAAAATTGAAACATTAGCAGGCATTAAGACATTACAATTAAAGGTAAAAGATGGAAAAGTACAAAACGTTAGAGTCGATATGGGAGAGCCTATTTTAGCACCAGAGAAAATACCAGTCATGGCACTAGAAGAACCAGTACAAAATTTAAAAGTAAAAGCACTTGACAAAGAGTTTATATTTACTTGTGTATCAGTGGGAAATCCGCATGCGATTACTTTAGTAGAAGATACTAAGAATTTTGAAGTAGAGAAGTATGGAAAAATTTTGGAAGTAGCCTCTGTTTTTCCGAATAAAACCAATGTGGAATTTGTGGAAGTGCAAGATAAAGAACATATTAAAATGAGAGTGTGGGAAAGAGGCTCAGGAGAAACCTTAGCTTGTGGTACAGGAGCTTGTGCAACAGCGGTGGCTTGTCATCTAAATAGGCTAACGAATCGACATGTCTTTGTAGAATTACTACGGAGGAACCTTAGAAATCGAATGGAGTAAAGAAGATAATCATATTTATATGACAGGTCCTGCCGTAACGGTATTTGAAGGAGAACTAGAAGAGGGAGGTAAAAGATGAGTTTTATTAATGAAAATTTTTTAAAGTTACAAGATAGTTACTTGTTTTCAACGATAGCGAAAAAAGTAACCAAATATACGGAAGAAAATCCAACTAAAAAAATCATAAAACTAGGAATTGGAGACGTAACAAAACCAATTGTACCAGCTTGTATAGAGGCTATGCATAAAGCGGTAGATGAAATGGGGACAAAAGAAGGGTTTAAAGGATATGGTCCAGAACAAGGCTATCCTTTTTTAAGAAAAGCCATTGTAGAAAATGATTATAAAGCAAGAGGGGTTGCAATACAAGAAGATGAAATTTTTGTATCCGATGGCGCAAAATGTGACTGTGGAAATATTGTTGATATTTTTGGGACGAATAATAAAGTAGCCATCACAGACCCTGTTTATCCAGTTTATTTAGATACCAATATTATGGCAGGAAGAGAGGTTATTTATTTACCAGTAACAGCAGAAAATGATTTTAAGCCAGAATTACCAAAGGAAAAGGTCGATATGATTTATCTATGTTTTCCGAACAACCCAACTGGTACCGTTCTAAAAAAAGAGGATTTAAAAAAATGGGTTGATTATGCCAAAGAAAATAAGTCTATTCTTTTCTATGATGCAGCCTATGAGGCGTTTATAACGGAAGAAAATGTGCCACATAGTATCTATGAAATAGAAGGAGCAAAAGAGGTGGCGATTGAGTTTAAAAGTTATTCGAAAACCGCTGGATTTACTGGTGTTAGATGCGCTTATGTAGTGGTACCAAAAAACTTAAAAGGTTATACCAAAACAGGGGAGGAAGTGGCTTTAAATTCGTTATGGAACCGTAGAACTTGTACGAAATTTAATGGGGTATCCTATATAATACAAAGAGCGGCAGAAGCGACTTATTCGGAAGACGGAAAAAGACAAATTGAGGAAAATATTAAGTTCTATCTAGAAAATGCTAAAATTATTAAGGAAGGATTAGAAGAAGCAGGCTATGCCGTGTATGGTGGTGTAAATTCGCCTTATGTTTGGCTAAAAGTACCTAAAAATATGACTTCCTGGGAGTTTTTTGATAAATTATTAGAAGAAGTAGGTATTGTAGGAACTCCTGGCAGTGGATTTGGCGAGCATGGAGAAGGGTATTTCCGTTTGACTGCCTTTGGAACGAAGGAAAATACGATAGAGGCAATTGAGCGAATTAAAAATTGGAGAATAAATTAAAGTATATAAGAAAAAAATAGGAGCACTTCAATCATTAGGTTTTAGTAGGACTTTCAAAAGATTTAAAATTACGTTTAGGAAAAGGATAGATTGGTTAACATGAGAAAATTATAGGATTTATAATATTCAAACCACTGGCTGGAATATTAAGTTAGACTAATTTATGGAAAATAGTAACAATAGGTGATGAATTACAACGAAAAGAAAATGTTTAAAATATTAAATGAAATAAATAAGTTGTAGAGGTAATGTAGGATGAAAAATAAAGAAATAGTAAAAAAACTAAGTATTATTTCTATTGTTATTCTAATTATAGGAGCAATACTGGGCTTTGGAGTAAGAAATATAATGTTAAAATCTATAACAGAGCAAAATCTTCCAAATGAAAATATTGCAGGTATTGGAGCAGATTATTCAATCATAATAGATTTTTTGGGTAATGTTTTTACAGCCTATATCGGAATAGGAATATTTATCATAAGTATTATTATTGATTTAATTATTTGGATAGGGTATGGAATTTATAAATTTAATGCAAGAAGGAAAAAATGATAAATTTAATAATAGTATTAGACTATTTTCTATTGTACATAAAACAACAAAACAAAAATTCGTTAAAACACTTGACTTTTTCGTCAAGTGTTTATATAATGTCAAAAAAGAAAACAAGAAAGGACGAAAAGAAATGAAGGAACAATTTTTGGAATTATTGAAAAGTGTAAAAAGAGAAGGAATAGAAGAATTAATTAGTTTTCTAGAAAAATCAGATTTTTTTATAGCACCAGCTAGTACAAGATTTCATGGAGACCATGAAGGTGGGCTAGTAGAACATAGTTTAAAAGTATATGAAATTTTAAAACATAAAGTACAACATAACATTATGCCAATTGAAATACCAGAGGAGTCTATTATTATCATTGGTTTATTGCATGATATCTGCAAAACCAATTTTTACAAAGTCGATTATCGTAATGCCAAAAATGCACTAGGAGTATGGGAAAAAGTACCTTATTATACGATAGATGACACCATACCCTATGGTCATGGAGAAAAGTCAGTTATGATGATAACAGAATACATGAAACTAACACCAGAAGAAAAATACTCAATTCGTTGGCATATGGGATATACCGAAGCCAAAGAAAATTATAATGCCATTGGAAGCAGTTATACCAAATATCCAATTGCCCTATTAACCCATGAGGCAGACTTAGAAGCAACTTATTTTTATGATACATAAATAAAAAACAAAGGAAGGAAAGAAATATGTTAGCATATATTAAAGGAACCTTAGAAATGAAAATGACAGGATATATAGTAATTGACGTAGGAGGATTAGGTTACAAAGTATTTATGTCAGAAGCAGGAATTGAAAAAGTAGGAAGCATAGGAGAAACCATTAAAGTGCATACCTATTATAAGGTAAGAGAAGATGATATAAGCATTTATGGATTTAACACCTTAGAAGAACTCAAAATGTTTGAATTATTAATTGGTGTAAGTGGAGTAGGAGCAAAAACAGCACTTACTATGTTAGCCGTATGTGCTCCATCAGAATTTGCATTAGCCGTTATTTCAGAAGACGTAAAAGCCTTGACAGGAATACCAGGAATTGGTGCAAAATCAGCACAAAGAATTATCTTAGAATTAAAGGATAAAATAACCAAAGAACAACAAGTGCAAAGCATTAATGAAAAAGTAAATAGCCAAGCAAAAACAAAAGAGGAGAAAGCAGAAGATAAACTACAAGTAGCTCTTGAAAATAGTGCTAAAATAGCAGAAGCTATGGCAGCACTTCAAGTGTTAGGCTATAACAAAAAAGAAATTGAAAAAGTTTTTACCAAACTAGATAAAAACCAATTATCAACCGAAGAGTTAATTAAAAAAGGATTATCCATGCTAGGAATATAAAGAGGAAAAAATATGGAAGTCATGCAATTAATAATCTATGTGTTATTATTAATCATAGTCATAAAGATAGTAAAAAAAATCTTTTTCTCAGCTACAGTAAAAGAAAAACTCAGACAATTAGAAAAAAATAATAAGGTAACAATAACAACAGGGGATGAATTGTTACTAAAAAATGTAGATTATACGAGAGAAATACCATTTAACAAAGACAAATACTATGTTTATTATGTAACAACAGTCATAAAAGAAAGTAATCCAAAACAAAATTTGTTAATTAACTTCATTAAGGCATGCCTTGTAGATTTAATACAAATGGATATCTTAGAATTAAAAAGAGAACATGGCACAATAGAATTAATCATAAAAGATGAGAAAGTCGTGAATTTAAAAGAGGTAAAGGACATAGAATTGGTCAAAATATTACAATCGATAGCGACGAACCATGCGATAAGAAAGGAAAGTTTTAAAAAACTTGCTAAAAAAGATACGGATGCTATTATATTGTGGTGTACCAATGCATTTCAAGAAGCAGAAAAAGTATGGTATCATAAAACACCAGAAGAAAGACATAAGGATATAGCCATTGTAAAAGGCTTAGAAAGATTTTTGTTAGAATATTCTAAAATAGAGGAGAAAAGTACAGAGGAAGTAAAAATATGGGAAGAATATTTAACATTTGCTATGATATTAATGATTGCAGATAATACCGTGGAAGAATTAGACGAAATAATTCCCAATAAATTCTTAATAAAAATGTTATTCCAATCAAGAGAATTAGTGTTACAACTATTTAGCAAAGCAATCCATAAAAAAGAGGAGGAAAACCATGAACAATAAGGAGCCACTTGCTTTTCGTATGAGACCAAAAACACTTGAAGAATATGTAGGACAAGAACATGTAATCGGAAAAGATAAAATTTTATATCGAACCATAAAAGCAGACAGGTTATCTAGTATTATTTTATTTGGTCCTCCTGGATGCGGAAAAACGTCTTTAGCAAGGGTTATTAGTGAAACTACCAAATATAAATTTTATAAAATCAATGCAGTAACGTCTGGTGTAGCAGATATTAAAAAAGTAGTAGAAGAAACTAAGAACTTTATGCTAAACCCAAGCGGGAAAAGCATTTTATTTATTGATGAAATTCATAGATTTAACAAATTACAACAAGATGCCTTGCTTCCCTTTGTAGAAAATGGAACTATTATTCTAATAGGAGCAACTACAGAAAACCCTTACTTTGAAGTCAATAAGGCGCTAATTTCTAGGTCAATGGTAATTAAATTAAATCCTTTAACCGAAGAAGATATCTATCAAGTTTTAAAAAATGCGCTAAAAAGAAAAGATGGCTTGGGAGAATACCAAATCAAAATAGAAGACGAAACTTTAAAGAAGATTGCAGCGATTAGCAATGGAGACGTAAGAACAGCACTAAATGGGCTAGAAGTAGCAACGTTAACCACACCAATGGCAGAGGATGGCTATATTCATTTAAGCGATGAAGTCATCAAAAATAGTATTCAAAACAGAAAAGCCATTTTTGATAAAAATGGGGAAGAACATTATGATAATATCAGTGCTTTTATTAAGTCAATGAGAGGCTCAGACCCAGATGCAGCTATTTTTTATTTAGCAAGAGCTTTAAATGGAGGGGAGGACCCTGTATTTTTAGCTAGAAGAATTGTAATTTGTGCTTCCGAAGACGTAGGGATGGCAAATCCAAATGCTTTAGTAGTGGCCAATAGTGCTATGCAAGCTGTTCACATGATAGGTATGCCAGAAGCCAGAATTTTATTAGCGGAGGCAGCTGTGTATGTTGCTACTTCGAAAAAATCCAATGCAAGTTATAGGGCCATTAACCAAGCCTTAGAGGACGTTCAAACAAAAGACACAGGGGAAATTCCAATGCATATACGAAATGCACCAGTTGAAAAAATGAAGGAGCTAGGATATAGCAAAGGTTATTTGTATCCACATGATTTTCCGGGAAACTATGTAGAACAGCAATATTTACCTGATAAAATGCTAGGAACCAAGTATTATAAGCCAGAGTGAACTATTTTGAATAAAAAAATAAAAAATGGAAAACCTACTAAAAAGTAGGTTTTTAATATGATAAAAAAAATGATAATAGGGTTATTAGCAGGAATTGTAAGTGGTTTATTTTCAACAGGTGGAGGGATGATATTAGTACCAGCCTTTATCTATTTATTAGCAGTAGACGATACAAAGGCAAGAGGAACCTCTGTCTTTTGTATTTTACCAATGGTAGTTACCAGTAGTTTTTTCTATTACAAGGGAGACTTTATTGACTGGGATATTGCGTTTCTTTGTGCCGTAGGCGGAGCAATTGGGGGCTATATAGGAGCAAAATTGTTGAAAAAATTACCAGCCAAAGTGATGAAGATAGCATTTACTATCTTTTTGGCCTATGCATCCTATAAAATGATTTTTAACTAGGAGAAAGTAATGACGCAAATAGTGATTGGTATCGTGGCAGGAATTGTAAGTGGCACAGGGATGGGAGGAGGAACGATTTTAATTTTCCTTTTAACTTTTATGTTAGGAGTAGAGCAGCACGTCGCGCAGGCGACTAATTTAATTTTCTTTATTCCAACAGCCATCGTAGCCATTATTGTGAATTTAAAAAATAAAAATATTGATATTAAATTAGCTATATTGATATCGGTATTTGGTATTATTGGTGCCATTATTGGTGCTAATATTTCAGTTCATATTGACGTAGGGGTATTAAGGAAGTGTTTTGGTGTTTTTTTGGCGATGATAACAATGAATGAAATATATTCCATTGTTAAATTATATACAAAACAGTATAAAAATAACAAAAACATGAGACAATAAAATTGAGGTGAAAAATATGAAATTTGTAAAAGGTGTTATGATTGGCGGATTGATTACAACTGGTATTATGATGATGTATGCAGAAAATGATATGATGAACAAAAAGAAATTAATGAAAAAAGGAAAACAATTTGCTAAGAAAATAGGAATTATGTAAGAAAAGTGCCAAAAAGGTCCGTCCCTTTTGGCACATTTTCATGATTAACTTTAAGGGTAAACCACGGGCTATGCCCGTGGTAACGGAAAGCTTATAGCGATGAGCAAAGTAACAAAAATACCCACTCTAAACATGATATAATATTTAAAGTTTGACGGCTAAAAATATTAATTATGAGAGGAGTGGGACGTATGAAAAGTCCATACACGGATAGTTTAGCACACACAACATGGGAATGCAAGTACCATATAGTGTTTGCACCAAAATTTAGAAGAAAAGAAATATATGGAAAACTAAAACAAGAGATAGGAATGATATTGAGAGAATTATGCAGAAGAAAAGAGGTAGAAATAATAAATGCAGAAGCATGTCCAGACCATATACATATGTATGCGAGCATACCGCCAAAATTGTGTATATCATCATTTATGGGATATTTAAAAGGAAAGAGTACATTAATAATATTTGAAAGACATGCGAATTTAAAATATAAATATGGAAACAGAGCATTTTGGTGTACAGGTATTATGTGAGTACAGTGGGGAATAACAAGTCAGCAGTATACAGGTATGTTGAAAATCAACTGAAAGAAGATATGATGTCAGATCAATTAACAATAAAAGAATATAAAGACCCTTTTAAGGGTAGTAAGTAGTAAGAACGCAAAAGTCATGGCGTAAAGCCGTCAAACGAAACCGCTTTAGCGGTAGCTTGTAACAAGGCCTTATAGGCCTATATGAAAATCCACGGGTTCTACCCGTGGATTGTTATATTTGTGTTCTATTTTTTCTAGCAGTCTTTCTCGTGTTCTTCGCATTTTTCACACTTGTCGTGTTCGTCACAATCGCTAATGAAACAATCACATTTGTCACATTTATCACCTTTTAAACAGGTTCCTTCATGATGACATTTTGCACAAATTTTAATTTTTTTCGTGTCATTTACCCAAATTTGAAGAGCGTATTCTTTTCCAGGACAAAGTGGTCCAAATACGAATTCTCCTTCTTTGTCAGTAAAAGTATGACCGATAGGTCTTCTTTCTTCTTTACCATGTTCGCAAACAACTTCCACTAATTTAACAACAGCATCTTTAACTGGTTCTTTAAAACAATTCTTTACAACTCCATAAATTACGTCACGATTGTCTTCTGGTAAAGTTATATCTAAATCAAATTGTTTCCCTCCTGAAATTACGCCGTCTACGTCAAGAACTGGACAAAAAGGTTTTTTGTTATCCATTTCCATTACTATCATTCCTTTCTTTATTGAATAGCTTAGTAGCTACTTTATATATCATATGAGAAAAAAAGTAGAAAGTTGAAGAAAAATGTCTAGTATTTCAAAAAAATTTTTTGTATAATGAAATAAGAGAAAGAATACGATTAGGAGAGGACGATGAAAAGAAAAGCGATTTTAATAATAAGTATGGAAGCAATAGCGTTGACTTTACTCTATCGATTGATGAAATTTGACTATTATAAAATAATACCAGCCTGTTGGATATACCAAAATACGGGGATATTGTGCCCTGCATGTGGAGGAACTAGGTGTCTTACTTTTATGTTACAAGGGAACTTCTTTAAGGCATTTTCTTCGCATAGCCTATTTTTTGTAGGAATACTATATCTATTACTTTTGAATTTTTTAATTATCATAAATATAGATAGAGAAAAAAAGGTAGCCACTTGGTTATATCCTAAATGGTGGTATGCAATTATTTTTGCGATACTGCTTTTGCTTTACACAATTACACGAAATTTGTTGTAAAAAAAGAAGAAGAGTAGTATAATAGAAGTATAGGGAAAGGGGAGAGAGAATATGGACGAAGAGAAAAAAGTAGAGGAAACGCAAGAAATGGATACTAAAGTCAATGCCAATACAGAAAAAGTAGAAGTACCAGTTGTAGAAACAAAGGTAGTAAAAGAGGACCCAAAAAAAGATAAAAAAGGATTTTGTATTGCTTCTTTGGTCTTAGGTATTATAGCACTTGTATTTTTTTGTGTATGGTATGTATCAATACCTTGTGCCATTTTAGCTATTATATTTGGTATATTAGGAATTAAATCAACAGGTAAAGGGATGGCAATTGCAGGACTAATAACAGGTTCTATTGGCCTAGTGGTTTCTATTCTGATGATTGTATTCATCATAATATTTGGTGTAGCAATAGGACTTTCAGAGTCATTAGACTTAGATGATGATTATAGTAGACATTATAGAAATCATAGTTGGTATGATTATGATTAAACTTTGCAGGGATTAAGGAATATTTCTTAAAATCCCTGTTTTTTTGTTCCCAATTTTTCTAACTTTCTCCAAAACCCAAAAGACCCCAAAGAAATCCGGAAGTAAGTGGGGACAAAAATGTAACAAAATAAATTTTGAATTGTATAAGGTAGTGAAACCTAAATTCCCTAAATCCCCAATGGAACTAGAAACAGCTGGGGAAAGAAAAGAGGCAAGAGAAATGACAAACGAAGAAACAGACCAAGAGTTATATAAACAATATCTCGAAGGAGAGAATAAAGCTTTTGAAGAATTAGTGATAAGACATAAAAATAATATGATTTATTTTATTTCTCGATATACAAAAAATATACAAATTGCAGAAGACATATCCCAAGATGTGTTTGTTTATTTGCTAATGAATAAAAATCAATATGACTTCCAATATTCTTTTAAAACTTATCTTTATAGGATTGCAAAATGTCGAGCGATTAATTATTTAAAAAGAGAAAAAAGAGTGATACCAATGGATGATATGGCTAATATTTATGTGGAAGACAAGGCTTTAGAGGAAACTATTTTTAAAGAGGAAAAGGCACAAAATTTGAGGAAAGTAATCAATCAGTTAAAGCCAGATTATCAGGCAGTTATTTATTTGACCTCTTTTGAAGGCTTAAAATATAAAGAGGTAGCAAAAGTTATGAATAAAAATATCAATCAAATTAAGGTATTGATAAATCGTGCTAAGAAAAAAATTAGAATATTACTAGAAAAGGAGGGGTTTTCTTATGAAGGCTAATGAGGAGTATTTAACAGAAATGTATCAAAAGTACACAGAAGTAGCAAAGGGAAAGTATAAAGATGAGTTTTACCAAATGAAATTTAAAGAAAGCAAGCGAAAGCCTTTAAAAATGGTAGCTACCTTTGTTTTAACGATTGTGGTGATGGTTGGAATTGCTTATGCTACTAATATAAGAAATACCCAAGAAGAAAAAAAGATATGGAAAGAGCCTGAGAGGCATGAGTGGGTAGAGCATGAAATGATGACAGAAGAAGAAGTTTCAAAGTGTCTTTCAGAGGAAGAAGCAAAAAATTTAGGAAGTCAAGTTTTACTTAAAATAGGGCTAGAGGGAGAAACAATACAAAGTATGCAATTACAAAAGAACTTTTTTTCGAAAGAAAATGAGTGGCAAATGGCATCTCAAAAAGCGACGATAACATTAGAGGCAGAAACAGGAAAATTAAAGTCAATTCAAGTGCCAACTTGGAATTATAAAATTCCTTATGATTATGGAATAACAAGACAGGAGGCAAAAGAGGTTGCCAAAGAATTGTTAGAAAAGTATAGACCACAAGGAGATACAGGAGAGTATGAGTTAGTAAAGTTAACAAGAAATATGGAAACAGATGAAGCTTCTTATATTTGGTATGCACAGTTTAATAAGAAATATGAGGATTTGTTAAATCCTTATGAGGAAATTCAGATTGGTTGGATTCCTACTATTAATGGGATTTATTCACTAAGTATTAAAAGAGGGGTTTATGAGAAAAATCCAGAAAAAATAAAGAAGGAAAAGGCAATTGAAATAGCCAAAGAAAAGGATAAGCAGATTGAACCTGAAAAAGTGATTAGAGGGGTAGAGGCAGAAGTTAGAATTAGGCAGATGAACGAAGAGGTTTATTTACGAGAAAATTATAAAGAGGAATATGATAATCATGAATTTTTAAAGTATGGTACAACTCAATTTCAAACAGAGGAGAGAGTTAGAAAAGTTTGGTGTGTGGTACTTACCTATGATGAGGAAAATAAAAGTGATACAGAAAAATATACGTATTTTGTGGACTGTACGACAGGAGAGATTATTGGTGGCCACTGGTGGAGTGATTTAGATAATGAGAAAATCATGAGAGAAGACCCGTATAATTTTGCAGGAAAGGATTAAAAAAGGATGCTTTAAAGCATCCTTTAATATCTATGTAAATAGTTAATTAATTCATCATAAACAGGTTTTCTTTCTACTATTATTTTTTTGTCACATAATTCCATTAATTCATTGACTGTTACAAATTTAATGGCTTGCACTTCAGACTCTTGCATTTTAATGTCTTCAATTGGAAGATTTTCTTTTCTTAAAATGAAGAAATCATAGAATTGGTTTTCAATAAAATCATCTGCGTATTTTGCTTGGGTTCGATAAGAAAACATATAACGAAAAGACTTAATGTCAACCTTATATCCTAAGTTAACACTGACTTCTTCATTAATTTCTCTAGCAGCTGCGGATAAGGCATCTTGACCAGTGGAAATATGACCAGCTACTGAAATATCCCACATACCTGCATTTTTTTCTTTTTCTTTGGAACGTTGTTGTAAAAGGATTTCATTTTTATCATTAATGATTGCAACAACAATCGAACGATGCCACAAACCTTTTTTATGGATTTCATCACGAGGTAAAATTTCTCCTGTTTTTACCCCATTTTCGTCTAAAACATCAATTAATTCTTTACTCATATACTATTTCCTCCGTAGTATTGAATTCATTTGCATTTCTTTCCTTAACTTATGGTATCACAACTATAAATTATTGTTAACTCGTTTATAATGATGAAATTTACTTTATTAATGTTAAAAACTAATAAAAGATATGAGAATATGATAAATGTAACAAGAAGGGAGTTTTTTAGACTTATTGAAAAACTGCTATTAAATATAGTATAATAGAGATACCAAAAGGAAAGAAAAGAGGAAAAATAAATGGGTGAAAATTTGATTGGGAAATTTAATTATGCTAACAATAATTTTAGTATTACAAAAAATGAAGAGGGAATAATAAGATACTGGATTGAAAAAAATGGAATATTAAAAGCAATAGAAGAGGAAGCACATAGAAAAATAGTTAAAGAAGTTATTAAAAATCTAAATGATATTAGATATATGTTGATTGGTAATGTGAAATATAAGGAAGAAAGTTATTTATGGTATGTAAATAGCTATATTCCCCAAAGCATTTTTGTTAACAAAAATACAAGAGAAATATGTGAATATGAAGAAAATAAAGAACTTTACGAAAAGTATAATTTTAATCCTAGTATTGTATATATAAGCGAAAATACAAAGAAATATTTTAAGGAAAGCATAAAGCCAAAAGCAAAGGTAATAAAAATTACAGTTTTAGGTGTTATTACGTCTATTATGCTTACAGCAAGTGGAGCAGAATTTTTATCCAGAAATAATTTAGATGAAAATTATCCTAGCAATAAACAAGAAGCAATCAAACTTACTGATATAGAAGATACAAAAATTGGTATCACTGATGAAGAAATATTAAATGCTATTTTAAATAATGACCATTTAGAGCAAGAAGAGAAAGAATTTATAATAGAAAATTTTAAGGAATTTTTTAAGGATGCTAAACAGTATATGGATGCAGAAAAAACTGTTGATATTCTAGAAACACTAAAAATGAAGTATGAATATGATGAAACTCAGATAGCTATGGGAACATATAACCTTGACGATAATGTAATAACATATCATTGTGGAAATAATTTAGAAGAAGTTATAAACTATAGTAAGATAGTTCCGATACATGAGATATTTCATGCTTTACAATCTTTTCGATTTGGAGAAATCTATGAGGGGATGACGCAAGAATATGCAGAAGAATATGGAAGGATAGATATGCAAGGAGTTTATCCAAACGAAAAGTTATGGGCAAAAATTTTATTAGAAGTATTTGGAAGAGAATTAATATTACGAGATTCTCTTAATGATGGATTATTACAATACATACCAGAAAAAATAGCAGAATTATCAGAGGATACAACATTTAATTCAGCAGAAGTTGATTTGATAAACTTAATATCTGATATTAATGACAGTATAGAATATTTAAATAAAGAAAGAGTTTATGAGTTTCTAAAAGACTCTCACGACAATGAAGAAGAGGAAAAAAAGATAGAAAGCATTTTTACAAGATTAGAAGATTATGATAAACTTTTAAATGGAAGAGAAACTAATAAGATGATAGAAATTTATAGAGATGCTATGTTAAAAACTAATGATAGTGAGATTTTAGAAAACAATGGAGAATATATATATGAGATTAAGAAAAATTATTTCACGAATACGCAAGATATTAAAATACAAATTAGAAACAATAAAGGTGGGTATGAGTGTGAGAGAAAGGATGAAAATGGAAATGTTATTCAAAGAGGTAAAATTCCATTTAGAAATGTAATTATTGATATAGATGGAATACTTTACCTAGAAGACCCAGATAAAACGATGCAAGATTTCATAGAAGAGTATGGAGGTACGCAAGAAGAAAACGAAAGGGGAGAATAAAGTTTACCGTTTTCATCTATAGGTACTAGAATTTTTCCATCTCTAGTAAAAGCAGTAGTAAGTTCTGATTGTTGAACAATTCTCGCATTTTCCATAAAATACCTCCTAACAAGAAATTTATAACTTTAATAATTATAGCACAAAATATAAGACATGACAATTTAGTTAAATTTGAGCTTCAGTGTAAAGTATTGTAAAATAAGGAATAGTATGCTATAATATTTATGTAAAGGAATTAAACCTAAGTATGACTTTTTTACGAAAACAATAAGGAGGAATTCATTATGGAAGTAAAAGTCTTGTGGTTGGATTTACCTAAAGGTACAGGATACCAAGAGGTAATCGTAGCAGGAGAAAGACGGGTTGGCATTGTCTATAAAGAAATATGCCAACCAAAAGAGAAGGTAGAAATACCAAAGCCAGAAGCTCTCGTAGGAGGAAGTGTAGTATATCAAAACGACGATGTACCGTACTGGTACTGCAGAATTAAAAATGGTAGAGATACCTTTATGCATGTCTATATGGAAGATTTAACAGAAGATGATTTGTTATATGATTCCAAGACAGGAAAGATGAGGAAATTTTCTACCAACAGAGAGAAAAGATATAAAAAGAACGTTTTGAAAGCATTGGAAAACAAACCGGAAGAAGGATTTCGGTGGATAGCAGTGTACGAGCCTTCACCTGAACCAAATGGAAGTGTCCAGTTTGTAAAGGGTAACTTTCCATTACGAGGACTTAGCTGTATTGAATGGGATAAGATGCTAAAAGAATATGCACCAGAAAACGAAAGTGCTGGAATGTCAAAGACTACTTATTTCTTACTGACATTACGGTGGTTAAAGGATGGTTTGGCTACTTTAGAACAAGTAGTGAATCATTCGGAGGAACTACTAGGAAATTATATGGATTCGCAAAACTCAAAAAGGAGATTGGAAAAGACTGGAGAAAGGAGGTTTGGGGGACTATATGGTTTTGTAGGAAATACTAACATAATTTTAGAAGACCCAAAATCCGAGTCGGGTTATTCGCATTTTGGTGGTTATTGCTACAGTAGTGGTAATGCATCTCCATTGAGTTACGTCGAGCCTATTCCCAATCCTTGTATCCGATACGATTTTAGCATTGGTTGGACTGAGCTTAGAAAGTAAATGTTACAACTACAAAAGGGAGAACTTTTTAAAATTGAGTTCTCTCTTTAAAATAACTTCAAAGTAATGGGGGTTCCTAGGATACTCTCTAATTATTTTAATAGATTTGTTTCCTATTTTCGAATTTTCCTTCCCTAAAAAGCATACAATAAAAGTAGCTTTAAATGGGAGGGATTTTTAATGTTTTTCGTATTCAACAAACAAAAAATATATACCTATCTAGTATCAATTGTAACCGTCGTCTTACTATTTTGTGTAGCAGGAAGTATCAATAATACCAGTAGTGGAAGAAATGCTGTGCAAACAGCCAGTATGGCAGGAAAACGATTACCAATTTACAATGTGCAAACAGAAGAAAAAAAAGTTGCCTTTACCATGAACTGTGCTTGGAACGCCGATGATATTGATAGTATTTTAAAAACGTTGCAAGATAACAATACCAAAATAACCTTTTTCATGGTGGGAGACTGGATAGAGAAATTTCCAGAAGCAGTCAAAAAAATACAGGAAGCAGGTCATGAAATAGCAAGCCATAGTAATACGCATCCACATGTTAACAACTTAAGTTATGAAAAGAACATAGAAGAAATAGAAAAAAGCAATGACAAAATTGAAAAAGTAACAGGAAAAAGAACCAAAATTTATCGACCACCCTATGGAGAATATAATGATACTGTCATTAGAGCCGCACAAGATAAAGGCTATTTTCCTATCCAATGGAATTTAGACACTTTAGATTATACAGGTTTAACACGGAGACGAAATGTGGAAGAGGTTAGATGAAAAAATCAAGCCAGGAGATATTATTTTAAGTCATAATGGAACCAAACACACAGCAGATAGCCTAGATAAATTATTGAAAAATATTAAACAAAAAGGACTTGAGGTGGTTACGGTATCAGATTTAATTTATTTTGAAAATTATACGATAAATAATAATGGAACACAAATCAAGAAATAAAATGTATTAAATTAACAAAATAGGAAATAATAATTAATAATAAATAAGTATAGGGGATAGGAAATGTCATTTATTGGTGTTGTGGCAAGCAAAAAATGTTTTGAAAATATTCAAAAAAAGATGACAGAAGAGATAAAAGAAGAAACTATCAATTTGCTTCCCATTAATTTAAGAAGTATAGAAAATGTAAAGAATATTAAATTTGAAACCATTATTGTAGAAGATAGCCTAGAAAAATTTAAAAATCACAAAGAGATTATACAAAAGATTTTAGAAAAAGCAGAATATATATTAATCAATACAGACAAAAATAAAGAAATAGAAAATATACCAAACCAAATAACTTATGGCTTAAATCAAAAAGCAGATGTTACGGTATCTAGCATTAGTGAAACCGATATTTTGGTATATTGGCAAAAGAGTCTAAAAAATAAAGAAGGAAATAAAATAGAAATCGAAGAAAGAAGGATAAAAAAAGAGGAAAGACAGCTTCTTAAAACCTATGAAGTATTAATTGTTTATACCCTTTTGAGAATATATACCAAAAGCATAATGCAGGAAACCTAGGAAAAATATAACTTTTTTGAATAAAATTAACTTTTTATGTAGACAAAACCAAAAAAAAGGTGTATAATAGAAACGTATCATATGATTGTAGAATCAAAACCACTAGGATTTTACAAGGACGAAAGAACAAGAAATAGGGAGGAAAAGAAATTGGATACTAATTATTTAGAAAACAACTATTTAACATTAGTTGGAAAAGTTACAGGAGAAAAGGAATTTAGTCATGAGATTTATGGAGAGAGATTTTATACTTTTAAACTAGGAATTCCACGTTTAAGTGGAAACCAAGACATGATACCAATTACCATATCAGAGAGATTAATTGGAGAAGATACCTTACAAGAAGGTAAAAAACTATTAGTAAAAGGTCAATTTAGGTCTTACAATAGTTATGAAAATGAAAGAAACAGACTTATCTTAACCGTATTTGCGAAAGACGTAATGGAAGTAGAAGAAGACGAAAACCAAGAAGAGGAAGAAAACGAATTTGTTAAGAAAGATACCATAACAAATGAAGTCGTATTAGTTGGTTATTTATGTAAAAAGCCAATTTACAGACAAACACCATTTGGAAGAGAAATATCAGATATTTTACTTGCTGTCAATAGAGCTTACAACAAGTCAGATTATATCCCATGTATTAGTTGGGGAAGAACCGCAAGATTTTGCCAAAATTTAGAAGTAGGTTCACAAGTAAAAGTAGTAGGAAGAGTTCAATCTAGGATGTATGAGAAAAAATACGAAGATGGAACTGTTCAAAACAGAGTAGCTTATGAAGTTTCTGTCGGAAGCTTAGAAGTCATCAAAGAAAAAGAAGTAGAAAAAGAAGAGGAAGTAGCAGGCGAAACAGAAAATCAAGAAGCAGTATAAAAAATAAGGATTGTATAAGTTTTAATAGAAAAGTTTTAAAAGACTAGTCTTTTAAAACTTTTTTTGATATAATCAAGAAAAAACAAAAAGGAGACAAAAAAATTCATGAAGAAGCAAACTAAATTTACAATATTAGCGGTTATATTAATTGCTATCTTTTGTATAGCACTTACACCAGTAACATTTCAAAACGATACCTATTATACCATAAAAGTAGGGGAGCATATCGCGCAAAATGGCATTGATGGACAAGATCCCTTTTCGTGGCACGAAGACTTAGCCTACACCTATCCACATTGGGGCTATGACGTAATGACTTATTTTATTTACCAAGCCTTTGGCTTTACAGGAATTTACATAGCTACATGCCTATTATCCGTTGTACTTGGTGTATCTATTTATTTTGTCAACACAAAACTTGCCAAGAACCAATTATTCTCGTTTTTCATTACCATAGGTGTCATGTATGTATTAAGAGGCTATATAGCAGCAAGAGCCCAATTAGTAACCTTTATTTTATTTACTTTTACGATATATTTCATTGAGAAATTTTTAGAGACCAAACAGAAACGATATAGCATAGGATTAATTTTGATACCATTTGCGATTGCTAACTTACACGTAGCCGTATTTCCTTTCTATTTTATCCTGTACTTGCCATATATAGCAGAATATCTACTTGCTATTATAGCAGAAATAGTGCTATATAGAAAAACAGATTTATTTTTAATCAACTTAAAAATAAAGAGGTATAGTAAAAAAGTAGGACAAGAGGAAAAAGTAGAGAAATTAAAGCAAAAACAAAAAGAATTAGAAGCTAAAATGGATAAAATCAAAATTAAGAGAAGCAAAGAACTACAAAATCCTTATAAAGTGAAATTAACCAAAAATCCAAATGTAAAATGGTTAGTATTGATTATGATAATCTGTATTTTTACAGGGTTAATAACTCCATTAGGAACTACGCCATATACGTATTTGGCAAAAACAATGCAAGGAAATACCACGGATAATATCAATGAACATTTACCTATGACATTAGCAAATGATAATGATGCTATCTGCATGATGATTTTATTTTTAGCTATTTTAATCTTTACCAAAGCCAAAATCAGGATGAGTGACCTATTTATGTTAGGAGGACTGTTCTATTTAATGCTATCTTCTAGGAGACAAATCAGCATGTTTACGATAGTTGGGTCAGTGATATTAAACCGACTACTTGTAAATCTTATGGAAATTTATATGGAAGAAAAAGCAAGAACGTTGTTACCTAAAAAGGTAGGAACCATTTTAATGATAGTCATTACATTAGGTTTAACCTACTTTTTTGGAAAAGATAAAATCAAGGCAGACTATGTAGATGAAAGTACCTATCCGACCAAAGCCTGTGACTTTATTTTAGAAAACATAGATATTCAAACGGCTAAATTTTATAACGAATATAATTATGGAAGTTATATGTTATATAGAGGCATACCAGTGTTTATCGACTCAAGAGCAGATTTATATGCACCAGAATTTAGTGGCAAAGAGGAAGATATCTTTATGGATTTTATTGATACCTCTAATATAGGAAAATTTTATGGTGATACTTTTGAAAAATATGGGATGACACATGTGATTACTTATAAAAATTCCAAAGTCAATATGATTATTACGAAAACAGAAGCCACTAAATATAAAGAACTATACCAAGATGATTATTTTGTAATCTATGAAATATTATAGGAGAACGGGAAAATGGAAAAAGAAGAAAAAGCCCTTATGAAGAAGAAAAAATTATCCAAAGAAGCGTGGCTATTCATTAGTATCGTAATTGGCATTGTTGTATTAGACCAAGCCCTTAAAATTTGGGTACAAAACATAGGAGAAGCAGCTATCATACCAGGAATTTTGAAATTTAAACTAAGCCAAAACACCAGTGCTGCTTATGGAATAGGCTCTAATTCTACCTTAACTTATGTAGCAACCAATGTTGTGATTTTAGGCATCATCTTTAAATTTATCACAACACAAAATGCATTTGTAGATACGAAATTAAAAGTTTTCTTAAGCTTTATTTTAGCAGGTGGTATTTCTAATGTAATAGAGAGAGTAGTAAGAGGCTATGTGACAGAATTTATGGATTTTGGAGAAGTGATAAATTTACCCATATTTAATCTAGCAGATATCTTTATTATTATTGGTTTTGTAGCCATGGCTGCTATTTTTGCAAGTTTTACTGTCAAAGAGTGGAGAGGCAAAAAAGTAGAAAAAAGTTTGAAAGATAATGACAAGTAACCAAAAAGAAAGGGACGAAAAAGGATGGACGTTTTTGTTGTAAAAAAGGAAGAAGAAAATAATCGAATTGATAGTTATCTAGCTAAGAAAAAAGACCTTTCCAGAGTGACAATTCAAAGACTAATGGAAGAAGAAAAGATACTCGTAAAAGGCAAAAAGACAAAACCTTCTTATAAAGTGCAAGAAAACGATGAAATAACAATCGAAGAAGAAAAACCAAAAGAAATAGAACTAAAAGCACAAGATATTCCAATAGAAATCGTTTACGAAGATGCTGACATGATAGTAGTCAATAAACCAAAAGGGATGGTCGTTCATCCAGCGAATGGAAATCCAGATGGAACGTTAGTAAATGCTATTATGGCAATTTGCAAAGATAGCTTATCAGGAATTGGGGGAGAAATTAGACCTGGCATTGTACACCGAATTGACAAAGACACCTCAGGAATTCTTATGATTGCCAAAAATGATAAAGCTCATATCGCTTTAAGTGAGCAAATTAAAAATCATGAAGTTAAAAAGACGTATATTGCTTTAGTAAGAGGTATCGTAAAAGAAAATGAGGCAACCATTAATATGCCAATTGGAAGAAGTACAAAAGATAGAAAGAAAATGGCAGTTACTCAGAAGGGAAAAGAGGCAATTACCCATTTCAAAGTCTTAGAAAGATTTTCAAAACATAATTGTACTTTGCTAGAGGTAAAAATTGAGACGGGAAGAACCCATCAAATAAGGGTTCATTTATCGCAAATAGGCTATCCTATCCTAGGAGATACCACCTATTCTAATGGGAAAAATGAGTGGGGAATTCAAGGTCAATGCTTGCATGCAAAGAGTTTACAGTTGAAACATCCAAAAGCTAACAAAGAGATGGTTTTAGAGGCAGATTTGCCAACGTATTTTCAGGAGATTTTAGAAGAATTAAGAGGGGATTAAGGGATGGCCTTAGCTGTGAGAACGTAGTGAACTACAGATAAGTAATACTTTAGATACGTTCCTTGAAATCCCACTTTTAGTGATTAGGGGGACAGTCCTCATCATAGCACTTGCCTTAATTATAACTTTGGTTATTATTTTGAGCAAATAAAAAAAGCACCACGTACGCT
>CANPIU010000002.1 GCA_947574235.1 uncultured Clostridium sp. | reverse complement strand
TCAAATGTTTATGCTGATGAAACTACAACTAATATCATAATGAAACAAAAAGAAAATCCAAATATGAATGATACAACAAATGTATGGTATGCTATTGTTGATAATTCACAATTAAAAGAGAATGTAAAAATAACAATAGAACACAAGAACTTTAATAATGAGAATGTTATAGAAATCTCAAAATTACCTTTGAACTATTCTGTTAATACAGCAATAGAAGATGGTTGTTTTGTACTAAAAAATAATAAAGTAATATCTTCTAATGAAAAACAACTAGATGAATTTATGGAAAAAACAAAAAAAGGAGAAAGTAGTTTTATAAGGGTGTATAGTAATTATAAAGGAGAAGTTACTATAACAGATGTAAATTTTGAAGATGGAATATATTATACTAATACAATAGTTTTAGGTACTGAAAGAAAATATCATAACACATATAAAAATTTAAAAAGAGAAGAAATTAGAAATGGTAATTATAAGGATATTGAATATGTATTTTATGAAGGAAGAAATCCCAATGGTGGAGCACCTTTGGTAATTATTCAAAATTGGCTAGAAGATTATAGAAAAAATTATAAATAGAATATTGTGGAGATGAATAAAGATGAAAAAAACAACAAAAAAACAAATGGTTATATTTATTATAGTAAGTATAGTGTTACTAGGAGTAAGTTTTATAGGTGGATTTTACACAAAATATTATATTGATGAAGCTCAACTAATAAAGGAAAAGGAGAAACAAACAAGTTTATCAGCATTAATGTCGGAAAGTGAAATAAATAAATTGAGAGAAACGATTGAAAAAGATGAGGCAGACTATGGAGAAAATTATCAAGAATTTAAAACATACAATCCTTATGTATATAAAAAAGAGCCAGATAGAATTTATTTTAAATCTTCAAAAATAGGTGCTTTTTATGTATTTGAAAAAGAAGATGAAAATTATGAACATTTATTAGAAGTTATAGAAGATAGGATGCACTATTCAGTAATAGATGATTATAATTTGAATTGTTTTGCACCTGACTCAATTAATACAATGATGACATCAGGAGAAAATTATGTTATTTTTGATTATGATAATGGAACTTTATCAGAATTTGACGAAAATTACAACAAAGACATTATTTTTAAATTTTTAGAAAATACAAGATTATATAGATTAGTTACTTATTTGTCATACTACAAAGAACCTATTTTAAAAAGTAATTTACCAAAAAAAGAATTTGCTAATAATACCAATATGAGTGGTTATAAATATATGACATATATAGATGGAAATTAAAGCTTAATATAAAACAACTTGTAATAACAAATTACAATAAGTAGGGCAGATGATTAGTTGAAAATCATTTGTCCTTTATGATATAATTGGAACCAAGATAGTAATTTGTTAAATTGAAAGGAGAATATAAAATGAATATGGAACAAGCAACCAAAGAGATGATAGAATCAAAAGAAATCTATAATAAATATAAAGATAAAATAAAACCTAATAAAAAATCGGGAATAGATATCATAAGATATTTAGAAAATAATTATCCTGTTGTAGAACTTAAAAATAATGATTTAGAACAAGATATTACTTTTAACATTAAAAGTAATAAATTTTATTCAAATAAATTAAGTGGAGAAAAACCAATTATAAAGGTATTTAAAGTCAATAATATTGGAAATGGAAAAAAATTATATAGTAAACAAGAGAAAGTTGTTGATGAAAAAACAATTATGGTAGGAATAGAATTACAAACATCGTTTATATTTGTTGAGGGGAGCAATTATCTTTATGAGGAATTAATGGCATATACAGGTTTAGATGAAGAAGATATAAAAGATTCTTACTTATTGTTACAATATATTAAATATAAAGAAAAATTTAAAATGTAGTATAACTAGTAATTTGGTAAGGTGAAATAGATGAAAATAGATAGTTTAAATAATAGATATTATTCAGTTAAATGTATAGATAATAATAAGCCATATTTAGATTATACATTAGAAATAGATTGGAATATAAAAAATATTATAGATACTGATTGTAAGGATGGTTATGTAGTTCAGAAGGTTGAAATAGTAGATAATACTTATATTTCAAGAAATATAATTTATTATGAGGCTTGGAAGGTTGAAAATGAAAAATATGTAAATCATAGTGATTTAAAAGCAGATGATACATTTAGTAATTCTAATATATTGGATTCACTAGGAAAAAAAGGAACAGTTGAATATTCTTCAGAAATTTATTGGATAGATAAAAATAATAGTTTATATGAATATATAGATAATTGGAAAGAAGGCACAGTTCCAGAGGCTGGTAATTTAAAGTCAGCATTATATGAAGATTGCGATTATTTGCATTCATATAAATTTGTATATAAAAGAGAAGAATTTATTCATCAAGTTAATTTTACAGATAGAAAGGTAATATTAGAAAATTTTAAAAGTCATTTTAAAAAACGTAGAGATGTAAAAACAGAAGAATTTTATTCATATTTAAAAGAAAATCTCCAAGATCATTATTCATGGATTGAGGAGGAAATTCAAAAAGATTGGGAAAATACCAATTAAATATGTAAACATAACAAATGAATAAGGAATTAAACGAAGTAAGTTCAAAAAATCCACTAGAAATTCTTTGCAATTGAACTTACCTTGCTAAATTTCTTATTCATTGTTAGAGAAGATTAGAAACAATATAAAATAGAACATTTACAAATTAAGTAGATGTTCTATTAGTTTATAAATAAGTTTTAAAAAAATAGAGTTTATAAGGAGGGGGTAGAATTAATCAATATAAAGAATTAAAAGAAAAGCATCAAAAAGAGTTTGCAGAATTTCCGATATTTTTTGCTTTTAATGAAGAGCAATTTAAAGAAGGAATGAAAAAGTTAAACTTAAAAGAAAATGAAGAAAATAAAATTTTTAGTGTAGGTTTTGGAGGATATATAGAAATATCTAAAAGACAAGATTTTTATAAGTTATTTGAAAGGCAAAAACAAGAAATGGATAATGCAATTAAAAATGATTTGACAGGAGAGGGATTTATTAAGCAGATGTTTAGATATGAACTTGCAAATCATGAATATTACATTTCACGAGATTTAGAAGATGTATTAGATGCATTAGAATTAAGTATTGAAAATATAAACAATAATAAAGCACTAATAAATGGATTGAATTTGGCAAAAGAAGAATATTTAGAAGATTGTTTAAGAGCGGAGGAAACAGATGAAGAAGAATTTGAATAGTAAAAAATAAAATTACAAGTAAAGGAGGAATACAGAGTTCCAATAAAGGAGAATAAAAATAAATAGAAGAATATTAATTATAATAGCAATAATATTTAGTATGTTAGTATGTTCTTATTTTTCAGTAAGTCTACACTATATACTAAGTAAAGACTTTGAAAGTTTATTAAGCATGGAGGCTATGTCAATTATTAATACACTAATAACAGAAAAAAGAGTTCTTGCAATATTTTGTGTATTAGAATTGATAGTAGTGTCTTTTTTAGTTTTGTTTAGTAATGGAACAAAGAATATATATCATAGTAAAAAAGTAAAACTAACAGACAAGCTAGAAATTCCAACACCAGTTGGTGATGGACAACATGGAACTTCATGGTGGTTGCCTAAAAAAGATTATGAAAAAGTTTTTAAATGCAATGAAATAAATCGAAATCAAAAATATAGTTCAGTTTGTTTAGATTCAGCAGGTATCATAACAAATTTTGAGAAAACAAATGATATAGAAAAAGTTTATTTTATAGATGATAATCTTCACACTTTATTAATAGGAAGTTCAGGCTCTCGGTAAGAGCAGATCAATTTTAATTCCAAGCATAACGATGCTACGGACTTGCTGGTGAAAATTTATTTATTAGTGATGTGAAAGGCGAATTATATTTATATACAGCAGAAAAATTAAAAGAACTTGGTTACAATGTAATTGCACTAGATTTTATTAACTTTCTAAAAAGTAATCATTACAATTATCTAGATTTGGTTATAAATGCCGTAGAAAAGGATGATATTCCACTTGCTGAAAGTTTAGTTAATGACATTGTAAGTATTCTTGTGGAGAAAAACGATAAAACAGAGCCAATTTGGGCTAATGGAGAAATGAGTGTAATTAAAACAGCAATAATGGCAGTTGTTTTAGAAAATAAAGGAAAGCGAGAATATCAAACATTAACAAATGCATATTACTTTGTAGCAGAAATGTTTAAGACTGATGAAGATGGAGAAATGCTAATTGATAAATATATGAAAAATAAAGATGCTAATGATCCAATTAAAAAGTTTTTTGCGGTTGCTCGGCACAGCACCAAGCAAAACAAGAGGAAGTTTTGTCGCTTCAGCACTTTCTACTTTGCAAATGTTTGTTAGTGAATATGTTGCAGATACCATTCAAAAGTCAGATTTTGACTTACGAGATTTTGCAAAGAAAAAGACAGCAATTTATATTTTATTAAGTGATGATAAATTAACCTATCATAAACTTCGGCAGTCTTTTAGTACAGCAATTATATACTGCTATTGTAGATATAAGTCGAGAAGAAGGTGGAGAATTACCAATTAGAATGAATTTTATTTTAGACGAATTCGCTAATTTTACAAAACTCGAATCGTTCCAGTCCATGCTCACAGTTTCTAGGAGTAGAAATTGTAGGTTCGTTATTGCACTACAAAGTTTTGGCCAGTTAGAAGAAAAATATCGGGAAAGAAGGTACACAAAATATTCTTGACAATTGTCTATGGATTTACTTAAAATCAAGCAATATTGATACCGCAACCAAAATTTCAGATAAATTACGGAACTTATACAGTTCAAAGTTATGGAGAAAGCAGTAATACCAATATTAAGTATGACAATTCAAGTAGTAGTATGAGTTTAATTTCAAGAAAACTTTTAACACCTGATGAAGTATTGAAGATTGAAAGTCCATACATTTTAGTTATGATAGCAGGTAAGCCACCTGCTTTATTAAATGTACCAGACATTAGCCAAATGTATTTTAATAAATTAAATGGAATGGGAACAAAAGAAGAAAATCAAAAATTAAGAATTGATAGAGAAAACGCAAGAAAAATAAGGAAAATGTCAAAAGTAAGCATATGGAATATATGGGATAAAGTAAAAGAAAATAATTTTGATGAAATGGAAGAAATAGAAGAATTACAATTACTTCGAGAAAACTGGAGAGTGAATAAGAAGGGAAAGGAGACTTTTGAAATCAAACAAAGAGAAAACAAAGAAAGTAATTAGAATAATTGTAAAAACCATACTAATTGTTATTTTATTATTTACAGCAAATCAAGTTGTTCATGCTAGTAGTTTTGAAAGTACAAAATTAGTAACAGGAACAAAAAAATTAGCAGATGCAATTATTAGTTGGTTAACAGGTATTGGAATAACAATTTGTGGAGGATATTTTATATATTATGTGTATTGTTTAAAAACAAATGATGAAGGAGAAAGAAGAAGGAATATGCAAAACATAAAGACTACTTTAATAAGTATGGTATTGATAACTTGTCGGTTTGGCACTTATTGATGTAATTCTAGGATTCTACAGATAGGAAAAATAGTGATTTTTTCTTTAAAAGGTGGGTGATGCTATGGCAGATATGCTTGTAGAATTAATACAAAAATTTATCGATGGATCAGAGGCAACACTAAATTCACTATTTAAAAGCATGGTGAATTTAGTATTTTTTATAGAAAGAGAACTAAATGCAATACAAATAGATGGAGGAACAAAAATAGATTTTAATGGAATTTATCAAGTAATCTTCAACTATGCTTGTTTTATATTAGTAATTGTTTTTATTAGTAAATTAATAAAAACATATTTTCTACATGATAATGGAGACCCTGAAAAAAATCCAATTCATTTAGTAATTGGAATGCTAAAAGCAGTTATTGTTATGATTTGCTTTAAAGAAGTTTACGACATTTTCGTGGGAATTACATCAAGTATATTAAGCAGTATTTTGGGTTCAATGCCAGTAAAAACGGTCAGCCTATCAGAGGCATTAAGCAACAATATCACAGGAGGGATTTTCACAGCAGTTGCTTGTTTGGTTTTGCTTATAACTTGGCTAGTATTGATTTGTCAATTTATTATGAAACGGAATAGAAATGTTACTTATGAGAATGGGGATACCATTTGCAACAATACGGACTTTTAAACTCAGATGAAGGTGTATTTCCTGAATATATTAGAAACTTTTTAATGACAGCTTTTACATTAGTAACACAGCTATGTATGATGAACTTATCGATTTTAGTTATAACAAATGGCCATTTGATTTATGCGATAGCCATTGCAATTATAGCTGTAAATACACCAATGATACTTGGCAAATATATGATTAAACCAAGTGGAAGCATTATAAATTCGGCAGGTAATACAGCAAGAAATTTAAGAGCATTAGTTCCAAGACATATAGATAGAAGGAGGAAAATAAAATAGAGACTTTACAGGAAATTATAAATGTTTTGAAAAATTTAGGTATCACAATTGGTGGAGTTACATTTCTTATTTTTGTGATAAAAATGGGAATTGATCCTGATAACAAAGCAAGATATATAAAACTTGCTAAAAATACAATTATTGCAAGTGTATTGATTACACTTTCTTTAACATTATTACAAATTCCAAAAGACTATTTTGGAAATGCTATTGGAGTTGCAGATGAAGGCACAGGAGAGGTAACATTTGCAAAAATAGAAGATAAAGATTGCCAAAATAGAGAAACTATTAACATTGATGGCAAAAGATATGTTGTAACAGATACAAATAAAAAAATTGCAACAGTTAAAGAAAATGAACCATTTGAAGAAGCTTTTGGTATTTATATAGGAGCAAAGACTTTGGAGAATGTAAGCTTTTTAAGACCATTCAATGAATGTCAAGGATTTTGGAAAGGTTATTATTCAAGGATAGCTTATTATAGAGATTCAGAAGGTTTTATATTTCCATCAAGTTATACATATCTACAATATATAGGGCAAAAGGGATTAGGTGAAAATTTTACAAAACCAACGGACGGAGAAGGTCGGATCTTCTTCTGGAGGAGGTGCTTGGTAGAATGAAAAAAACAATAAAAATACCAGCCCAAATTAGACTAAAAACCGAATTCTTTGAAGGATATGGAATGGAGGAATTAGTAAAAACAATTATTGTTTTAGCTGTTGCAGTAGTGATTTCATATATCATCTATTTGTTTACAAGAGTAATGCTATTTTCAACATTTTTTGTAATTGGAAGTGTAGTAATTGCAGTAGTATTCTTAACGAAAAATAGAAATAATTTTTCTATGGCTGATAATATAAAAAACATAATAAAATATGAACTTATGCAAAAGAGGTATAAGTATGAAAGGAGTAATTTTGATAAAACTAGAACAACAAACAAAAACGTTAAATGAGTTTTTAAATATAAAAGATATAGAAGATAATTACTTGACCACACTGGATGGACAAGTAATTTTATTTATGAAAGTATTTCCTATTAATACAGATTTATTTTCAGAAGAAGAACTAGAAAACAAGATGGATAGTATGAGTGTTGAATTTAGCACAGAACAATATCCATATAGCATTTTTATTATTCCAAGAAAAGTTGACATTGAGGATTTTGTAAATGAGCAACAAGATTTAAAAAGAGAATTACAAGACGATGTTAGCATTCAAATAGTAGAAAAAAGAATTATTTGTACACATGAACTTGTAGCAGATAAGAATATTATTGAAAATGAATTTTATTTATGCATATGGGAGAAAGATGGAGAAAATGCAAAAGAAAAATTAATAAAAAGAGCAAACAACTGGAAACAAAGATTTAATAAATGTGAATTTGAAACACAAATATTGAATAAAACGGATAGCATTTTAATGATAAAAAGCTTCACAATTCCAGAGTTTGCAAGAAAAGAAGATACGGATTATAGAGATAATATCGTAAAAATAAGGAGAAGATTTGCTAGAGTATAATAAAATTTACAATATGGATTGTATCGATGGAATAAAGTTACTAGATGATAACAGTATTGATTTAGTAGTTATTGATCCACCATACAAACTAGATTTAAATAGAATAAAAAATACAACTATTTATAATAATTATGCTAATGAATTACTTGAAATGACAAATGGATTTGATTTGAAAGTATTAGACTTATTAATTCAAAAAATGAAGAAAATTAATATATACATTTATTGTTCTAAAAGGCAGATACAAGAACTTTTGGAGTATTTTACTAATAAAGGTTGTAATTATGAGCTTTTAACTTGGCATAAACAAAATCCAAGTCCATTGACAAATAATATTTATTTACCTGATACAGAATATATTATTTTTGCTAAAGAAAAAGGAGTAAAACTATATGGGAATTATCATACAAAGCATAAATACTATATCTCAGGAACAAATCAAGTAGACAAGAGAAAATACAAACATCCAACTATTAAGCCTATGCCATTTATTGAAAATCATATAGAAAATTCAAGTAGACAGGGAGAAGTAGTTTTAGATTGTTTTGCAGGTTCTGGAACGACATTGGTTGGAGCAATTAATAAGGGAAGAAAATTTATAGGTTTTGAAATAAACAAGGAATATTGCAAAATTGCTGAAAAACGAATAGCAGAAGCAATGGAAAAAAGAAAGGTTGAATGTAAATGAAGAAAAAAGATACGAATTATGAATTAATTGATTTGCTTACACCTGTGGGAGGACTAGAATTTGGAAGGAATAAAATATATTTTGGAAATCGATTTTGTAAAGTGTATACTATTGTTCATTATCCATCTAATGTTGAAATGAAATGGTTGGGCAATTTAGTAAATAATATTGGAGCAATTTTTAGCATTAATATTGAGCCAACAGATAATACAGAGTTAATAGACGATTTAGATTCTAGGATTAGAGATGCATCAGGACTTGCGAAAATTGCAAGGAACGAATCAAGTAGACAGCTAAAAGAAAAAGAAATTGAAGAGGCAAGTGAGATTATTAATAGAATGATAGAAAATAATGAAGTGGTTTCCTATTTAACAATTTATATATTGGTGTCAGCAGAAGAGGAAGAAGAACTAAAGAGAAGATGCAAAGAAATAGAAATGGAAGTACAAAGACAAAAACTCAAAATTAGAAACTTAACAAATTTTTTGTTAATGGATGGTTTCAAAGCAGTAGCACCATTTTTCACGATACAAACAGAGTTAAGTAAAAATTTTAAAAGAAATATATTAACAAGTACATTTACAGGAGGATTTTTATTTAACACAGAAACATTTGTCGATCAACAAGGGTATTACTGGGGAATTAGTCAAAATGGTGGGATTGTCATATTCAATATATGGAAACAAGATTTAGGAAGAGGAAATAGTAATATGATTGTTGTTGGAAGTTCAGGATCAGGAAAAAGTATGTCAGTAAAACACATGATTATCAACGAATTACCTACAACACGTCAATTAATTATAGATCCTGAGAACGAATATTCATATCTTTGTAAAAATTTAAAAGGAAAGATTGTTGCTTGTGATGGGGAAGGAGGAGTATTAAATCCATTACAAGTTCGAAATAATCGTGATGATGAATCAGGCAAAAATGCTTTATCATTACATTTTCAATTTTTACAGACATTTTTCCAAATACTCTATCCATCACTTACAGAAATAGAATTTTCGAAGTTAGATTTAGTTTTTGAAGAACTATACAAAAATTTTGGTATAGATAACAACACAGATATTAGTAGATTAAAAAATACAGATTTTCCAATACTGGAAGATTTGTATTTTCTAATAGAAAAGAAAAACAAGAAAAAGCAAGATAAAACATTAGAAAAGTTACTTGCTCTAATTAGACCAATATGTATTGGACAAGCAAGTAGTATTTGGAATGGCTATACTAATATCGAAGTTGCTACAAGACTTACTGTGTTCAATACATCTACCATGCAAAAATTCCAAATTCAATATAAAAGAGCACAATACTATAATATTTTATCTTTTGCTTGGGATATTTTAAGTAAAGATGTAAAAGAAAGAACCATGTTAATTGCAGATGAATGTCACATACTTGTTGATCCGAATATTCCACAGACTCTCGAATATGTAAGATATATAAGCAAGATGGCAAGAAAGCATAATAGTAGCATTGTTGTTGTAACACAAAGTATAGAGGATTTTTTAAATGAAAAAATTCGATTATATGGTCAAAGTTTGCTTACAAATAGTACCTATAAAATGTTTTTTAAAACAGATGGCAAGGATTTAAAAGATATTGTAACTACTTTCAAATTGACAGAGCAGGAAGAAAAAATGTTATTAAATGCAAATGTTGGTGAATGTTTATTTATGGCAGGGATTAGAAAAATATATATTATGTTTAAATTATTTCAGTATGAATTAGAAATGATTGATCCCAAATTTAACAAGGAGCAAGATTATGCGTAGTAAAATAGGAATTATTATAGGAACTGCAATTTTTATCTTGATTCTAGGTTGTACCTACATAAATCAGTCTAATGCAAGAAAAAAAGACAATAATAATTCTATTTCAAATACAACGATACAAGATACAGAAATAAAACAAGGAGAGATTGTATATAGAGGAAAACTACCAATGCCAATAGAAAATTTTATACAAGTAACAAGCAAGTTTGGATATAGAGAGTCACATGGAGTAGTTCACTCAAATCATACTGGAATAGATTTATGCGGAAGTTTAGGAAGTAGTATTATGGCAGTACAAGATGGAGAAGTAACTCATGCAGGAAAGCAAGGAGGTTATGGAAATTGTGTAGAGATCAAACATATAGATGAACAAGGAAAGCCCTTTTACAGTTTTTATGCCCACATGAGAGATAATTCACTAAAAGTAATAAAAGGTCAACAAGTAATCAAAGGGCAAATTATTGGAACACAAGGAACAACTGGCAATTCTACAGGAGACCATTTACATTTTGAAATTAGAACAAATTCAGGTTCAAATAAATATGCGATTGATCCTGCACCGTATTTATTCACGGAGAAAGAAGGGTAAAATGGACAAAAACAAAAAAGAAATGTTTTGTTATGTAGCTATATTTTTGGTATTAATAATAATTGTAATATTAAATAATATATTTTGGAAACTAGGAAAAGAAGATAATAACAAAACAAATAATAATATAGTTTACTTGGAATCTAACAATGTAATTTACGATGTGCCTTATGAAGAGAAGGCATTAGATTAAAAGGAGGAAAGAAGATGTTAAGTTACATTGCAAGTAATTCTACAACTGATTTAATAATCAATATTTGTAAGGAATTAGGAATTACAATATTAAACCAAGAAGTAGAAGAATTAGATTTTTATAAATATATAAAGCAAACAAAAGTAAATTTTAATCTGATTAAATATCTAATTATAGATTTAGGTCAGCTAAAAAATACAGAAGATGAAATAATAAAAGCTATTCAATATTTCAAAGAGATGTATTGTAATACTAGAATTATTATTATTGCAAAAGGTTATGATAATCAAAATATGGTATTAACTAGTTTATATGAAAATAAAATTTACAATATTATCAATGGAATAGACGAACAACAAATGAAAGAGCAAATAACTAAAAGTTTATCACAAACAGGAATACAAGAGAAAGAGGCTAAAAAGTTCAAGAAGATTCAAGAAGAAAAAGTTGAGAAAAACAAGAAATACAAAGAGTTAATAAGCAAATTAAAAGGAAAAGTAGAAAGCAATGAACAAGCAAAAAAAATAAAAGAAGATAGGAACACATCGAATCAAATTAATTCGAGTGTTTATTTTTTTGCAATTCTTATAGATGCGATAAAAAGTTTAGTAAAATTATTGTGTTATATAGCAATTTTTGTATTAACTTCAGTCGGATTAACCTTTCTTTTTAATGAGGAATTAAGAAATATGGTATTTCAAATATTAGGTTTGAAATAAAAAGGAAAAAAATATGGGACATTATAGAGAAGTTATGATATCTGTAACCAAAAAAGGTTATGAAAAAATAAAAAAAGAACAAGAGAAATTTCAGTTTATAAAAAAGTTTTCAAATAATATAAACAAAGAATTTGAAAAGAAGGAGGAAGAAGAATTTGAATACTACAAGAGTTTTAGCTTGTCAAATTGATGAGAAATTACAAAAAAGAATGAAAGATTATGTACTAGAGAAAAGAATAACAGTTAAAAGTTATATTACAGGACTTATAGAGGAGAATTTAGAAAAACACAAAGTACAGGAAAATTTACAGAATGATGTAAAAGAACAACAAGTTGATAAAAGCAAAATAGATATATTGAAAAATCAACCAGTAGTAGAAAATAAAAAAGAAGAAAAGAAAACAGCAGTTGTAAATAATAAAAAGCAGGAAGTAAAGAAAGAACAAACACTAGAAAATAAAAAAGGTAATTTAAAGAAACAACCAGTTAAGAAAGAGCAAGTAGAAGAGGAGGAAGAATTTGAATAAATATCTAGCATTTGACATAGATTCAAACTTGCATAAAAGAATGAAAACATATTTATTTAACTTGCAAGAAGAAAAAACAATCAAAAAGTATGTTACAGAATTAATAGAAAAAGATTTGGATAGTAAGTTAATAGCAAAAAATAAGATAGAGGAGGAAGAATTTGAATAGAATAAGAATTGCAGGATTAAGTTTATTATTAGTATTGATATTTTCTACAAATTGTTTTGCTAAAACAATAGAAATACAACAATTAAAAATTTATGAAATTGATAAGACAATTCCAATAGAAAATAAACTAGAATATGAAAATAGTATAAAAAACGAAATTATAGTAGATAGTATTAGATATCAATTAAAAGATATAAAAACACAAGAAAACCAAACGATTGTAACAAAAAACAAAGAAGAAAAAGAACAAAAGATAGTTACAACAGGAGATAAGTATAAAGCATTAAATTTATTTTCAATAAACAAACAAGTAAGAGAAAATGATTATACTGGTATTTTAGAATTACAAATGGATTCATTAGATTTACAAGTAAATAATAGCTATATAGAACAATACAAAGTAATACTAAAAAAAGAATATAATAATGTTCCTGAAAATGAACTAAATAATATACCTAAAACAATTGAAGAAAAAGGAACAATTTATTATTTAATTAGTCCAGTATGGAATGTTGAACAAGTCCAAAAAATAGATGGACAAGATATTCCTTGTACTTATAATGGAATTATGAATTACGAAGGAATCAAAGAAAAAAGAATTATAAAAAATTATATAGCAACAGTAACATACAAAGGAGAATTGAAAAAAGAAGAAACAGATTCTATAACTTATTATCTTTCTTATGAAGAAGTTCCAATGGAAGAAGAAAAGAATTATACAATGCCAGTAGTAGCAACAACCACAACAGGAGTAATCATTTTTAGTGGTATTATTATTTTTAGGAGAAAAAATATTTATATTTATAATTATAAAAATAACAATTGGAAACTTGTTAAAAAGGTTCATTTGAGTAGAAATGAAAGATTGATAAATATTACACCATTAACACCATCTATTTCAGGAAAGTATAAAATTGTTTTAAGTAACAAATTATATCATGATTTATTACATTCAAATGTAACAATTAAATATTTTGACAAGCAATATATATGTGAAGTAAAAGAAAAAGAATTTGAAATATATGTGTAGGAGGCAAAAGTGAAAAGAAAATTAATTATAATAATTAGTATTATTTTAATTGCAATAATAGGTGGATGCATTTATTACTTCTACAATAATTATGATTCTAATTTAGTTGATCCAAACAGCATTCAAACTGATGCTGACTATGTAGATATTACCTATAATCAGGAAGAAAATATATTAGAAGAAGAGGTATTAGGAATATTAACTATTGAAAGGATAGGATTGAAAGCTACTGTTAAAGAAGGAAGTAACAATAAAATTTTAAAAGATTATATTGGGCATATTGAAAATACATCTACTTATGATGGCAATATTGCTCTTGCAGGACATAATCGTGGAAATCAATATTCCTATTTTGCAAGGATTAATGAACTAGAAAAAGGTGACATTATTACATACCAAACAAAATTTTATACTAGAAATTACAAAGTAGACAATATTCAAACTATTTTTGAGACAGATTGGAGTTTACTAGAAAATACGAAAGAAAATAAACTATCTTTGATTACTTGTATTGCAAATAAGAAAAATCAGAGATTATGCGTACAAGCTACAGAAATAACAGCAAATGACTTGTAATCTAAGTTCAACAGAGTTACAATAAGGAAAAAAGAGGATGTGATAAAAATGAGAAAAAAAGAAGTGATTGAGGTAGGAACAAAACGAGAATGGAATTTTATTGCGAAGTTTTATTTTGTTTGTATTGTTATTTTTGTACTATTGGTTGCCTATATTATAGTATATAGATATACCCATTGGGATGAGGTACAAAACAATATAAGGAATAGCAACAAGACTAATCAAGAAGTTGTAGAAAATACAACAGAAGATAAAATTTCAGAAAATACAGAAGAAATACAAGTTGCAGATGCAGGAATTATAGCAGAGGAAGAAAAAACTATAAACGATGATATTTCAGAGGACACACCAGTAAAAACAAATAATCAAAATACAAAAGAAATAAAGGAAAAAGCACAAACAGTTAATCCATCAGCTGTAAAACAACAAACACAAGCGAATTCAAGTACAAAAGTTCAAAGTAATCCAAAGCAAATAACAACAGAGCCAAATCAAGTAGCTAATAGTAAACCAGTAGAGAGTTTTAAGGTAAATAATAACTTAATAAATCAAATGAAAAGTATTATTAATTCTAATCCATCCACTTATATGAAACAGTTAGGATATAATATAGTAGTGGATTCTTCTATTGTAAATCAAACAACAGGTTTTACTTTTACAGAAACTAGAGTAAAAAATGCGATAGCAAATAGTTTTGGAACAATAAGAATTTATGCTCGTGATTATTATGTAGGAAATGAACTAAGATGGAGTGAAAGTTTTATATTATAAATAAGATAAAATTTAAATTTTAAGAACACTTTTTAGAGGTGTTCTTTTTTGGAGGTAAAATAAAAATGATAAAAAGTAAAAAGAAAATAGTTTATATTATATTGTTAATAGTATATTTATTGAATGCTTTTAGTGGTATAGTATCTGCCACTCAAATAAATTCGGCACAAATTGTTAATCTTGGTAGTTGTGGTTATCATTTGCAATTTTGGGATACTAAACAAAACGCATGGAGCTATATTATTACTACCTATGTTGGTTATGATTATAATGGAAGAACATATCCAGCGTACTGCCTAAATGCAGACAGAAATGGGGCTGAACATGGAGAATATACAGTAGACATTGAATCTACTTTGGATAATGTAGAAGTGTGGAGAGTAATTACTGCTGGCTTTCCATATAGGTCAGCTAGTCAACTTGGTTGTAGCACAGACCAAGATGCTTTCGTTGCTACAAAACAAGCCGTATATTCTATTTTGTATGGATATAATCCAGAAACTCGATACAATGGAGGTGATGCAAGAGGTACACAAATAAAAAATGCAATTATTAGTTTAGTAAATGAAGGAAGAAATGGAACAAGAACACCACAGTCAGCTAATGTTTCGGTGAATAGAGTAGGCGATTTAGTAAGAAGCGGAGATTGGTGTTATCAAGAAATGAGTGTTTCATCTTTTGTTAATATAGGAAGTTATAATGTAACTGCAACACATGGATTGCCTGAAGGCTCTAAAATTGTAAATATGAATCATCAAGATCAAACAGTTTTTGGAGGAGGAGAACATTTTAAAATTGCTATTCCTACCAATAAAGTTATAAATAATATGGATTTAACAGTAGCAGTTAGAGCAAGATGTGAAACCTATCCAGTGTTTTATGGAAAATCACCAGACAGTTCTTTACAAAATTATGCTATAACTTTTGACCCATTAGGTGACGAACAAGGAATTGCTCAATTTACAATTGATACACATAAATCAACGATTAAAGTAATCAAAGAAGATGCAGAATTGAAAGAAACAAAATACAGGATTCCAAATGTAGTATTTGATTTTAGATATGCAGATGGCGAAGAAATTGGAAGATATACAACTGATAGTAATGGAGAAATTACGATCGAAAGGTTAAGACCTGGTACTGTGATTGCAAAAGAATTGGAAACAGATCAAAATTATATTTTAAATGATAAAGAACAAGAAATCTATTTGAGTTATGCAGATACACAAGTTAAAAGTGTTGAAAATGAAAGAAAAAGAGGAAATTTACAAGTATATAAAGTCGATAAGGATTACAACAAGATAACTCTTGGAAATGTAGAATTTGACCTATATTCTCATGAACAGCAAAAAGTAATTGGTACTTATCATACAGATGCAGATGGAGAAATTTATATTGAAGATTTAAGAGTTGCCGATTATTCTTTGATTGAAAAGAAAACGAATAAATGGTACAACCTAGCAGAAAACACAGAACTAAAAATAAAATGGAAAGAAACGACAGATGTTACAATAGAAAATGAACTAAAAAAATCACAAGTAAAAGTTGTAAAAGTGGATCAAGAAAACCACGAAGTAAAATTAGAAAATGTTGAATTTGAAGTATTAGACAAAGATGGAAATGTTTTAGAAAAAATAAAAACTAATAAAGAGGGAGAGGCAATGACTTCTCGTTATCCTGTTAGAGATTTTGAAAGTCTTTATTTCAAGGAGGTTGCTACAAATGAGAAATATGTTTTAGATGATACAATTCATAAAGTGGTATTAAAAGAAAATGAAATTGTTAATCAAACATTTGAAAATAGAAAAATAAAAGGTCAGGTAAAAGTAGTAAAAACATCTGAATCAGATAGTAAAATAACAGAAGCAAAAGCAGGAGATCCAATGCCAAATGTTTCTTTTGACATATATGATGAAAACAAAAAATACATTGAAACGATTAAAACTGGAGAAGATGGAACAGCTATTACAAGTCTATTAGAAAAAGGAATTTATTTTATAAAGGAAAGTGAAAAGGATTGTCCTGAATGGTATTTATTAAATACGAATGAATATTCAGCAGACATTGTAAATGATGGTGATATTATCACAGTAGAAATTACCAATATTCCTGAAAACCCTGACGTAGATATTGAAAAAGATGGAATTATTCAAACAACAGCTAATCAAGAAATTAAATATAATTTCCATATTAAGAATACAGGAAATACAAAACTAGAACATTTTGTTTGGACAGATGTATTACCAACTGATTATATAACAGCAACAAGATTAGTAACTGGAACTTATAATCAAGATTTGAACTATGCTATTTATTATAAAACAAATAAAAATGATTATAGATTGTTAAGAGATAATCTAAATACAAAATTTAATAATTATATTTCTTTTATAGATTTACAATTAGAAGAAGATGAATTTGTAACAGAATTTAAAACAGATTTTGGAACAGTCGATGTTGGATTTGAGTCAGTAGACACACCGCAATTATTTGTTAATGTTAAAAGTACAGTAAAAAATGACGATGTATTTACCAATAAAACAAAAATTGAAGGATACAACAAAACTTATCTAGTATGGGATGAAGATGATCATACAACTAAAGTATATGAAAAGAAAATACAAGTAAAATTACCAAGAACAGGTTGCTAAGTCAAGGGAGCTCAGGAGGAGCTCTCTTTAATTATAAAAGGAGGAGAAAGTAGAACAATGAAGGAAAACACGGATTTAAGAAAAATGGAAGAGTTAGATGCTAAAATAGAAAAAATTAACTATGATTTAATGGGGTTGGAAAATAGGAAAAAGAAAATGGAAGACTCTAAAATGGAAAAGGAAAAAGAAATTGCAAAATTAGAAAGTGAAAAGACGAGTATATTAGAAAAAACAGATAAAATGAACCCTTTACAAAAATTTCTTTATGTAGTCATATCTTTAAGAACAGACTTAAAAAGAGTAGATTTAATAAATGCAAAAGTATCTGAATATCAAAAAGAAAAAAATAATATTCAAAATAAAATAGACATTCAAAATGGATTATATACAGAAACCATAAAAGAAAAAGATAAATACATTGAACAAAGAAGAAAATTATATATTGAAAATACAAATACAGAAACAGAACAACAAGAAAGAACTAATTCAAAAAGCCATATACAAGATTTAGCAAAAATCCATCAAATTACAAAACAATATCAAAATAGTGAAATTATGAGTAATTTAAGAAGAATGATAGAATCACAAGTTAACCAACTACTAGAGACAAAAGAAGATAAAAAACAATTAGAAAACGAAACAGAAGAACAAGACGAAATGGATTAAGTTTTGGAAGGAGACAAATTTGGAAAAAGCAATAAAAACAATAAGAAAAGGAAATGTTGGATATAAAAAAATATATGCTGTAAAAAAGGAGATGATGAAGGATAGACGAGGAAATACGAAATTTGCTAGACAGCACAGATAATTTAGCAAAAGAAACTTTTGAAAGTCAAGAAAAAATGAAAAGTTTTTTAGTAACACTTTCTAAAATGTATAATACCAGTTACAGTAATATTTTATTATTGAGAAATCAAAGAGATAATGTTAGCTTTGTAGCTGATAAAGAGAAAATGGAAAAATATAAATATCATGTAAAAGATGAAGAAAAACCTTTAAAAATAATCAAAAGAATAAAAGTAGAAAATGATGTAAAATTCAAAATAGATGAAGTATATGATATAAGTCAAACTGATGCAATAAAAAAACAAGAAAAAACATTTTCAAAGGATTATATTGAAACGATGTTAAAGGGAATGTGTTCAAGAAGAGGATTAATATTTGAACCCAATAATTTAATGTTAAATTTGGAAAATATCATCACAGATATAAGTAATAATAGTCGACCTAGCAATAATGTTACCATGTATAGTGTGGATTTATATGCTAGCCAAACACAAGCAGAAATAAATGCTACAGTATTTGCAGTTGCTAAAAAGCTAAATATTAATACAAGAAATTATAATGTAAAAGATATTTGTAAGTGGGGAATAGAGAAAGATTCAAAAACTCTAAAAGAAAGCTTAAAATATGTACAGAAATTTGCAAATTATTTTATTAAGGATTTTAAGACCCAAGAAAAATTATATAATCTAGAAAATGAAAAGCAACAAGGAGAAGAGATGGAATAGAGTTCTGTTTTAGAAAGGGGAAAATATGCAAAATAAAGAATTTACAATACAAATGACAAAAGATGAAATGCTAAAATTTTACACTAATAAAATTGTGGAAGATGGAATTAGAAATAGTCAATCATTTCATAATACAGTTAGCCTAACTGACTATAATAATAACGATTTAAAATTATCAAATTATAAACATGAAATATTACAATTATTATATAAAGATGAAAGAATAGCAGATGTAGAAATAGATAAAGAACTAAATGTGGATATGGTATTTTATACTGATTTTTGTCCATTTTATTACGATGATAAAGAAAGTATAACATATAATGAAATTACAGATAGTCCTACATATCAAGCTATTATATTAACAGAATTTGTTGACTATTTACAAAAATGTGCTTTTGAACAAGGGTATGTATCTACTAGAATATTAATTAATGATTTTACTGGTAAAAGGAAAGTTAGTGAAGAAACAAAAAATAAAATGTCTAATTTCCTAAAGAAAAGTATCATACAGACTGGATTTGTAGATAAATACATAGAAAATATTAGTGTGTATGTTACACATAAAAATAGCAAAGAGTTGGGAGAAGAACTCTTGAAAATAGTGAAGCAGTTAGATCAAACAACAAAGAAAGCTATGGAATCAGAGGAAGAGTTTGAATAATTAAATAACAAGACACAAATAAAAAGCATTCGTAAATTTAAAAATACGGATGCTTTTTTTCGTGCAACGAGAGATGCCATAAACTCGCTAAAAGTGACAGGTGTTATGAGCCGATGCTATAAAGTTCATTCGTATAAGTATAAACAGTCTATTTATACAAAATGCGTAAGTGAGATTTTGTAACATATACTCACAATAAAATAAAGAGTTTCAGGAGGCAAAACTTGTAAGAGGATATGTAGGTGTAAAAAGTGTGGGCAAGGATGCACAAGATTTTTTTAAATAGCACCTGCAGTAGATTAATTAAATTTACATACTAGACTATCTTATTGAAAGCGAAGGAATGAGGGGGTTCAATTATGATGTATTATTTCGAAACAATGGGGATAATACATCCTTTTTCTGCTCAAAAATTTCAAGGGTTCAAATAAAAAGACTAGATAATATTAATTAAAATAAGAAATCTAGTCTTTTAAATTTTATCTAATTGTTCACGAAAGTCTTTTAACAATATGTCAGTAGACGTATTAAGTATTTTTGCAATAGCACATAATTCATAATCAACTACCGTGCGAGTTCCCATTTCAATATCATAGATAGATTGATCAGCAATATCAATACCAAGTAACAATAGATTGGTTGATAGTTGTTGTCTAGATAGTTTGTTTTTTTGTCGAGCATTTTTTATATTAATTCCAACTATATTTAAATTTCCATTTAAAATATCCATATATTTGCGTTTTCTAGAGTTCAAAGTAAAATCCTCCCATAATTTTGATATATGCTTGATTTTATCATTAAGTATATGGTACAATTCAAGGTAAGACGGAATTAAAAAATAAAAAGATGAGAAAACACCTTTCTATTGTTTATATTTCTTTATCTTCTGAAGCATCTTCAACATCGATAAATATAGGATCATTGAAAAATTCCATGAGATTAGTATCAAGGCCTTCACATAAATGAAGTAAAGTAGGCAGGCGTGGCAATTTATTTTTTTCTGTTCCAAAAATGGCATTAATAGTTGATTTAGGCACACCACTTGTTTTGTATAAATCCCACAAAGAAGATAAGCCTTTTTTATTTAAAAAATAGTCAATTCTAAGTTTTATAGCATCATTGAGTTGCATGGCAAATATCCTTTCTAAAAATATTGAATATACTTTATCAATTTTTTTTGCTATAATGGGCTATAAATATAGTCTATTATAATATAGGGAATTAATGGAGGTACAATTAATATGAATGAGAAAATCAAAATCATAATAGCAGATGACAATGTATTTTTATGCAAACAAATTCAAAGTTTTTTGAAAAAATATAGTGACATTGAAATACTAGGAATTGCTAATACAAATGAAAAGGAAATCGAAATGATAGAAAAGTTAAAACCAGAAATAGTAATAACAGATCTAGTAAGAAATCATGAATATACAGGATTAGATATCATTAAAAGTTATTTTGGTAAAAATAATTCTCCTAAATTTTTAGTCATTTCATCGGACTCAAAGACAACTGTAATAAAAGATGGATTAGAAATAGCAGGCTATATTCAAAAAGGCATAGGATTTAATGAAGATGATATCATAAAAGAATTAAGAAAAATCAAAAATAGTGAGGTGAAAAATGAAAAATAAATTATTGAAAACAAAGCAAGATAATGATATATTAGAAATGTTATTTCACTTGAGATTTGAAGAAATAGAAGTGACCACAGAAGAAAATGTAATTAGAGAAAGTGATTTCAAAACAATAAAACAGGTCGACCTAAATAATCAAATAAAAGCATTAGCAAATGTTAGTGAAAAAGACAAAGAAATGATAATGAATAATTTAGATATATTATTAGATAATAGGGATACAATGAATGTATATCAATGTAAAAAGTACTATATGGCAGGAATCAATGATGCACTTAATATTATATTTAATGAAGAAAGCGAAATTATAAAATCTATTAAGAACAAAGAAAGCTAAAATTCAATGGAACTACTTTTGCCATGTATAAGTAGTTCCTTGTATAGAATAATACAACATTTTTTCTTTGGAATTTTAAGAGTTCATTACAAATTCAATCTATTTTTCATTTTGTAATTTATTCAATAAGTTTATATTATTTTCTATGATAGCTTTGTTTGTATCATTTAATTTGAAATATCCAACAATTTTTGATAAATCTTGTGAATTAGTTACTTCAATATAATCAGAATACAAATAATCTAAAGTAATATTATATAAAGAGCAAAGTTTAAGGATAACAGGAATACTTCCATTGCTTTTGTCTGTTTCAAGTTGTCCAAGATAACGGCTAGCACAGTTTATTTTTTCAGCCACTTGTTCTTGTGTTAAACCACAGGACTTTCTTGCGTTTTGTAGTTTTTTTCCAATTTTTATTTTATAATTATTGCTTTTCATAAATCCTCCTTTTATAAAAAATAGCAGAATAGAAATAAATTTTGAAGGAGATTAAATAAACGAAACAAGAAAAGAAATGAACAAAATATTGAATTCATATAAAAATTATGCTACAATATAAAAAATGTAGGAATAAATGGAAATTTAATTATAGTAGAAAATAAGAAACTAAAAAGAAGGGAGGCAAAGAAGAATAATATAAAAAAACAAATCAAAAAGATTTGTTATATATTAAGGCATATCATTATTTTTAAAGAAATTTACGAGAGAATAGATTGCATCTTTTTGATATTCATTTAAAAGGCTGATTTCTTGTACTAGATTTTCCACATCATTAGAAGAATCTATAAAGAAATCTTTTAGAAGTGCGTTTGGAGTAATTCCTAAAGAGCGACAAATATTAACTAATGTTACTAAACTAACACCTGATCTACAACCTTCTATTTCTTTGAGAAAATTTAGTGAAATGCCAGATATTTCAGCTAAGCTATCTTGTGTTAGGGAAACAGTTTGCCTTGCTAATTTTAAATTTTTACCTAGTACTTTTCTTAATTCTTCGTCAGTCAACTGAGACATAAAACTCTCCTCTTTTATTAATATAACAAATATTATCATTTTTATACATAGAATAAAATACAGAGGAAGAAGTTTTTCGTTGGGACGGACAATACCTTAGCAATAGTAACGAATAGTCAAATTTTAAGTAACCATGCATGAAAAATAAGAATAAATTTAACAAGAATGGATGAAAAAAATGTTATTAAGAAACGAAACAGAGATTACAAAAACAAATTTTAGAATTATAATATTATTTAAGCATTTACATAGTATTCTTTTTAAATTTGGGATATGTATATTTATAATTATTTCGACAATAATTTTGGATTTCTGCATCATAGAGAAGATATTTTTTATATTTATGAGTCTACTGGGAATTAGAGACGCTTTAATTGGAAACAATTTCAATATAACTTATCCAAAGTTATTAAATTATGAGTTTTTAGATAATTATTTTTATGTATATGACAAAAAAGAAAGCCTCAAAATTCAATATGTAGATATTGAAAAAATTATAATTACTAAAAAATATTATTATATAGTTATAGCAAATACAATTTTGATTGTTTCCAAATGTGGTTTTACATATGGAACAAAAGAAGAACTAGAAAAACTAATAAAGACAAATTATATTACAAAGGAGAAAAAAACAAATGAATGAAATAGAAAAATTAAAAAAAATTGAAAGAGTAATAAACAGTATAAATTTTGGAGGGATTTTAAGAAGGGTTGATGAACTAGGCAGAATAGTTTTGCCGATTGAATACAGAAAAGGAAAAATTGAAGAAGGAAAAACCAAACTAACTGTTTACCAGTTAGGTGATTATGCAATAGTAGAACTTTTAGAAGAACAGGCAAAATCAAAAAAGAGGATTGATGAATTAGGAAGGGCAGTTATAAATAAGGAAATAAGAGATAATCTAGAATGGAAAAGTGGAGATTATGTAGAAATATGGAATGTTGAAAAATATTATATATTGAAAAAATTATCAGTAGATAGTAGAATAAAAAAACAAATAGAAAGTTTTGAAAGAGATATATTAGAGGACATTAAGGTAACAATACAAGAATAAAATAAGAAAAAAGTAGTAATTACGAAAGTAATCATTTTTTATTTGTTGCTTAGTTACTAATAATAACGATAAAAATTATTATTGGATTGTAAAATTTTGTCAATCAAAATATTATAATATTAAATATAAGTAATATTAATAATATTGGAGGCAAATGAATTGAGCAGAATTGATAGAAATGAATATAAAGACTGGAAAGGATTTGGAATTAGAATAAGAAAATCTAGAGAGGCAATAGGAATAACAAGAGAAAAGTTTTCAGAAATGATAAATAGAACAGAAAATTATGTATTGAGTTTGGAAAAAGGTGATAAAAGTTGTAGCATACATACATTGCATCAAATTTGTAAAATATTGAAAGAAGATCCTAATTACATATTATATGGAGAAAACAGAAATGTTGAAAAGGAAAATACGGATAAAGAGATACTATTGGAGATTATAGAAAGATGCAATAATGAAGAAATAAAAGTATTGAAAGACATTATATTAGCTGTTTTTCCAAATCTCGAGCCAATAAAAAGAAAATATAGTAAAGATAAAGGAGGAACTACTGTCAAGTAGTTCCTCTTTTAAGATAAGAAGGAACATTTTTTATTTTCCAGATATTGAATACATAAATCAATAAAATATCGTAAACTAATTTTTCTGCCATCATACTCATCTTTGAAAATATCATAAAGAACATTTATATCAAGCAAATCGAGTGCAGTATTTAAACTTTTATCCATATCAGAACGAACAATTTTATCTTTATTATTTGAAATATGATTTTTTTCAGCCACTTTTCTTACAAGAAGTTGAGCATTTAGTAATAATGTTCTATCTGAATATGCCAACAGTATGGCATCTTTTAGATATTTAGTTCCTTTAAAATAAGTTGTAAGTCCTATTCGCCATAAAATGTTGTCAATAGTTTTTTCAATTTCCAAAGTATCCTTTAAGGCGTTTGAAATTAAGTGTGTAGTTTGAAATAATGAAAAATCTAAGCTTTTTTTCTTAAAAAAGAAATGGCGAGTGTGGTCAGTGATAACGCTAGATATGTTACTAAAATCCATTACCAAAATAATGATATTGACTTTCGTTTTAATTGCATTCTTCAGGAGGTTTGAACAGAAAATTACTGAAGTAAGAGAGTCTAATATTATTAAATTTTTTCTTGTTTTAATTTGACCAATTATAGAATTCACTTGGTTTTGTGGAACGTTTATTATTTCAATTGTTTCTTTTGTTTCTAATGCAATTTTAGATAAGTTGTCATACAAAATATCATTATTGGCAATTATTACTTTAATCATAATAATTCCTCCTATAATGATTTTTTGTATTTTACCATAAATTGTAAAGAATGACAAGCAACTACAAACATATAGAAAATGTGATTGCTACTTGTAAATATTCGACAAAATGTACTGATTTTTGCCGATTTATTCCGACTTTTTCCGTTTTTGAGACAGCATAACGAAATCATAATATGATTTTTGCTAGGACAATAGTCTGTAAAATTCAAGGAAGATATTAGATTTGTACAGCAGAAAACAAAAAAACGAAAGAATAAGAAAAATACTAATATTTAATTTTATAGACTATTATTTAGGGGGATTTTTATTATGAATTAATTAAATTGATATAGATTAGGTGGAAAAGTAATTGAATAATCAATACCTTCCTTTAATTTTCAGATTTGTCCAATTTAAAAGATTGGAGAAAAGAATATGAAAAGGAAGGATTTTTTATTTGAGGAATTATCAAAAGAAGAGAAGTCATACTTAAAGATATTGATTATAAATACAAAAAAGAAATACATAAGAGAGAATTATAACTATGTAAATTATAAACACATAGAATTCAAAGACTGCATTGATTTAGAATCAGATTCTATCATTGATATTGTAATAAGGAAATGCGAGGAAGAGATAAAAACAGCTATACAATTTGAAAAGATAATATATGATGACAAATTACGCAGTGTTATAAAAACTTTGACATTAGAAGAAAAAATAGTGCTATTTTCATTGTATAAAAAAGAAAACACTATAAATGAAATTGCAACAGAAATGAAAAAAGATAGAACTACAATTTGGAGATTGAAGAATAAAGCATTAGATAAAATTATGAAAAAATTATTAGGAGGCAATTAAAATGTTTAATGAATTTAATTTAGCAGATGAAGAAGTAATGAAAATAATTAAAGATTATAATCCATTAATAATCAGGCAAAGTACATTAATTAATGGGTTTGATGAAGATTTAAAGCAAGAGATTGAACTTGAGATATTTAGAACTTTAACTAGAAATAGAAAAAAATAAAGAAATTTTTGAAATTTGCAACATCGACCAGAAAAATTGGACTTCTATGGGTAGATAAAGAAAAGGAGGTCAGAACTTATGGTCGATGAAAAAAATATTAAACTAACAACCGAAACGAAAGATGCAAAAGAAATTAAGAAACAAAAGGAAACATTGAAAACAAATGTAGATCAAGACACTATTATAGCTTATTCTCAATTAGTATTCCATACTTTAAAAAATAGTGCAACAGAAATTACACCAAAATCAATAAAACAAGAAGTAAAAATGTTTTATGAAAAATTTGGAGATAAGGAAGTAAAAAGATTAGCCAATATAATGATGAAAGAGAAAAAGGAGAAAAAATAAAATGTTGAAAAATATTATTTTTTTTATAATCTCTTTCATACTAGGTTTTTTTATGAAAGAAATTATAGATTGCATTGAAAGAAAAAAGAAATATGACAAAATTAGAAAAAATGAAAAAGTTAAAAAATTAAGTGATCAAGACTTTAAACAAGCAATGAAGGATTTAGAAATAAAGTAGAGTTTTATATACTCTATTAGTTTCTTCATGTGAAAAAAGTGTGATACAAAATTTAACTAATTACAGAGGTTAAAGCATGAGTAAAAAACAAGAAATTATAGAATTATATTATGAAAATGATATGAAAATTATAGATATTGCAAATACAGTACAAGTTAGTAGAGCCTATATTTCTAAAATTATAAAAAATGATATTAGATACAAAAATAAAAAGGATAGACAAAAAGCAGAAACACAAAAACGAAAAAAAATATATACGAATAATAAAATGAAGAAGATAAGACAGGAAAAGAGACAACAGTATGCCTTTATGAAACAACAACATTTACAAGATATACAAGAACTTTCTAGTAGTAGAAATGCAATAAGTAATAGGGTATTTAGAAATTGGAATTCTTCTATATATCAATATAAAGATAAGACAAAAGCATATCATTTAAAAAAGGGAATTATTGTAGGCAATGATGTACCTAAAAAAATAAAATGGACAAATCTATAAGGGTTACAAACGAATAAACTATGCAAGAATGAATATTATTAAATGAGGTGTATCTAGTATGTATGAAGTGGATTGTAAAAATATATTTGTTTCAAATAATGAACAAGAAAGAAAAGAAACATTTAATAAGTTATGGCAAAATATAGTCAACTTAATAATAAATAGATAAATTTTATTGAAATGAGTTTACGAACCAGTATTTGTATGTTATAACAACAGTATGAATATTGGTTCATTTTATTAATTCTTTCATGGGAGGAAATCTATAAAATGAACAAAATAAATAATCAAACAATTCCATATACTACTTTATCAAATGAGAAAATAGAAGAAATCAAAGCAGTTGTGGAAAGTAAAAAATTAAGAGTAGCAATCTATTGCAGACTATCAGAGGAGGACAGAAACAAGGAAAACAAGGAGGATGATAGCACAAGTATTCAAAATCAAAAGTTAATGTTGACAGAGTATGCAATAAGTCAAGGGTGGGAAATTGAAGAGGTTTATAGCGATGACGATTACACTGGAGCGGATAGAAACAGACCCCAATTTAATAAAATACTAAAATTAGCAGAGCAAAGGAAAATTGATATTATATTATGTAAGAGCCAAAGTCGTTTTACAAGGGAACTAGAATTGGTAGAAAAATATATAAATGGTTTGTTTATTGAATGGGGTATTAGATTTATTAGTTTAGTAGATAATGCAGATACAGCAGTAAAAGGTAACAAAAAATCAAGACAAATAAATGGTTTAGTCAATGAGTGGTATCTAGAAGACTTATCAGAAAATATAAAATCAGTTTTAAAAAGTAAAAGGCAAAATGGATTGCATACAGGAGGATTAGTATTATATGGTTATAAGAAAGATCCAAACCAAAAAGGACATTTAATTATTGACCCAGAACCAGCAAAAGTTGTAAGAGAAATATTTTCTTTATATAATCAAGGTATGGGAAAAACAGCAATAGCAAGAGAATTAAATCGTAGAGGAATACCAAACCCAACACAATATAAAGCACAACAAGGAATAAAATATAAAATACCATCCGACAAATTAGGAACGTTATGGAAATATTTTTCAATAAATGATATATTACATAATGAAATGTATATAGGAAATATGGTACAAGGTAAATATGGAAGTGTTTCATATAAAAGTAAGAAGAATAAACCAAAACCAAAAGACCAATGGGTTATAGTATCAGGAACGCATGAAGCAATTATTGATACAGAGTTATGGAATAGTGTGCAAAGTAAAATCAATGCAAATTTTAAGTCATTTAGTGATGGGAAAATTGGAATATTTGCAAAGAAATGTAAATGTAAGCATTGTGGTTATACATTAAAAACAAGTAAATCACACGAAGATAGGTATTTGAGATGCCCTACAAGACAAGTGGACAAAAATGAATGTATAGGTAGTTTTATATCGGAGAATGTATTAAAAAGAACTGTTTTGAAAGAATTAAATTTATTGATAGAACAATACTTAAATGTAGACCAATTAGAGGAAAATGTTATCTTAAAGCAGTTTAGAAATGATAAAGAATTATTGCAGAAAGAAATATCACAATATCAAGCAAATGTAAATAAGTATGAAAAAGCATTGAAAGAACTATTTATGCAAAAAGTAAATGAAAGTATAACCCAAGAAGAATTTGTTTCATTAAGTGCAGAATTAAGAAAAGATAAAGAACATATTGAAACATTATTAGTAGAAAAACAAGCGAAACTATTGGAACTTAACAATGAGCAAGATACATTAAAATCTAAAAGACAGATATTAGAACAATATGTTAATGTAACAGAACTTACAAGAGAAATGATTGAGGGTTTAATAGATTATATAGAGGTTGGAGCAAAAGACCCAATAACAAAGAAAAAAGAAATTAAAATAAATTGGAAATTTTAATTGTTGTACTTTCATAGTGGTAGCAGAACAAAAAGCAAGAGCAACCTACGAAAAATTAATTGACCTTTGTCGTGATAATCCAGACGTATTAGATCCATTAAGATATTTACGTGAAAGAGAAGTAGTACATTTCCAAAGATTTGGTGAAGCACTTCGTGGAGTTCAAGACAAGTTAGCAGAAAGAAAGTTCTTTATGAATGACATTAAAAATTGCGAATTAAATTAATTGAAAATTCAATTAAAATTCAGAGAAAAATATTAAAATCTACCTTTTAGAAGGTGGATTTTTTTGTAGAAAGAATATTGACCGATTACCAAAAATATGCTATAATGGAAATGTTATGTACAAAGGTTTTTTATTATTAAAAAGAAGGAGAGGAATTAATTTATGAAATTTAAAAAACTTATTACAGGAATGTTATTAATTGTAATCTTTATGGCACAAATTAGTATCATTCCATTTAACAATTTTGTATATGCGCAAGACGCAAATAATGGAAAATTCCATTACGACCAACTAGATGAAGTCGCTAAAAAAATATACAATGGAATTTGTGAAATGTATGAGCAAGGAATTCTAGAAACAGGAACAGAAAGTTTTGACTTAGCAAAAGACGACAAATATGTTTCCCAAGAACAACTAGAAAACTATATGAAAGGAAATACAGAACTAAAGAAAGCAATGAATGCAGCAAGATATGCATTCTATGTAGATTACCCAGAAGTTTTTTATGTAAATTTTCCAAATCTTACTCTTAGAGTAACAAAAGATGGAGAAAACAGATATCATGCTAATATTGGTTCAGGAAATCTAAAAACTTACTATATTGATGGATTTACAAGCCAAGAACAAGTAGTAGAAGCTAAAGAAGCATTAGAAGCTCGTGTCAATGAAATTGTTGAAGGAGCCAAAAATCTTCAAGTTGAAGAAGGAAAAAACCTTGTAGCAGAACAAATCAAATATGTGCATAACGAAATTATATATAATACATCTTATAAATTAGAAAGTGACTGTGACGAAGGAAATGAGGGATTTTTAGGAACCCCTTATGGAGCACTTGTAAAAAAACAAGCTGTATGTGAAGGATATGCAAGAGCCTTGAAAACAATTTTAGATAGAGTAGGAATTAATAATATTTTAGTACAAGGAACGCATCAAACAGATGGGGCAGCAGCTGTTCCTCATATGTGGAATTATGTAGAAATCGAAAAAGAAACAAATGCTAGAGCAACTCAAAAAATTTGGTATGCAGTAGATAGTACATTAGACGATCCCTTTTTACGCGATAGTACCATAAATAAAGAAGACCCAGACTTCAAGCCAGGAAGCGACATGGTAGAAGGTTTCGAAAATACAAGATATTGTATGGTGGGAACAGAAACTATGAATCGTGAACATGTAATAATAGGAACTATAGAAGCAGCAGGAAACTATACTTTCCAATATCCAGAATTATATTCAGAAGATTATGGAATTGATGCTGTTATTAATAAAAATGGATTACTTGTAAAATTCAAACAAGAAGGAACTGAAACAGAAGAATACAAAGCAGGAGATTACTATATAAGTTTTGAAGGAAAAGGATATGCCAAAGCAAGAGCAGAAGGAAAATATATCCTAATGAAATACCATGAATACAAACCAGGTGACGAAGTATGGATTGAAGGTAAATGGGGCTATATGGATCCAGAACCATATGCTGGAGGATTTAAAGATTATGATGACCATATCTATATTACCGTTCCAAATTCAGAATATGTGGAATTTGCCGTAACAACATTAGCACCATCAGAAGGAATAGCAGGTTTAACCTACCAAGGTGACGAATCTGACTTTTTAGCACAATCCGGAAAATTATACAATCCAAATGGAACCTATAAAGGAAGACCATATGTAAAAAAACAAACACCACCAGCAACACAAACACTTGCAGTAGGACCAACTTACCATGTTGATGTTACCTATGATGATGATTTAGTATTAGCACAAGGAGCAACAGAAGTTGGCTATAGAATGGAATCAACAGGAGCAACAGGAGCAGAAAAATCTGAAATTACAAATTTCCAATTTGATGGAAAAAATAGAGTAACCTTTGATTTGAAATTTAGTGAAATGTATGCAGATGATCAGGCAAATTATCATATTTATCTAACTGGTGCCGTTGGAAAAAATAGTGGAAAAGAGCCAATGGAAATTGTTTTTGGAGCAGCTCATGTCATTTCATGTGCTTACCGTATGAATAAGGCACAAAATTGGGAAGTATTTGCAAGACCAACACTTTTAGAAAATGAAGACTTATCTTTAAACGGATGGCAAACAAGTGATGGGGAAGCTGTATCAGACAAATTAAAAAGTAGAATCGCTTTAGTAACAACCAAAACAACAAAAACAGAAAAAGATACCATGAACAATTTAATGGAAGCAGAATTACCTAACCAAGAACTAATTACAAGCGAAACTTATAATATATCTTTAAACGTATGTAAAAAATATGTTGTAAAAACAGGTCATAGACTAAGATTAGCATTAGGATTCCCAGCAGGTTATGGACCAGAAGATGCTGGCGTTACCTTTAAAGCATATCATTTTATGAGAGATGCTCAAGGAAACGTAACAGGTGTAGAAGAAATACCATGTGTGGTAACACCATATGGATTGATTATTACTTGTGACTCTTTTAGCCCATTTGCAATAGCAGTAGTAGAAAACGATGGAACACAAGTAGCACAAGAAAAATCATTAATTGTATCAGCATCAGAAGGTGGTGTAATTACAGGAGGAAATAGAGCAGAAGGAAATATTATAACACTTAACGAAAATGAAACAACGACCCTTTCAGTAGAAGCAGATGAAGGATATGAAATTGAAACATTAACTGTTTGTGGAGAAACAATTGATATGTCACAAATGGCAAGCAAAGAAGCAATGGATGTAACCGTAAGTTACAACGACATTAAAGATGGAAACTGTATCGTAGATGCAACTTTTGTTGCAAAAGCAGTAGTAGAAAAAGAAGAAAAAAACGGAGAAGTAGCGGTTCAACCAGAAGTAACACCAGCAACCGTTACCATACCAACAGAAAGAAAAGCAAGCTTAAATAGACCATTAGTTATCAATGCAAATGTACAAGAAACAGAAGGAACCTATACCTATCAATGGTATAAAGATGGTGTTAAATTAGAAGGAAAAACTAGCAAAAATTTAACAATTGACAACGTAACAGAAGCAGATGCTGGTAACTATACTTTAAAAGTTACAACAACCGTAGGAACAGTTAGTAAAGAAACAGAAAGTAATGCCTGTGCAGTAAGTGTTAGAGGATTTGGTGTTTCGATTGTATCAACAGACGAAGCAGTAGATTTATCTAAACTAGAACCAGGAACAGAATTTGAAGTAAATGTTAATATTGATAATGTAAACAACCTAGGAAAAGGAATTATCTCTTTAACAGGACAATTAGAATATAATAAGAACATTTTGGATAGAATATCTATTACTGGAAAAAATGGATGGGAATTAAAAGCAGATGCCATTAACGAAGAAAACCTAAAATTCGTAATCGATAATGGTGCTTATGTAACACAAGATGGAGAAATGCTAACCATACGCTTCAAAGTAAAAGATACGATTACAGAAGCAACCAATACAACCATTAAACTAAAAGGAATAACAGCCAGTGGTGGAGATGGTATCATTGGAACCAAAGACGCAGAAGTAGCAATTGCTATTCAAATACCAGATGAGCCAGTAGAAGAAAAAATTACGTCAGACGTATATGTAATTAATGATGAAGACAAAGATATTTCAAGAATTGCACCAGGAACAACGGTAGCAACATTCAAGAAAAATGTTGAAACAGAGCAAGAAATGGTATTCATCGATAGCGAAGGAAATACTTTAGGAGAAGCAGATATTCTTGCAACAGGAATGACCATTAAAGTAGGAGAAACATTAGAGTATACATTAGTTGTAACAGGAGATTTAGATGGCGATGGAGAAGTTTCTGTTAATGACTTAGCACAAGTAAAACTACATTTAATTGACTATGAAAAATTAACAGGAATTCGTTTCAAAGCAGGAGATATTGATAACGATGCTGACATTACAATTAATGATGCCGCTCAAATTAAATTAGTATTAATCAACTTAATGGTAATAAAATAAAACAAAAGGAGAAACGATGAAAAAAGTAGTAAAATTAAGTTTAATATTATTGATAACTGTTTTTATGATGGGAAGTGTATATGCAGCACTTAGTTGTGAAATAAGTGCCAAAGCAAGCAAAACAGAAGTTAACAAAAATGAAGAATTTTCAGTTGACTTCAATATTGCTAATATACAATCCCAAAGAGGTGTCATATCTTTAGGAGCTACCTTAGAATATGATAAAGATAGTTTAGAATTAGTAAAAATGGAAGGAAAAAACGGCTGGGAAACACCAGCCGAGGGTGCTTCCTACAATCAAAGTAATGGAAAAATAGCCATTACAAGAGGTGGGGTAGGAAAAGATGACGAAATAGTTTTTACAGCAACTTTTAAACCAAAAGAAGCCAGTAAAGAAAATGTCATGGTAACCTTAAAAAATATTACAGTAGCAGATGGTACAGCACCAGCTAAAATTAAGCTTGCTTATCAAACTATTACAATAAAAGAAGGAACACCAAACCCTATGCCACAACCACCAGAAGATGATAATAATAACAATAATAACAACAATACCACGGATAATAACACTAATACAGATGGTAACATTAATATTATTGGAAATACGAGTACTGTAAATGGAAATAAAAATAACACGAATAAAAATGTAACAACCAATACCGTAAATAAAAATGCCATGAATAAAGGAAATCTTCCAAAAGCAGGAGATACAACAACAATGATATTTGTGATATTAATTCTTATGATTGCTTTAGTTGCAGGAATTTTCTTTATTAAAATAAAAATTATCAATAAAGAAATCGATAAGCAATAAAAAACGTAAATAATATTTTGTTACGCAGTAAAACTGCTACAAAATCTAATTTGCGTCATAATTATCTTCTAAGGAAACTCACCACTATCGTGGATGACTTTCCTAAGAATATTAAAAATAAAAACATAGTAGAAATTAAGTTTTTTACTATGTTTTTTCTATTTATATTAAATTTTAGTTTGACAAACATTTTCTAAACGGTCCATAATAGCAATCCCCAAGCCTTCTTTCTTTAGACCTTCTATTAAAATTATATCAGGAGAAAAAGAGTCAGCTTTTCGAAGGGAAGAAAACAGATTTTTAGAATAATCTTCTAAATGATTCTTAGAGGCAATAGCAATGACTTGTCTTTTAGAATAATAAACTACATTTTCTTTGCAACATAGAATAATAGGGGTTGTATAATTTTTAGCAAGTTTTAATATTTTTTCTACCATTTTACCATTATCTTCATCATAGACTAAAGTGCAAGAAGCCTTTAATTGATAATGGTTCATCGTAGAACTTGGTAAAAAAGTAGAATTCGCTTTTTCTAAAATGACATTACCAGCTACTGCTTTTATTTGTTCAGGTGTAATAGAACCTGGTCTTAAAATGTGAGGGATACCATCAACAACTCTAACAATCGTTGACTCCATCCCAAGTGTACTTTCGCCACCATCGATAGCAAAATCCAGACAATTAGAAAATTCATCAATTACGTCTTTTAAATTCGTACCACTGAGTTCTCCTGAAATATTAGCACTTGGAGCTGCAATGGGAATACCTGCTAATTGAACCAACTTTCTAGCAATCGTTCCACTTGGCATACGAACTCCAACTAAATCAGAATTAGCCGTTACAATAGAGGGAACAATACTCTTTTTCTTTAAAATAATGGTAAAAGGACCAGGAAAAAAAGCCTCCATTAACTTGTATTCCAAAGGAGAAATATCTTGTGCAATTTTTTCAATCATTGTGATATCACTTACTAACAGATTAATCGGATTTTTTCTATTTCTCTTTTTGGCTTCATAAATTTTTTCAACCGCTTTTTCCTCTAAACCATTACTACCAATACCATACACTGTTTCGGTAGGAAATAAGCATAATTTACCATTTTTAATACCCGCTGCGATTTCTTTTAATTTAGTCTCATCAATTTCATTTTTTATCTCTAAAATTTCCATAAAATTCTCCAATCTATTTACTATTATACAACGATTAGACATAGATTGCAAATTAAAAAAAATATTGTTATAATAATCCATATTAAAGGAGGCAAAGATGAAGCAAGAAATCAAAGAAAGATTATTCGAATTAGCAGATGAAAAATATAGAGAATTTCATTCTAGGCTGTGTCCTGGAACAGACAATATCATAGGAGTTCGAGTCCCTGTTTTAAGAAATTATGCTAAAGAACTAGCCAAAAACGGACAGGAAATACCAGTATTATTATCTCAAATCGATAACCAATATTACGAAGAAATCCTGTTACAAGGTATGCTAATTGGCTTAGAAAAAGGAGAAATTACTAACATACAAAAGCACATAGAAAACTTTGTACCCAAAATTGACAATTGGGCGGTTTGCGACGTTTTTTGTGCAGGATTAAAAATTACCAAAAAGTATCCAAAAGAAATGTGGAATTTCTTACAAAAGTATCTTACGTCAGATAAGGAATTTGAAATTCGATTTGCTGTTGTGTTGATTTTAGATTTTTATATAGAAGAAGACTATCTAAAAGAAATTTTCAACCTATGGGACAGTATAGTAAGTCAAGCTTATTACGTACAAATGGCTATTGCTTGGGCAATTTCCATTAGCTTAATTAAGTTTTATAAGGAAACTATACAATATCTAAAAATAGCAAATATAGATAATTTTACTTATAATAAGGCTTTGCAAAAAGCCATCGAATCCTATCGAATAACAGAAGAACAAAAACAAGAACTTCGAAACATGAAAAAATATTAAAATTTGTAAAAATTAGTTTTCTAAAAAGTCGTTTTATGATATAGTAAGTTAAGAAAGGATGAAGAAAGATGGAAGAAGAAATGAAGAAAGAAAAAAAGCAACCAAAAAGGATGGCAAAAGGAGAAGTAGAAAAAAGGAAAAGGATAATCGTAAGAACCTTTTTAGTGATAATAGCACTTGTCGTATTATCATTTGCACTGCTAATTGCTAATGATTTTATCATATTAAGTAAAAATAAGAAAACCAATTTAGTGATTAATAATAAAAATATCACAGCTAATTTGAAAAATGACGTTTTGATAGAAGATAACATGATTTATCTTTCGAAAGCAGATATCGCCAACTTTTTTGACAAATACATAGAGGAAGACAAAGACACTAATCAAATTATAACTACTTATGATAAAAAAATTGCAACCTTAGGGTTTGAAGAAAATAAAATTACCATAAATGGTTCTGAAAAAAATATCTATGCCCACGCAATAAAGAAAGACGAAGTAGTTTATTTACCCATATCAGAAATGAAAGACGTTTATGATATCGAAATTCAAAATATAGAAGAAAGTAAAGTAGTAACCATGGACTCTTTGGATAAAGAACAAAAAAGAGCTCTTGTTTCTAGTGATTTGCCAGTAAAATCCTCCACTAATTTTATTGCCAAAACAGTAGATAGAGTCAAAAAAGGAGAAAGCGTTATTGTGGTTTCTTCTGATAAAGGCTATGCAAAAATTAGAACCCCAAAAGGAAAGCTTGGGTATGTGAAAGCTGACAAATTAGAAAATGAATATACCTTTCGTGAAGCAATGGAAGAAGAAAAACAAATCGAAGGAAAAATTAATTTGACTTGGGAATATTTTTCTAAATATGCTTCTGCACCAGATAAAAATGGAACTACCATTGAAGGCGTTAATGTCGTATCACCAGCCTTTTTCTATCTAGACGAAAAAGGAAATTTTAAAGAAAATATAGGAGAAAAAGGAAAGGCTTATATTGATTGGGCACATGCCAATGGTTACAAAGTATGGCCAATGTTTTCCAATGCAGAAGCTGCTACGAAAAGCCTATCTGTCACTTCCGAAATTGTAAATCGTTATGAAAAAAGACAAGAATTAATTGAGCAACTTGTTAATGTCTGTGTCAAATATCAATTAGATGGAATTAATGTAGACTTTGAAAACATGAAGCAAGAAGATAAAGATAAGTTTTCTCGCTTTATCATTGAGTTGACACCAAGACTCAAAGAAATGGGAAAAGTAACCTCAGTAGACGTAACAGCACCAGATGGTTCAGAAACATGGTCCATGTGCTTTGACAGACACGTAATAGGGGACGTAGCAGATTATATTGTCTTTATGGCCTATGACCAATATGGTGTATCTAGCAATAAACCAGGAACTACAGCAGGCTATGATTGGGTTAAATTAAGCTTAACTAAATTTTTACAAACAGAAGAAATAGATGCCGATAAAATCATTTTAGCAATTCCTTTCTATACAAGAGTTTGGACCACCGATGGGGAAGGAAAATCAACAAGCAAAACAGTTGCCATGAGAAATATCGAAAAAGTTATACCAGAAGGAACGGAAAAACAGTGGAAAGAGGATTTAAAACAACATTATGTGGAATACACAGAAAATAGTAATAAAAAGCAAATCTGGATAGAAGATCAAGATTCTTTAAAAGCCAAAATTTCCTTAATTAACGAAAATAAATTAGCTGGTGTTGGTTCTTGGCAAAAAGGCATGGAAACAGATGATATCTGGGACTTATTAAAAGAAGAATTAGCCTTATAAATTTTTCAAAAAACTGCTTGACAATGCAAAAAATGACGTATATAATGGTAAAAAAGCACAATTTGGAGGTTATTCAAAAACACTTATGCAAAATGAAAACGTATATTATACAACCAATCAATACAATAACTATACAGACGAACAAATCGTATCGCTAATCAAAGAAGGAGACGAAAAGGCTTTATCCTATTTGCTCGAAAAATACAAAAATCTAGTCAATGTAAAAGTAGGAAAATATTTCATTATCGGAGCAGAAAAAGAAGACATTATACAAGAAGGGATGATAGGCTTATTTAAGGCGATTAAAAGCTTTAATGAAGAAAAGCAAAATACCTTTAAGTCCTTTGCTAATATTTGTATTGAAAGACAACTAATCACAGCTATTAAAAGTTCCAATCGACAAAAACATATACCGCTTAATTCTTACTTGTCTTTAAATACAGCAGCCTATGACAACAATGAAGAAGATAGTGTAGAATTAATCGATACTTTCAATAGTAAAACAGTAGAAGACCCACTAGAAACTGTTATGAAAAAAGAATATTATGAAGAGGTCGAAAATGCTGTTAATAAAACACTAAGTAAATTTGAAAAGCAAGTATTAAGCAGATTTATTAAGGGAGAAAGTTATGTAACAATTGCTCAAAAATTAGACTCTCCTGTAAAATCAGTTGATAATGCCATACAAAGAATACGTAAAAAAGCCATCAAAAACATGTTTAATGAAAATGACGAAATATTAAATTAGCAATAAAATATTAAATAGTAAAAAAGTTGTTAGAAATCAAAATCTAGCAACTTTTTATACTATATGGATTATGGGGCTTCCAACGGGAATTGAACCCGTGACCTCTACCTTACCAAGGTAGCACTCTACCGACTGAGCTATGGAAGCATGTTGCATTTGGGTGCAACTGGGACGTTTCCTTTTGCACATTTTTGTGCAATTGGGGACACATCTTTTAACTACCTTTTAATTATACAATAAGATTTAAAAAAAGTAAACAATTTCTATTGACTTTTTTAAAAAAATGCATTAAAATTATATTGTTAGGTAAAAACGAGTAAGAGAAAAGTAAGATAAAGGTTACTTATAGAGAGAATTGGTCATAGGCTGGAAGCCAATTTAAGAAAACATATCCCAAAAACTAACTCTTCAAAGTTCCTAGTGAATAAGCTAGGCGGAAAAGAACCGTTATCTTCTTACAATTAAGTAAAAAATAGGATGGAACCGTGTAAATATTACACTCCTATGGATAGAATTATTATCCATTGGGGGTGTTTTTTAATAGCCCCAATAGGAAAGAAGGAGGAATTTTTATGATTAAAGTTTCATTAAAAGATGGAGCCATTTTAGAAGTAGAGGAGGGAAGTTCAATTTTGCAAGTAGCCCAAAAAATTAGTGAAGGGCTAGCAAGAAATACAACTTGCGGAGAAGTAAATGGAGAAGTAAAAGATTTACGTTATAAATTGCAACAAGATTGTGACTTAGTAATTCATACTTTCCAAGAAGACGATAGCGAAGGAAAAAAAGCTTATTGGCATACCACTTCACACATTATGGCACAAGCGGTAAAAAGATTATTTCCAGAAGCTAAAATTGCCATTGGACCAGCAATAGACGAAGGTTTTTATTATGATTTTGACGTAGAAAAACCATTTACCGATGAAGATAAAGCAAAAATTGAAGAGGAAATGAACAAAATCATAAAAGAAGATATAGCGATTGAGAGATTTTCTCTACCAAAAAAAGAAGCAATTGAATTCATGAAAGAAGAACCTTACAAGGTAGAATTAATTGAAGAATTACCAGAAGGAGAAGAAATTAGCTTCTACAAACAAGGAGATTTTACCGATTTATGTGCAGGTCCTCATTTAGAAAGCACAGGAAAAGTAAAAACCGTAAAAATTCTATCTTCTTCAGGAGCTTATTGGAGAGGTAGCGAGAAAAATAAAATGTTACAAAGAATTTATGCTATTTCTTTCCCAAAAGCAAGTATGTTGCAAGAACATTTAGACTTATTAGAAGAAGCAAGACAAAGAGACCACAGAAAAATAGGAAAAGAGCAAGAACTATTTATGACACACGAATTAGTAGGTTCTGGACTTCCTATGTATCTACCAAATGGAGCAACGATTAGAAGAATTCTAGAAAGATATATTGCAGACAAAGAAACAGCCTTAGACTACAAACATGTTTATACACCATCCCTTGCTAATGTTGACCTATATAAAACAAGTGGACATTGGGACCATTACAAAGATGATATGTTCCCAGTAATGAAAATGGAAAACGAAGAATTAGTATTAAGACCAATGAACTGCCCTCATCATATGTTAATCTATAAAAACAAACTACACTCTTATCGTGATTTACCAATTCGAATTGGAGAATTGGCTCATGATTTTAGATACGAGTCAAGCGGAAGTGTATGTGGGTTAGAAAGAGTTCGTGAAATGTGCCAAAATGATGCTCATATCTTCGTAACACCAGAACAAATTAAAGCTGTATTTGGTGAAGTTGTAAAATTAATCTTGTCTGTTTATGAAGACTTTGGCTTTGACAACTACACTTTCCGTTTATCTTTAAGAGACAAAAATGACAAAGAAAAATACTTTGATGATGACGAAATGTGGGATAATGCAGAAAGTCAATTAAGAGAAATTTTAACAGAACTAGGAATTAATTATTATGAAGCAGAGGGAGAAGCAGCCTTTTATGGACCAAAACTAGACGTTCAAATCAAAACAGCCATTGGTCATGACGTAACCATTTCAACTTGTCAATTAGACTTCCTATTGCCACAAAGATTTGAACTAGAATACATTGGAGAAGATGGTCAAGCCCATAGACCAGTTGTTATCCATAGGGCCATCTTAGGAACCTTTGATAGATTTTTATCTTTCTTAATCGAAGAATACAAAGGAGCTTTTCCAGCATGGCTTGCTCCAACTCAAGTAAAAATCTTACCAATTACAGACAAGCAACACGAATATGCCAAAACAGTAAAAGCACAACTTGCAGCCAAAGGAATACGTGTAGTATTAGATGACAGAAATGAAAAAATTGGCTATAAAATAAGAGAAGCCCAAATAGAAAAAGTACCTTATATGCTAGTCATTGGAGAAAAAGAAGTAGAAGCAAATGCAGTAGCTATCCGTTCTAGAGAAGAAGGAGATATTGGCACAATGTCAATAGGGGACTTTGAAGAGAAACTGTTAGAAGAAATAAAATGAAAAAAAATAAGAATTGAAAGCAGGCTTCGTTTCTGTCTAAGAACGAAGCCTGCTTTTAAAGATTAATAATAGTACCAATAAGCAGCGTTTATATTCTTAATTTTATTTATTATAAAATTAGATACTGCTTCATGAACGAGAGCTTCTTTATCTGCACAAGTTCCATCTTTCGAATACACTCGCTCACTACTAAGACCATCTGCGTCATCAACGGTGTAGCAGCGGCAATTAGAACTGTCAAACTTGACAGTTGCCACATACTTTTTTTCAGACAGGACGATATATATTGTCCCTTCATCTAATGACAACTCCCGTATTTCATAATTTTTTTCACCCATAATGTGTTCCTCCTTCCCAAATTAGGGGCTGATTTTATAGTTACAAAAAATTTCTATTCTATTATATATCATAGTTCTACATAAAGTCAAGTTTGACTTATTTAAGGTAAAATGATAAAATAACAAAGAAAAAATGTCCACTTTTGGGACTGTCCCAGAAAGTCCCAAAAAAGAAAAAGGAGATAGATAAAAAATGAAAATAGGAATTGTAGGTTTACCCAATGTAGGGAAAAGCACCATGTTTAACAGTATCACAAAAGCAGGAGCTGAGTGTGCTAATTATCCATTTTGTACGATAGAGCCTAACGTTGGTGTCGTTGGCGTACCTGATGAAAGATTAGAGGAATTAACCAAAATGTATCATCCCGAAAAAACAACCCATGCCGTTATCGAATTTGTAGATATTGCCGGTTTAGTAAAAGGGGCTAGTAAAGGAGAAGGTTTGGGAAATAAGTTCTTATCACATATTCGTGAAACAGATAGTATTTGCGAAGTGGTAAGATGCTTTGAAGACTCTAATGTTGTACATGTAGATGGAAGTGTTGACCCAATTAGAGATATCGAAACCATTAATTTAGAATTGATTTTTGCTGATATAGAAACAGTGAATAAAAGATTAGATAAAGCTAGAAAGAATTTGAAAGCCGATAAAAAGTATCAACAAGAAATTGATTTGTTAGAAAAAATAAAAGAAAATTTGGAAAATGGTATTTCGGCAAGAGCAATTGAATTTAGTGAAGAAGAACAAGAAATGGTAAAAGAAATGTTTTTACTAACCACGAAACCAATTCTATATATTGCTAATGTTTCAGAAGAACAACTAGAAGATAGCGAAAAGGATGCGTATGTCAAAAAAGTAAAAGAATATGCTGCCAAAGAAAAGGCAGAAGTCATACCTTTATGTGTTAAAATTGAAGAGGAATTATCTGGGTTAGAAGAAGATGACAAAAAAGAAATGTTAGAGGCTCTTGGACTAGAAGAGTCAGGATTAGATAAAGTCATTAAAAAAAGTTATGATTTGTTAGGTTTAATGTCTTTCTTAACAGCAGGAGAGCCAGAAGTAAGAGCATGGACGATAAAAAAAGGAACCAAAGCACCACAGGCTGCTGGAAAAATTCACTCTGATATAGAAAGAGGATTTATTAAGGCAGAAGTGATTTCTTATGATGATTTAATGAAAGTTGGTTCTATGGTAGCAGCCAAAGAAAAAGGATTAGTGCGTATGGAAGGAAAAGACTATATTATGCAAGATGGCGATATTGTCTTATTCAAATTTAATGTGTAAAAAATGTAATACTCTTGTCATACAAATGTAAATTAAAAAATGAAAAAAAGTATTGACTTATTAAATTTTTAAGTATACAATAAGAATTGTAAACGAAAGAAATTAGTATTTATATGTTTTTTGTAACTATCACTTGATTATTATTAAAAAAGATGGTATAATTATTGGTGATTGTAGAATACTAATAAAAAATGTATAAAAAAAGAAAAGGAGAGTCAAAAATGAAAAAATCAAATTTAATCAAACTATTTTCAATTTTAGCCATTAGTGTTATGGTGATGATGTTTAGTACAAGCGTATTAGCAGCAGATAACGATGGTAACTTTACACAATTAACCTTGAACAATTCAAGTTCTAATAATACAAATTCAGGAAATACAAATGCCAACAATGCTAACACTAATACAAGAAACACAAATGCTAATACTAACAACAGTAATAGTAACAGTAACAGAGCTAACAATACTAATAATTCTAGCATTTACAATAACACAAACTTACCAAAAACAGGTATTGAAGATTCTATTCCAGTAGCTATGTTAGTAGTTGTATTTGGTATATCAGCTGTATATGCTTATAAGAAAATAAAAGATTATAGAAATATATAACAATAAAAAGCTTTTTTACGAAAGCTTTTTTTGTTTGGCTTTAATAATAATACGATTATTGTTAAAGTTATTACAAGTAACCAAAGTCAAAATTTTTTCATTCGCATTATAATTTAAGACAGGAGATAAGTCAGAAGCAGAAACTTCATATTTTTCATAAACAAAATAAAGATATTTTGCACCTTCCTTATCATAAAGAAAAATCGTATCATCTGTGCTAAGCGAAGAAATCTTACTAAAAAACAAAGCATTATCATAATTATGGCCAGCAATACAAATATTCCCATTTTCCTTAGGGGAAGAACCATAAAATTGACAAGGCGAAACCTTTAGTAATTCTTCTGATAAATGAGAAAAAACAGGATAATACAAATTAATTTTAGGAATTTCAATAATTCCAAAAAGGTCATGATTACCACTTTCTTGTCTTTCTTCCTCTGTCATTTCCGTGTCAGAAGATGGGTTAGGATTGCTATATAATCGATAGATATTATAATTGGCAAGTAAACGGTCCGAAAAATCCTCTTTTTTCCCTAAACGATAAAAGTAGAAGGCCGCACCGCCTACTAAAAACAACACAATAACAATCGAAAAAGCAAATTGGAAGAAAAACCAATTTTTTCTTTTTTGGCTCTTTTGTCCCTTTTTGGGACAGTCCCTAAAGTGGACATCGTTTTTGGTAGTTAAAATTTGATTCATAATAATGTTAGTTTGTACAAATTCAAATAAAAAAATACCTTAGAAAAAAAGGTATTTTTGACTTTTTAATATTCTTGTTTTGGCTTTCAGGCTTGCTTTTTTACTAATTGTGGCATGACTTCGAATTTGATTTCGAAGCATGAAAATTCATAGGATTGGTTATCTTCTAGGTAAGATAAGTAGATATCTAATTCGTCTAGGTTCCTACAAGCGGCTATGATAATTGGATTTAGTTCATAGCGAAACATTAATTCTAGCCCTAAGTCGAAAGCTTTCGTAACGGAAGCTTTTTCTTTTTTACGAATTAAGTGGAAAGCTTCTCTAAATCTGGCTAAAGAAGAGTTTTTAAAGTTTTCTAAGGGTAATACATATAAATCTTCGACTACGTCTTGCAAAGTGGCATAGTGATTTTCTGGATTTTGATAAATTTCTTTTACGGTTTCATAGAAAAATGGTAAATAGGCTTTTTGTTCTTTTTCGGAAACGATAAGCACATTGTTATCGTGAGGTTCTAATTCAATGTCTATTTTTAGGGTATCTTTTTGGGCTTGTGTATTTTCTACAATTGGGTTTGTTTGTTTTTCTATTTTTTTGTGTGATTTGTGTGAAAGGTCTAAGGATAATTTGATGGCAGCATTTAAAATGCTAGTATTTATGGTTTCAAATTCTATGATTTTATGAGATAATTCATCTCTTTGTTTATTATATTCTACTAAATCAGCTTTGATTTCATCAAAATGATTATCTAAACTTTTATCGTATAGGGAAATGATGGTGGTTAAGTCCTCGTCTAATTTAGTGGTTAATTCTTGTATTCCATTTATGTGTTCAAAGGATTTTTTTAACAAAGAAACGGTTTCATAAAAAGTTTCTAATTTACTTTTATCTAAAGCGTCTGACATACTTAGCATATTCGTTGTGATGGATAATAAATTCATTTTCTTATTATTATATAAGTGCAAAGTTTGTTTTAAATCTTCTTTTTCCGCTTTCAAACTACTGATTAAATCACTCTTAATAAATTCATCTAGACAATTGAAATGGTAAAATAGCATAAAATCCTCCTTAATCTTTTGTAAGTTACTTCTATTATTATACCAGAAAAAGTAAAAGAAAAATATTACATTTTTATGACAAAGTGATATTTTTTTGAAAAGTAGGATATATATAACAAGGGAGGTTGTTATGTTAAAAATGATAGAATTACCATATCCATTAAATGCTTTAGAGCCTTATTATGCAAAGGAGACTTTGGAATTACACTATCAAGTATTATATAAAGGATATGTTGACAATACGAATAAAACAGAAGAAAAGCTAGAACAAGCAAGAAAAAGTAATGATTTTTCGAGTATTAAATGCTATGAGAAAAATTTAAGTTTTTTTGGCTCAGGTGCTATTTTACATGAGTTATTTTTCCAGAATATGGGACCAGCAATTCCAACTGAACCAAGTGTCGAATTGATGGAAAAAATCATAAGGGATTTTGGTAGTTATGAAGCTTTCAAAACACAATTTAAAGAGGCAAGTGCAGCAGTAGAAGCATCTGGTTGGTGCTTATTGGTTTGGGTTCCAAAATGGGATAAACTTGAGATTTTACAGTGTGAAAAGCATCAAGACCTTACTTTATGGGGCTGTAAACCGCTTGTTGTACTAGATATGTGGGAACACTCTTACTATCTTCAATATAAGACCAAAAGACCAGCTTATATCGATGCTTTTTGGAATATTATTAATTGGAACGAGGTTAATAAACGTTTTTCAAAGATTTAGACAATATCTAAGACAGATATTGTCTTTTTTGGGGTTTTATGGTAAATTAGAAAAAGAAAGAAGGGCATTAATATGTATGAAAAATATTTAGAATTTGCTAAAGAAATAGCTAAAGAAGCAGGGAAAATCATGTTAAAGTATTTTAATATGGATAATGTTGCTGATTATAAACAAAATAATACCATTGTTACTTTAGCGGATACAGAAATTAATCACTATTTAATTGAAAGAGTAAAGAAAGAATTTCCAGAACACTCTGTAGATGGAGAAGAAGAAACTTTTGGTAGAAGTAATTATGTATGGGTTTGTGACCCTATTGATGGAACCGCTATGTATGCAAGGCATATTCCTGTAGCTGTGTTTTCATTGGCTTTAGTAATAGAGGGAAAGCCAGTAGTTGGAGTGATTTACGACGTATTTACAGATACTTTATATACAGCAATAAAAGACAAAGGAACCTTTAAAAATAATAAAAAGATATTAGTCAATCAAAATTTACTTACGGATATTAAGAGTGTTTCTCACTTTGATATATGGCCTAATGCACCATACAATATTCATAAAGCAATAGAAGAACTAGGAAAAAAGACATATTTTGTAAGTATTGGTAGTATTATAAGAGCATGTGCTTGTATTGCTTCAGGTGAATTTACCCTTGCTATTTTTCCAGGAACGAAACATAAAAATTGTGATATAGCAGCTGTTAAGCTTATTGTAGAAGAAGCAGGAGGAAAAGTAACAGATTTATTCGGAAAAGAACAGAGGTATGATACTGACATTAATGGTGCCATTATAAGTAATGGTTTGGTTCATAGTGAAGTAGTAGAAACTATTAAGAAATTTGTTAAAGAAGGAGAAAAACAATGAGTGAAATAACCCAAAAAATAAAAGAAGAACTATTAAACCGTTGCAAAATTTATCAAGAAAAAACAGGTTATGACTTTTGGGAGGAGCATATTCGATATGTCGTAAAAAATGCTGTAGAATTAGCGAAAGAACAGGGAGCCGATAGAGAAATAGTAGAACTAGGTGCTTTATTGCATGATATTTCTATGTCAAGTGAATATGGTACTAGGGAGGAACACCATATCTATGGAGCAAAAATAGCAGAAGAATTATTGACAAAATTTAATTATCCAAAAGAAAAAATAGAGTTAGTCAAAAAATGTGTTTTAAACCATAGAGCAAGTACCAATTCCAGAAGAGAAACCATCGAAGAACAATGCCTTGCTGATGCAGATGCAATCGCACATTTCGATTGTATTCCTTCTTTGTTTTCTTTAGTTTTCAAAGAAAAACAAATGTCAATTCCAGAAGGAACCGAATATGTAAAAGGAAAATTAGAACGTGATTACAATCGATTAAGTACTAAGTCAAAGGAACGATTAAGAGATAGATATGAGACAATTATTGAGATATTATTTACAAAGTAGGGAGGAACCATGGCCATCATAGAAGTAAAAAATTTAGTAAAAACTTATAAAACGATAGAAAAAGAAGAGGGGATGCTAGGTTACCTTAAAAATCTAGTAAAACCCAAATACAAAGAATTTAAAGCCGTAAAAGGTATTAATCTTGAAATCCAAGAAGGAGAATTAGTTGGTTACATAGGCGAAAATGGTGCTGGGAAATCAACTACCATAAAAATGCTAACAGGGTTATTAACACCAACTTCTGGCGAAGTAGTCGTAGATGGAATTGTGCCAAATGAAAAAAGAATACAAAACAACCAACAAATTGGTGCAGTATTTGGTCAAAAAACACAGTTATGGTGGGACTTACCTGTAATTGAGTCTTTTCGTTTAATTCGCAAAATGTACAAAATACCAGAAAATGAGTATCGAAAAAACTTAAAAAAGTTTTCCGAATTACTAGAATTAGAAGATTTACTAGAAAAACAAGTAAAAAATCTGAGTTTAGGACAAAAAATGAGATGTGAAATAGCTGCAACTTTTTTGCATAACCCTAAAATTGTCTATTTAGACGAACCAACCATTGGACTAGACGTCTTTGTAAAAGAGAAAATCAGAAAGTTTATCAAAGATATTAATCAAGAAAAACATACCACGGTAATTCTAACTACGCACGATTTAAACGACATTGAGGACGTTTGCAATCGAATTATTTTGCTAGATAATGGAAACATTATTTACGATGGAGACAAACAAAAATTCAAAGATACCTATGGAAAATATGTGATAGCAGAATTAATCATAAAAGATAAGACAAAAGATGAAATCACCTTAAATCATGTAGAAATAATAGAAGAAACTTTAAAAACTTTGAAACTAAAATTTAGCCATGAAGAAACTACCATTGTAAAAGTAATCGATGAAGTTTCTAAATTTTGCAAGATAGAGGATATTCATATGAAAGAAGCAGAGCTAGAAGAAATCGTAAAGGAAATTTATAAAGGAGCACATACATGTTAAAAACAATGATAGCATTAGGGAAAATGCAATTGAAACAATATACCATATACCAATTGAATTTTTGGCTATTTACACTAAATAGATTGGTAGAATTAATCGTTTATATCTTTGTATGGCAAGCGATTTATCAACAAACAGGAAGTGCGGGAGATTTTGCAAATTTGTCACAAATGGTGACGTATTATCTATTAGCCATCGCCTTTAGTTCTTTTGCTACATGGGGAATAAATGAAGATATGGCTTATTCGATAAGAACGGGGCAAATTAATAAAGAATTATTAAATCCGATTTCTTATTTTAGCTATTACTTTGGCTTAAATTTAGGAGAATTGGCTTTTGCAACAATAGTGGGACTAGCGGTATTTGTGATAGGTGCTCTCTTTTGGCAGTTAACCATGCCAGCTAATTTCCTTCACTTTATTTTGTGCTTTTTGGTTATGCTTGCTCGGTATTCCAACTACTTTCTTTCTTCAAATGATAGTAGGAACTTGTGGCTTTTATACCAATTCCATATGGGGGATGCAAATATTAAGAAAAGCAGTGATACAAATATTTTCTGGCATTATTGCTCCGATTACTTTGTTTCCTATGTGGTTTCAAAAGCTATCGAACTATTTGCCTTTCAAAGAGTTAATTTATACACCAATTAATATATGGCTAGGAGAAGTAAGTTATTCGGAAATTATCTTTGTGATAATCAAACAAATCCTATGGGGAATTATTTTGTATATGATAGCCCAAAAGTTTTTTAAGCATGCCATTAAAAATATAACTATAAATGGAGGATAACATGAAAAAACTACGAGATAATGTAAGTTTATATTTTTCTTTGTTAAAAATGTCTTTAAAAGAAATTTTAATTTATCGAGTGGACTGTATCGTTGGGGCTTTTTCTCAATTGGTAGTTCAATTCGTTAGTTTAATTTTTATTTTAATTGTCTTTCAAAATACAGAAACCTTGGCAGGTTGGGATTTTAAACAAATTTTATTATTGTATGGTATTACTAGAATTCCAGTGGGAATTGCAAGTTATTGTTTTGATGAATTGTATCAGCTAGGTCCAGAATACATAAGAAGAGGCGATTTTGATAAAATTTTATTAAGACCAGTGCATCCGCTTCTTTCTATTATTGGAGGTTCGGATGAATTTACTGCTGTAGGAGACGTTTTGATAGGTTTAGGACTAACCATCTATATGTTAATAGACCTTGCTATTCCAATCACAGCTATCTTAATTTTTAAGATTCTATTTTTTAGTGTGATAGGGGCTTTAATCATAGGGGCTATTGAAGTTATCTTTAGTATTTCGTCCTTTTGGACCTATAAATCCAATGAAGTGATATGGTCATTTTACAGAATTTATACCTTTACGGAATATCCGATTGATATTTATAACAAAATGATTAAAATACTAATTACGCTTGTTTTACCTTTTGCTTTTGTCGCTTATTATCCTACAATGGACTATTTGGGCTTAAATTCGTATATGATTTATTGGTCGCCATTGGTTGCTATTATTTTATGGATTATTGCCATCAAACTTTGGAATTTAGCCTTAAATAAATATAGAGGTACAGGTACTTAAAGGGTAAATAGTGTAATAAGACTAAGTCCTAAGAAAAATGCATAACAACAAACCATCGAAAATGGCATCTTAAAGTCTGTAGCACGATGCAATTGAAAAAAGCTAACACAAAAATTGAACACCTCGCTGATGATAATGGCTAAAAGATAGCCTGTTAAACCAAAGGCAGGTAGCAAAAGGTACAAAACACCAATCATTAAGATTAAATCTAAAATATTACAAACCATAACTTCAAATTGCTTATTTAAGCCTTTTAGCATACTGTCTATGATGGTATCTGGATACATAAAAATTAGTAAGCAAGAGAGGATTTTTAGGTAGGTACCGCACTCTAAATTGTGAAAAACTAACAAACTAATTTGGTTAGCAAAAAGATAAAAAATAAGAGAAATACTAACAGAGAATAGAAGGGTTGTCAAAAATACTTTTTGACAAATTTCCTGAATTCTCTTTTTATATTGCTTTGCCATTAAACTAGAAAATTCAGGAATTAGTAGTCCACTAAAAGAATTGATAAACACGCTAGGAAATAGCAAAACAGACAAAGTCATCCCATTGATTTTTCCGTATTCGGATAAAGCTAAACTATAAGGCAAGCCAAATAAAACTAAACGACTGGGAATTAAGAATTGTTTTAACGTAGATAAACCAGAACGAATACAAGAAGTGACCAATACAGGAAAGGTAATTTGTAAGATTTTCTTTTTAAAGGTAATGGTGTTAACGGCTCGTCTGCAAATTTTAAGTTTGTCGATTTGGTAAAAAATAATTAACAAACTGCAAGACGCAATTTCGGAAATAACGTCTGCTAGAATTAAGAAAATACAAATTGTCTCAACCGTTAGGTTGGTACTAAAATGAAGAAATGTCATACTTACCAGTATTTTAATTAGTAATTCAAATACTTGAGAAAAGGCAGTGGCATATCCTTTTCTCACGGCTGAAAAATAACCATTTAGCACACTTGAAATACTAATAAAGGGTAGTCCTACGCTAATTAAGTATAAAGGTGTGGCAGATACCATACCTTTTAACCAAATTTTGGAAATGGCAGGAGAGAATAATAAAACTAGAATAGCACTTCCTATTCCTAAAAAACAAGCAAAAAGAAGACAACTTTTAACGGCTTTTAGAGCATCGTAAAAGTTTTTTTGCGTTAATTGTTCAGAAACAATGCGGGTACAAGCAAGACTTAAACCAGAGGTAGCTAATGTGATGGCCAATAAGTAAACAGACATAACTAGGCTAAATACACCAACTGCTTCGGAACCGATTTTGTTCGATACAGATAAGTTAAATAACATGCCAATGCTTCGCATGAATAATGCTGTCAGCGTTAATACTAAGCCATTGATTAGAAAGATTTTTGTTTTTCTCAAATTATCACCTTTTTAATGGATATTAATTTTAGCGGTTAAATATGAGTGTTAAAGATAATATTGAGAAGAATATAATGGAATTATTATTAATTTAATAGTTTAGTAGGATTATCTAAATTTTCGATTTTTTTGATGCTATTATGATTATGCAAAATGACATATTGTTCTTTGGCTATTTGATTTAGTTTTTCTAATCTATTTTTTTGCGCTAAGCCTTCTTTTATCATTTGTGCATTTAAATTTTCAAGATTGACTAAAATAACTAACTGAAGAATATTTGCGTAATCTCGCATATTACCCTTTAAAGTAGGATTTTTATCTTTCCATTGTTTGGCAGTTATTCCAAATAATGCAACATTTAAAATATCGGCTTCATTGGCATAAACATATAGTTTTTGCTTTTCCGTAAGAGTAGGAACTATATTCTCTTTAATACTACCAGTATGTATTCGATAATTTGTTTTGGCCAGTTCTCGTCTAACAGACCAATTGACTTTATTTTGATAGCTTTCATTTTGTTTTAACCTTTCGAATTCTTTTATTAAATGGAGCTTAAATGCTGTATCTAGCCAAGAAGCAAATTCTAAGGCAATATCTGGATGCGAAAAAGTACCACCATCATATTTTCCTCTTTTAGAAATAAAACCGATTGCACCCGTTTCTTTAATCCACCTAGAGGGACTCATCGTAAAAGATTGATTAGCAGAGTCATTTTTAAACTCGCGGGATTCCGCTAGTTTAAAATTAGGATTTGAAAGTTCTTCCCATAAACAATAAAAATCAAAAGAACTTTTATTACTCATCCATTTAATAATAACATCACCAGGTGTTAAGGGATTTTTATATCGTGCTAAATCTGTTAATGAGATATAATCTATATCTCCAACTCTCATAACACTTACTAAATTATCTTTTACTTTCATTTGTGTTTTTATGATTTCTTTCTTCATAAATATCACGTCCTATCTTGTTAAAATTTGTATACATTTTAAAACAATTGTTTGTATATGTCAAGTAGAAATTCAAAATATATAAATTTTAATAAAATTTGTAACTTAGTTGAAATAAATAAGGGATTATGATATAAAATAAAAAAGAGGAGAGAGAAATGCAGTTATTTTCAGAAGAAGTAGAAGAAAGGGAAGAATTAAGAGAAAAACTCAAAAATAATAAAAATATAGCAGACGATTATGAGATTGCAGTTATTATCTATGCCTTTGATAACGACAATAATATTATTTTCCAAAGAAGAGGAGGAGCTTGTAGAGACGAAAGATTTAAGCTAGAAACCATTGGTGGGAGAGTAAAAAACGAAGATGCTAATTTTAGAGTAGCCCTTCAAAGAGAAATCAAAGAAGAAGTTGGAGATGAAGCAGAAATTACCCTAGAAGAATTTATCATAGCAACTTATGCCGAAACTTTTGACGAAAGATATGCCAAAAAGCAAAAATGGATTTATCTGGTTTATAAGGGACGTTTCGAAAAAGGAGAATTACAAATTGCAGAGCCAACTAAAAATTTAAGCTATGAAAGATACCAAATAGGGGAAGTGCCAGTAAATGAATTAAGTAAAGGAGCCCAAGAATTATATACGATTGTAAAAGAAAAATATAGTTAGGAGGTGTAAGCATGGAAAAAACAATTCGAAAAGCCGCAAAATGTTTTCTGATACAAGAAGACAAAGTGGTAGCCATTTGTTATAAAAGTGGAAATAAAAAAGAAGGATATTATGATATTCCTGGAGGCAAAATAGAAGAAGGAGAAACCGCAGAGCAAGCAGCAATTCGAGAAATGAAAGAAGAAACAGGAATAGAGGTAAACGATTTAGAACGTAAAGGAAACTTAATCATAGAATATCCAACGAGAAAACTTATCTTTGACATTTTTATTACCCATACTTATCAAGGAGAGCCAAAAGAGACAGCCGATAATTTTTCAACTTGGATAGCAATAGAACAACTATTCCAAAAAGAAAAGATATTAGCAGGGATGGTACTACTAAATCGTTTTTTTCGAAAAAGTTTGTTAGCGAAAAATACTAATTTTAAGATGAAGTTAGTAGTAGATGAGCAAGAAAATATCTTGGAATTGAATTATGAAACGGATTAGAAAGAGAGAAAGTTATGGAAAAAGAACAATTAGAGTTATGGAACAATTTAAAAGAAACGAATACGTTAAGAGAAGTACAAGCCTACCTTAAAAATATAAATCAAATACGTGGTTTTCATCAACAAGAGATTACAAAAGTAATGTTATTATTGCTAGAAGAAGTAGGGGAACTCGCAAAAGCAATCAGAAGAAATGCAACAGATATGGCAATTGATAAGGAGAAAATCAACCATTATGATACAATTGAAGAAGAAGTAGCAGACGTGTTTTACATGTTATCATGTGTATGCAATGAGTTAGATATTGACATTTACAATTGTATTAAGGAAAAAGAAGCAAAAAATTGCAAGAGAATATGGGAAAAGGAATAGGAAATTTAATATGTTAAAAGGAAAAAAGCTAATTATTTTTGATTTAGATGGAACGTTAATCGATTCAATTGGAATTTGGAACGCCATTGACCATAAATTAATAGAAACCATTTCTACGATTCCAATTGATGAGAAAATAGATATCGGAAAAAGAAGAGATGAAAAATTAAAAGAGTATAGTAAATGTGAAGATGCTTATTTAGCTTATTGTGAGTTTTTAAAAGAAGAATATCATGCAAAGTTGAGTACGCATGAAATTAAGAAACTAAGATATGAAATAGCAGACCAGTATTTAAAAGAAGAAATTGATTATAAACCACAAGCAGAACAAGTATTAAGTTACTTAAAAGAAAAGGGATTTTTATTAGCAATTGCTAGTACAACCAATGACCATACAGTAGAAATCTACAAAAAGGATAATGAAAACATAAAAAGGAAAGCTAACTTAGAAGATTATTTTTCGATTATCTATGCAAAGGGAGCGGCAAAACAATTAAAACCAAATCCAGAAATTCATGAAAGGATTTTAAAGGAATTAAACTTAAAACCAGAACAATGTTTAATTGTAGAGGACTCTTTAATTGGGGTAGAAGCGGCTCATAATGCTAACATAGAAGTGGCAGTTATTTATGATAAGTATTCGGATAGCAATCGAGAACAAATTAATCGTTTATGCCAGTATAAGTTTAAGGACTTTGGGGAAATGTTAAGGTATAGTAAGGGTGAATTAGAAGGAGAGGAATTGCATGAATTTAGTAAATATTGTCAATGAGTTTGTCGTCGATGATATGCAAAAATCAATTGCTTTTTATCAAGAAAATTTGGGCTTTGCAATAGAATTGACAGAAGAGGATAATGAACCGTATAGTTGGGTTCAAATGAAATGTGGGGAAACTAGAATTATGTTGGAAACTTACGTTTCCACTTGTCAAGAAATACTGGGGTTTCCTAGTAAAATGGAGACTACCAATCTACTTAAGTTTAAATTCAAGAATACCCGTGAAGAATTAAAGGAATTTTACAATGTCTTAAAGGAAAAGCACGTAGAATTTTTTATGGAGATAAAAGAAACTGATTATGGGATGACAGAATTTGGGATTTTAGACCCAGATAAAAATAAGATAGTAATATCATCTTAAAAAGAGGAGAGAAAGTAAATGAAAGTAATAGCAGGCTGTATTATTAAGAAAGATAACAAAATTTTAATGGTAAGAGAAACAAAAAAAGAATTTCATGGCAAGTGGAATTATCCAGCAGGGAAAGTAGAAGAGTTTGAAAAGATAACAGAAGCGGCAAAGAGAGAAACCTTTGAAGAAACAGGTTGCAAAGTAGAATTAAAAGGGGTTTTACCAATAGCAAGTGTTGATTTAGAAGAAGAAACACATGTAATCATACATTTTATGGCAGAAATGGTAGAAGAAAATAATTCATTTGATGAACAAGAAATAATGGAAATAAAATGGATAGAGATAGAAGAGATTAAAAAGATGAAAAAAGAAGAATTAAGGGGCTATGAACTTAATTTAAAGGTAATTGAAGATATCGAAAAAAATAGGATATATCCTTTAGAATTGTTCGATAATAATACTTATGGTCCTTAAGTAAAAGGGTCTTGATAGTAAAAAATATTGCCACCATACTGTGGAAGTATAGCGGCAATTTACAGATTGGTTATCACTTCAGGTAATGCCCCAAATCAAAGTGCATTAAGCATATCAAAGTGCATACTAAAATAGAAGCACCTGATATTGCCACAGATATCCCTACAAATACTGCTTGTAACAAAATCATCCATAAGGATATCCCAAAGCAAATGATTGTTAGCAATAAGCAAAAGCAAATAAATACTTTCTGTTTTTTTGAACAATGCCGAAACATATCAGCAAAGTTCTGAAGTTTTTTCTTCATTATTACCACCTCTCTTTAAATTTATAATAATATAATAACATAGTTTACCATAAAATGCAACTTAATCTAGAATTAATTTAATAATATTATGGAGGAAAACCACTATGAAAAGAAAAAAACAAGAAACTACCTATATTCAAGAAAAGCCATACAAACTAAACATTGCATGGATATTATTCGTATTTTTAGTAATACTAATACTATCATTTTTCTATGTAGGATATGTAAAAGATTTAATCTATCAAAACGTCTACCAAAACATAAATGAGCTAAGTAAGCAAACAGCAGCACAGTTAAATCAGTCTATCACAGAACAAAAGAATTTTGTTGAAATCATGGTAGAGTCTATCAATAGAGGCTATTTTGAAACACCAGAAGAAATTTTTGACCGTTTTGTGATAGACTTAGAAGACTATCATTTTACAAGACTCGTTATCTTAGACAAGCAGGGAAATGGAACAACGAGTGATGGACATATTGTAAGTAATTATCCAAATATGGAAGAATTTTTTACACAACAAGACGTCTATGTATCAGAAAATAGACCAAGTACCGTTTCCGATAATCAAGTAAACATTTATTCCAAAACGTTTACTTTAAAAGACGAAGAAAAAGTATTAATGGCAACCATCAATACAGCAGACTATCAAGAAATTTTATTAAGACGTTTATTTGGAAAAGGAGGAACCTATCTAATCAATAATGATGGAACTGTTCTAATTGATTCCTTTAACAACATTAAAGAAAGCAATGCTAACATCTATGATTACATTAAAAATAGGTATCCATCTACCACAGACAAAGAAAAACAAAAAATTGATAAGATGGCTAAAGCGATTAAAAATAAAGAAACAGGAACTTTTGATGCAAAACTAGGAGAAGATACGTATTTTATCCATTATGAAAAAGTCAATATCAATGACTGGTATGTTGTTACTACTGCAGCAGATGACACCATTGCTGGTGAATTAATACGATTAGTTATAATCTCACTTGCACTTTGTTTATTGGTTAATTTAGTCATTATCGTAATCACAATCTATATCGACCTTTCAAACCAAAAGCAAAATCGTAAACTATATAAAGTGGCTTATATTGACCCGGTAACTTCCTTAGGAAACGAAGCCTTTTTCAAAGAAAATGGAAGAATTTATTTACAAAAACATAAGCCTCAAAAGAAATATGTTGTAACCCTTGATATTAGTAAATTTAAAGCCTTAAATAATCGATATGGTTATGAATTTTGTAATGAAATATTAAAAATGCTAGGTAAAAAATTAGTGAAAGTATTACCAGCCGACAATATTACTTGTAGAATTTCTAACGATATTTTTGCTACTATTTTTACGTATAAAGAGCCAATTACTAATTTGTTGGAAAACATATACCAAGAACTTTCTTATGTAGTAGTAAAAGGCACGAGTATTCACTTGAATTTAGCCCTTGGTGCTTATGAAATCACACCACAAGATAGTGATATCCATAAAATATTAGATAAATCCTATATGGCACGAGCACAAATAAAAGGTCAATATCATAGCAATTACTATTTATTTGATGAAAAATTAGAAAACGAGTTAATGGAAGAACAAGAAATTGAAGCTTGTATGGAAGAGGCACTAAAGAACCAAGAATTTACCGTAATCTATCAACCAAAAACCTATACAGCTAATGAAAAAATGTCAGGGGCAGAAGCCTTGATACGTTGGTACAAAGAAGGAGAAATCATACCGCCAAGCAAATTTATTCCTTTGTTTGAAAAAAATAAATTTATCCTAAAACTAGACCTATATATCTTTGAGCAAGTATGCAAAGATTTAGCTAATTGGCGTGAAAACTATAGCTATATGCCAACGGTTTCTGTCAATGTATCCAAAGAACATTTCGCAGAAGAAAACTTTATTGATAAATATGTAGAAATCTGTAAAAAATACAACATAGAAACCAGTTGCTTAGATTTAGAAATTACAGAAAGTGCAACAGCAGATGCTAACGTTGATATCTTAAAAGTATTGAATTACATTAAATCAAAAGGCTTTATGATATCCATTGATGACTTTGGAACAGGCTATTCATCTTTAAGTATGTTACAAAATATGCCAATCGACGTGATTAAAATTGACAAAGTTTTTGTCGATAAAGCAGACCTAAAGACAGATGACAATATGATAAATTATATCCTGTTTATGGCCAAACATTTAGGCATTAAAAAAACCATCGTTGAAGGGGTTGAAACCAAAGAACAGATGGAATTTGTAAAAAGAATTGGCTTAGATATCATACAAGGCTATTACTATTCAAAACCAATCACCAAAGAAGAATTTGAAAAATATTTTCTCAAAAATAAATAAAATAACTTCCAAAATTTACATAATTTCATATTATATATAAATGTAATGTGAAAGGAGGAAGGTAAGTTTTGGAAGTTAAAAATAAAAAAATAGGATTTGTATTAACAGGCTCTTTTTGTACGTTTAGCAAAACCATACCCAAAATGAAAGAGTTAATTGATAGAGGAGCAGAAATCATACCAGTCATGTCTTATCATAGTTATTCTTTGGATACCAAATTTGGGAAAGCACAAGACTTTATTGACCAAATTGAGAACATAACCGGCAAAAAAATAATTCATACCATCCAAGAGGCAGAACCCATTGGACCTAAAAAAATGACTGATATTATGATAATTGCACCATGTTCACGGAAATACTATGTCAAAACTAGCTTGTGACATTATTGATACGCCAGCAACTATGGCAGCAAAATCTCACTTAAGAAACCGGATTTCCCTTAGTAATAGCACCTTCTACGAATAATGGTTTAAGTGGCAATGCAGAAAATTTAGGAAGATTATTAAATCGTAGAAACTATTACTTTGTACCATTTAGACAAGACAATCCGATTACCAAACCAAGGTCAATTGTATTTGATTTTGATTCTTTAATTAGAACCATAGAATATGCTTTAGATGGAGAACAAATTAGTCCTATCTTGCTATAAAGGAGGTAATAGATGGAGCAAAAAATGAATCAATGGAAACTATTTTCTTATTTTTTGATTTATAGTTTTTTAGGATACGTAATAGAAACGATATTTGGGATTGTAACGACTCGGCTTATGGCAATGTAGACAAAGCTTTTTATATGGCCCTTTTCTGCGGAATTTATGGCGTAGGAGCTGTCATTATCTTGGTAGCATCTCAATATTTTAAACAAAATAATATTACTTTGTTTTTTGGTGGTTATGCCATAGGAACTATCACAGAATATGTAACAAGTTTCTTAGTAGAAGTCATAATGCATGCTAAATGGTGGGATTATAGTAATAATATTTTGAATATTAACGGAAGAGTTTGCTTATTATATTCTGTATTTTGGGGAATATTAACCATTTTCCTAATCCGAAAATTTCAACCATTTTTAGATAGGATACTAGAAAGAATAGCCAATCAACTACCCAAAAAACTGATAAAAGCTTGCTTATCTTTTCTTATGTTGTTCTTGCTTTTAGACTGTATCGCAACCTGTTATGCCCAAGATGCTTTTATCACAAGGATGGTCATGGAAAAAAAGATAGAAGTAGTCGACTTTGAAAAAAGGAAAGAAGTCTACCAAAAAATTCAAACAAAAGAAGGACTGACTAATTTTATCAACCGTTATTGGGATAACGAAAAGATGATTAAAACATTTCCTAACATGAAAATGGAAGATATCCATCATAATATTATCTACTTAGATAGCTTGCTACCAGAAATACAACCATATTATAAGAAAGTATTTGAAAAATAAATCTAAGCTTTTTTAAAAGTTTGCATTTGCTAGAAAATCTAAGGTTTGCTATCATTATTTAGAAGAAAAAATAAAAAAACGAACATTTTCTTGAAAAAACTATTGACAAAGAAAAAATGTTCGTTTATAATTATCTTATCGAACGAACAAACTTTCTAAAAAAGGAGATAAAAATGATGAAAATAAAAATTGTAAACAAAAAGAAATTTATAAGAAGTATTATGGTACTAATTGGTTTTGTAATCTTAATGGTAGCAGGCATGATAACAAGTACAACTTATTCGAAAACAGAAATAGGGTATAAAGAAGATTATATTTTAAAAGGGGATACCTTATGGTCTATTGCTGAGCAAGAAGTAAATCAAAATGAATATTGTAAAGGCAAAGACATTAGAGAAGTTATGTATGAAATTAGAGAACTAAACCATATCACGAATGACAATTTAGAAATTGGTCAAAAAATCATAATTCCTAAACTATAAAAGGCTCCTCCAAAACAAAGGAGAAGCCTAGAGATTTTATTTATAAATTAGCCAAAGGATTGCTTTCTACGGCATTGCGAACTTGGTCATTGCTTACGTGGGTATAAATTTCAGTCGTAGCGATACTTTCATGACCTAACAATTCTTGCAAGGCTCGAATATCAACTTGGCCATATTGATACATTAAAGTGGCAGCAGTATGCCTTAATTTATGAACAGAATATTTTTTCGTATCTAAGCCTGCTGCCTGTAATTGTTTCGTAACAACATTTTCAACGGTTCGGTTACTAATTCTAGTTCGTCTTTCACTTAAAAAAAGTGCTTTTTCAGAGAATTTCTTATCATGCTTAATTCCTTCTTTTGGTCGTACTTCTAAGTAATCGGAAATTGCCCTCATACAGGCTCGATTCAAATAGATAGTCCTTTCTTTGTTGCCTTTCCCAATAACATTTAATTTGCACTCCCCAAAATCAATATCTTGAAGATTAATGCCAACTAATTCAGAAAGACGCATACCACAGTTTAAAAATAAAGTAATAATAGCAAAATCCCTTTCGGAATTTCTGTTATCCTCGTTGGCTGTAATAGCAAGCAATTTCTTGCTATCTTCTAAAGAAAGATATTTCGGTAAACGCTTATCTAATTTGGGCGTTTCTAAATCTTGTGCAGGGTTTACCTCAATTAACTTGGCTTTTCTACTTAAGTATTTAAAGAAAATACGAATGGTTGATATTTTTCTTGCTCTTGTAGTTGCTTTACTTTTAAATTCTCTGGTTAAGAAAGAAATAAAAGCATGAATATCATCTAATGTAATTTTCTTAATGGTATCAATTGTCATATCATTTATCTTAATTTCTTTAAAATCGGTTTCTTTGGTTAGATTAAAATGTAACTTAATAAATTTCAAAAACATAGCTAAATCGTAGTTATATTCTTTTATGCTATTGGGTGACTTATTTAAAATGGTAATCGAATAATCTAAAAAAGAATTCAAAAACTCTGGGTTATCTTCTCGGTTTATCATGTGTATGGTTTCCTTTCTTTATTTTGGTAGCCTTAAAGTTACAATCGCATGGCTATCTAAATTATCATGAAACACGAAATCTTGATAGCACAAATTGTATTCTATATTTTTATCTGTTTTATTTAACAATACTATCATAACACTTTTGTCAGGATTTTTAAAGGCTATGACCGAAATATTTTCAGAAAACTTACTGGTATGAATTCTTTTCGCCTTTGGTTTTACAAATTTAGCAAAATGAGAGACATAGTAAAAGGCTGGTGTTTTAATGAAATTATTACCTTTTTTATGGAGCATGATAAGGCTATTACAATAATTTTTAACGTGGTTTGGTCCACCTTTGTAATCTAAAATAAGATTCCAATCGATAAAAGCATTGGTCCCATGATTAAAATCTTCGATTATTTCATAGGCATACATTTCGCCATTGAAAAGCTCATCTTGCGGCTTAAAATGAGAATAGCCAGTACAACCTTCGGTATGAAACAATAAAAGACTAGGGAAGAGATGGTGCAAGTTTTCTAAACTTTCAAAATGACCACCTGTATACCAATGAAAAGCAATTCCTTTTACGCAAGAAAGAGCATGAGAATCAATTAAAGTTTCTATGCTTCTTTCCAGTATGCTATCCTTATTATGGTCCCAAATGAAAAATTCAGTTGGCAAATTATTTTTTTGAAAGATAGGGAATAGGTAATTTTTCAATAAGTCAGCCTCTTCTGAAGCAGAATAGAGGCATGACTCCCATATTTGCTTGGCCTCAGGTTCATTTTGGATCGTCATATAAGAAATTGGAATTCCCTGTTTTGAATAGCTTTTAACATAAGAAACAAGATAATTACACCATAATTGTCGATACTTTGGAAGCAATTTGCCACCATGATATAAGTGATGATTATCCTTCATAAAAGCAGGAGGGGACCATGGAGAAGAAAGAAACTTAAGGGAAGGATTTTGCTTTTGAGCTAATTGGATAATTGGGATGACATATTTATTGTCTCTATCAATTGAAAAGTCAGATAAGTCATTTTCGTACGAATAAGAGTAGCTATTTAACGAAAAGTCACAACTACCAATGGAAAGTCTAGCAAATTGATAATTTAGCTTGTCTTTACCGAAGTATTCTTCTAGGATTTCATTTCTTATGCTTGGGTCTAATTTACTAAGTAAATAACAAGAACTTTCTGTTAAGGCTCCTCCAAAGCCTAAGAATTCTTGAAAAGTAAATTCAGGGTTGATTCGGACTACTTGATTTTCTGGCGTTTTATCAGTAGTCATAAGTTCTACGAAAGAGGATTTTAGGTATAAATTTCTTTTTAAATTGGTTTCTATTTTTTCTATTTTCATATTCCTATTTTATGCGAAAAGATTTTTTCTATGTGTTTTTAGCAAAAGACTATTAAAAATTATGAATTTATGATATAAATTAAACAGTATAAATTTAAAATAATGAGTGGATGGTGAAAATATGAAGTTACCAACAAGTATTGAGAATATATTAAATGAGAATATTGTAGAAAATGCAAGACTAGAATTAAAGAAAAATTGGAACCCAGAACCAATATTACATACAATTTGTGCCTTTGCAAATGATATAGATAATTGGGGTGGAGGATATATTTTAATTGGTGTTGAAGAAAAAAATGGAAGACCTAAAATGCCAATAACTGGACTTGAATTATCAGAAATAGATAAAATTCAAAAAGAATTATTAGCAAAATGTAAGCTAATTCAACCTTCCTATACACCAATTGTTGATATTGCTCAATATAAAGGTAAAAACCTATTAGTAGTATGGTGTTTTGGAGGACAAACTAGACCTTATAAATGTCCTACAACGTTAGATAAAGATTTCTCAAAGGGATACTCCTATTATATAAGAAAAATGTCAAGTACAGTTAGAGCAACTGAAATAGAACAAAAAGAGTTATATGATATGGCAAGAACCATACCCTTTGATGATAGGATGAATCATGAGGCAGAAATTAGAGATTTAAAATTACCACTTATTCAAAATTACTTATATGAAATCAAAAGTGATTTATTAGAAGAATCTGAAACAATGGATTTCATGGATTTGTGCAATAGTATGAGAATTATAGATGGCACACCAGAGTATAAGAAGCCCTTAAATGTAGGCTTAATGTTCTTTCACGATGAACCACAAAAGTTTTTTCCCTATTCACAAATAGAAGTAGTAGATTTAAGAAATGGTCCAGAAGGTGATGATATGACAGAGCAAATATTTAAAGGACCAATTGACAGTATGATAAAGAGTGCTTTAACTTATATTAAGAATACTATCATTGTAGAAAAAATATTAAAGATAGAGGGGCAAGCAGAAGCAGTAAGATTTTTTAATTATCCCTATCAAGCAATAGAAGAAGCTCTAGTAAATGCTGTTTATCACAGAGGATATGATGTAAGAGAGCCAGTAGAAGTTAGAATTATGGAAGATAGAATTCATATTGTAAGTTATCCTGGGCCAGACCGCTCTATCAGCGAAAAATCAATGGAAGATAAAAATATGATAGCAAGAAAATATAGAAATCGTAGAATTGGAGAATTCCTAAAAGAATTAAAATTAACAGAAGGTAGAAATACAGGTATTCCAAAAATAAAAAGAGCATTGAAAAATAATGGTTCCAAAGAACCTGAGTTTGAGACAAATGAAACAAGAGATTATTTTATTACAACAATATTTATACATGATGGGTTTGAAAATGAAGTTTCAAACAAAATAAAAACAAGCGATAAAACAAGCGATAAAACAAGCGATAAAATTTTAAAATACTTAAAAGAAAATAAATTTATAACCACAACCATTGCAAGTGAAGTGTTAAATTTATCATTACAAAGAACTAGAGCAATTTTATCTAAAATGGCAAAAGAAGATATTCTTATAGCTGAAGGAGCTAATAGGAATAGAAAATATAAACTAAAAGATGAAAAATAAATTATTAAACAATAAAAAAGGAAAGTGATTTAAAGTGCCTCGTAAAAAGATAGTAGAGGAAGAATATGTACCAAAAGCCTTTCGAAAAAATAAAAAAATAGAAGAAAATATAGAGCCTAAAAAAAGAAATAACAAAAAGAAAAGAACTAAGAAGAAAAAGTCAAAAAGTAAAATGAAAAAAGCAATTCTAATAATAGTAGTAATTCTTATTCTATTTGTGGCTATTTCTTTAGGAATTTCTGCACACCAATGGAAAACACTAGCCAAAGAAATGTTAATTAACCAAAATTCTGTTGTGCTAGATATGGATAAAAATGAAATTGCACAACTAGGTTGTGAAAGAAAAAACGAAACCATAGCATCTTCTAGTATGCCAAACCATTTAAAAAATGCTTATGTTGCCATTGAAGATGAACGTTTCTATTCTCATGGCGGTATCGACATAAAAAGAACAGGAGGAGCCATTGTTTCTTATATTACGCATTTTGGGAAATCTTCTTATGGAGGAAGTACCATTACACAACAATTAGTGAAGAATTTAACAGGAGACTCAACAGATAGTATTACCAGAAAAGTAAAAGAGTGGTGGAAAGCATGGCAATTAGAAACTTGCCTATCCAAAGATGAAATATTAAGTGCTTATTTAAATATTATCTATGTTGGCCCTAATATGTATGGGGTAGAAACAGGAGCAAAGTATTATTTTAATAAATCAGCAAAAGATTTAAGCTTAGAAGAAAGCGCTTTTTTAGCCGGACTAAACCACTCGCCAAATTCTTATAACCCTTTTGAAGAAAAAGAAAATCAGGAAAAAATCACGAAAAGAACAAAGATAGTTCTTTCTAAAATGTTAGAATTAAATTATATCAATCAAGAAGAATATAATACAGCGATTAATAAAACAGAACAAGGACTTTCCTTTAAGCAAGGAAAAATCGACTCAAAAGATGCTGTCTATTCGTATCATACCGATGCTTTAATTTTAGAAATAACAGAAGATATTGCAAAAAAATACAATATCTCTAAAAACTTTGCAACAAACTATATCAATATGGCAGGACTAACAATTTATGGTACCCAAGACTCTAAAATACAAAAGCAAACAGAAGCAGAATTTGAAAAAAGCAAATATAGTAAACCATCCAAAAAAGAAGGAGGAAATTCTTCACAAGCTGCTATGGTAATCATAGACCATAAAACAGGACAGGTAGTTAGTTGTACAGGAGGATTGGGAAAAAAAGAGAAAGCAAGGTCTTTAAATAGAGCAACACAAAGTGTTAGACAGACTGGTTCTTCGATTAAACCTCTTTCTATCTTAATACCAGCCATCGATAAGAAAATCATTACAGCTTCTTCTATTTATGATGACACAGAACGTGATTTTCCAGAAGGATACCATCCAACAGATTACAATCCTCCTCTAGGAAAAGTAACCATTAGAAGAGCCGTAGAGTCTTCTCAAAACATACCATTTGTAGAAATTATGGAAGAATTAAAACCACAAAATTCTATTTCCTATTTAAAAAAGATGGGAATTACTACTTTAACAAAAGAAGATGAAACCTTAGTATTATCGTTAGGAGGTTTACAAAAAGGAATTAGTCCTTTAGAAATGGCTGGAGCTTATAGTATGATAGCTAATGATGGAGAATATATTGAGCCTACTTTTTATACACTTATCAATAATGAAGTAGGAAAAACGATATTGAAAACGAAACAAAAGAAAAAAAGAGTTGTATCCAAGGAAGTAGCTTATATTGTAAAAAATATATTAACCCAACCAGTCGTTGGGCAAAATGGAACAGCAACCTATTGTAAAATAGCAGGGGTAGACGTTGCCGCTAAAACAGGAACAACGGATGAAAATTATGATAGATGGCTTTGTGGTTTTACCCCCTATTACACAGCGGTAACATGGTATGGCTATGATGAAAACGAATCCATAGAATTCAATAAAAGAAATCCAGCAGGACTTTTATGGGCCAATGTCATGTCAAGAATTCATACAGGCTTAAATAGTAGCACTTTTCAAAAACCAAACAGTGTGTTAAGTTGTACCATTTGTGCCGAAACAGGAAAAAAGGCAACCACTAGCTGTTCTAATACTTATACAGAATATTTCTTAAGAAATACCGTGCCTACCTTGTGCAATAAACACACAGGAACAGCCTTAGAAGAAAATGAGACAAAACCATCGCAAAATAAAGTAGAAGAAATCATACAAGGAATTACACATGATATCGATGCAGAAGACCCACAACAAGTATTGCTAACCAATAAAGGCAATAATACTACAACGCAAAATAATGCAAATAACAATACAAATCAAACCATGAATAATTCAGTGACGGCACCTTCTGTTAATAATATGGCAAATAACAATGTAACTCCTACTAATAATAGTAATTCTGCGAATACAATTAACAAAACAAATGAAGCAAATACTTCAAATTCACAAGGAAATACTAGCAATAATAGTAATTCTGTAAATAACAGTAATATAGTAACGAATACTAACACACAAAATAGATAAAAAGTATTGACAAAATAATATACTAATAGAAAAATAAAGAGGTATCATTAAATGGGAATTTTTAATAAGTTAAAAGGTTTTTTAAAAAAGATATTCAAAATAGAAAACACTCAGTTAGAGGCTTTTGAGGAAAAAGAAACAATAAAAGAATTGCCTATACCTGAAATATCTGAACGTATTGAATTACCAGAAGGAGAACTTGTTTCTTTGTCAGATGAAGTTTTAGATACAACCTCAAAAGCTACTATCGAAAAATTTAAACATAATTTGAATATTTTAATGAAAAAAGCAAAAGAAGAAGGAAAAGTTGACAAATTTATGTTGATAAGAGAAGATGACTTTTTCCCTACAGACGGGGAATGGAGAGTATTATCTAAAAATACTAACATAGAAAAACGTAATATTAACATTTCTAATGAAATTAGAAGAGTTTATGCGCTAGAACAAAAGGGAATTAAGCCATATAATGAAGGAATACTAAATGGAATAGAGTTCGAAATTCCTATTAGTCCAGATGAAAAAGAAATAGAAAAACAAGCTTTAGCAGACGTGGATAAAACAATTGGTTCTATTGTAGTACCATCCCCATTTCGTTCAACCAAGCATTTTACTATTAATACTCCACTCGAAGTGACAGGAGATTATAATCAGGTATCACAGGAACGAGATTATGTTATTATGGATGATATCAGTAACTTTTTAAGTTCAGGATATGCTTATTCAATTTCTTCGCATGATGCTTATCTTGATATTTCACATGAAGCTTTACCTATTTCAGAAGAAGCAATTGTATTAATAAACGATGAAAACTACGAAAGAATTATGAGTGATGAAAAAGTAGCAAAAGAACTAACACAAAGAAGAGTAGTTCGATTTAAAGGAGAATATAGAACAGCTATATGGATGATTTTAACTGAAAATGGAGTATTACCTTCACAAGTTGGTACTGACTTTGCTAATTATGACGAAGAAAAAGTTAGAGGAATAGTAGATAAGAGTATTGAAAATTTAGCTAAGGAACATGATTTATTTTTTGATAAAAGCCATGGAGGAGAACTGGGACCAGATGGAGGACATTTTTCTAATTATTATGATGATAAAAATGAAGATTATGAAAAGGGTCCTGATGATTTCTTTATGTTTTTAAGCCAAAAGTTTCCAGGTCAAGAAGCACTTATCTTGCAAAGAAATGCTAGGAAGATTGTAAAGGAATTGGGAACAGACAGATTATTGAAAGTTATTGATGAATATAATGAACTTGCTACTACTAAAGCAGAAGAAACATTAGAAGCATATAAGCAAGATAGAGAAAGTATTACACCTAAAATTCATCAACAGTTTGTTGAAACAATTGCTTTAATCAATGATTTTTATAAAAGGGAAACGAATTATTCTTCTAATGAAGAAAGATTGCAAACAGAAAAAGCAATTCAAAAATTTATACAAGGTGAAACTGTAGCTGAACAGTTAGAAGCTGCCAAAACGGTTTGGACTTTATTACCTCACAAAAAAATGGAGGAGACTTCCACAGGTAATGAAACTATTACCATGAAGCAAATTGTATCAAATGCTATCAGAAACGGTATTTCAGCAGAGCATATAGAAAAATGTGATAGTGTAGAATTTAGAAAACTTCGAGAAGAACAACAAAGGGAAGGGGAAACAATAAGTGGTGAATAAATATGAAAGAGCTTATACAGAGGTCTTGGAAATATTAAAGTATCTTCCTAAAGAAGAATATGGTAAGCTACCAAAAGAAAAAATTGATTTTTATAGAAAAAATAGAGATAAAGATTATCTTTATAATATTAATCCTCAATTAGAGTTGTCTAAACAAGACATTTCCGAAGAGGCAAATGCAATTTTAGTTTCTTTGTTTCGAGATTATATGGCAACTGAAAAGCAAAAAAGGATTTTAAAGAATTTACTAAATCAAAATCAAGAAAAATTAGAAGAAACTAAAAAAGCAATTTACGATAAGAATAATATGTTTAAGAAATCTTAAATTAGAAATTATACTGGTTTAACAAAGTAAGTAAGATGCGTAAAAGCTTTTAAAATCAAGTTCTCTAAAAAACTATTTTTTCAAAAAATCAATAGAGTAGGAGAGAGGGGTTTTTTAGAAATCTATGTAAAATGGATTTATAATTGAAAAGTTTTGTGTAAAGTTAATTTAATATAAAATCTAAAAATCAAACCCCTTTTTTTAACTTAACCTTAAAATGGCTAATATGTTTTTAATATCTATGATGGATAATTATAAATTTCTGCAAACTCAAAAAACGAACATTTGTATAAAAATTACAATTCTAATTTAGACTTATTAAAATATATAGAAATGTAACATTATCTAATGATATATTGTTATTCTTAGTATTTATAGTATAGATACTAAATATCATAAAAAACACTAAAAAAGTGACGCACGAAAATCGATTTTAAGCCGTTTTAATAATTTAGTAATATAAACTTGTTATTCAAAATGGCCCTTAAAATGGCTAATCTGTAAGATAAGTATAAGAATTATTTCTTCCTACTCTTATTTTCGCAAAACTTTGATTTTGTGCAATGTTGTATTTTCATAATTATTAAACATATACTATCTATATGTTCTCCCTCCAAGATTTTCCTATCTTATATAATATATAGATATTTGACTGTTCCGAAAAAATATATAATTTTATCTATTTAATAATAATTTTAATATATCCTCTCTCCTAGCTTATAACTTTTTTACAAATTATTGAAAAAATGTAATATTTTATTGAAAAAAATAATAAATAATGATAATATAAATAAAAAAGGATGAAGTAAAATGGAAATATTAACAGATGATAGAAGAAAATTAGAACAAATTCCTGTGTTAGATGAGGATGGTAGAATAGAATATTATAAAATACCTAATTATAAGCTTAGAAAAGAATTCTTGACGATGGCAGAAAGAAAATTTTTAAGGGTCCTTATAAATATTGTTAAAAAGCTAAATGAAAACGAAAATAAAAATATGTATTTTCAAATTTCTACCCAAGTAGCAATAAATAGAATAATCGATATAAATAATAAAAGAAATACAGCTTTATATGAAGAAATAAAAGATAAAAGTATTGACTATGTATTATACGATATGAATAGCGGTAATATAATTGCTTGTATTGAATTAGATGACAATACTCATGTTAATGACCCTAAACGAATTGAACGTGATAAATTAATAGATAAAATGTTCAAGGAAGTCGATTAAAAATACCAGAAAGTAGAAATTAAACTCTACTTCCTGGTATTTTTAATTTATTATTTAAACCTTCTTAAATAACTTTCCATTTGGTCAATAAACTCATCATTATTATTAGACTGGGTCATATGACTAATCACTTGTTCCGTAACGTCTGCTACTGGCATACTATTCATAGCCTTTCTTAAAGCAAAAACCGTATCTTTTTCTTTACGTGTTAATAATAAATCTTCACGTCTTGTACCAGATTTATTAATATCAATCGCAGGGAAAATTCTTCTTTCGGACAATTTTCTATCAAGATGAACTTCCATATTACCAGTTCCCTTAAATTCCTCAAAAATAACGTCATCCATCCTACTACCTGTATCAATTAAAGCAGTTGCTAAAATAGTCAAACTTCCACCAAATTCAATATTTCTTGCTGCACCAAAGAATTTTTTAGGTTTGTGTAAAGAGGCTGGGTCAATACCTCCTGATAAAGTTCTTCCCGAAGAAGGAATGACTAAGTTGTAAGCTCTAGTAAGCCTTGTAATACTATCCAACAAAATAACAACGTCTTTCCCCTGTTCTACCAATCTTTTAGCACGTTCTAATACCATCTCAGCTACTTTTACATGATGCTCTGGTAATTCATCGAAAGTTGAGTGAATTACTTGCCCTTTAATCGAACGCTTCATATCGGTAACTTCTTCTGGTCTTTCATCAATTAACAAAACAATCAATTCGGCTTCTGGATTATTTTGAGAAATACTATTAGCTACTTTTTTCATTAAAGTTGTTTTACCAACTTTTGGTTGTGCAACAATCATCCCCCTCTGCCCTTTTCCAATAGGAGACATTAAATCAATAATTCTAGTAGCATAATCATTGGAAACAGTCTCTAACTTTAATCTTTCATTTGGATAAATTGGCGTTAATTCATCAAACCTTTTTCTTCTCATAGCTTTTTCTGGATGTTCACCATTTACTTCACCAACAAAAATCAAAGATGGGAATTTTTCGCCTTCTCTAAATCTTGAAATACCTTTAATAATATCTCCTGTATCTAAACGAAATCTTCTAATTTGAACCATAGAAATATAAACGTCTTTATCACTAGATAAGAAATTTTCTCCTCTTAAAAATCCGTATCCATCTGGCAGGATATCTAATATTCCTTCCACTATGGCATCTCCATCACTAGTTAATTTGTAATCTACAATAGGTTCTCCATTTTCATCATATTGTCTTTCTGGTTTGTCAATCTCTTCTATTTTTTCTTCCTCTACTATCTTATTTGATACTTGATTACTTGTAATTTGCTTTAAAACCGTTATCAATTCATCTTTTTTTAATTTTGAAATATTCTTAATATTGTGTTCTTTTGCTAATTCTTTCAACTCTAATAAAGTCATTGTTTCTATATTTAACATAGAGACCTCCTTTTTCTTTTTTACTTTGCTTATTTGTATAGGGATTTTTATCGAATTAATTAAGATTAATAACAATACTTATTATAACATAGTTTTTTTCAAAAAGATACATTTTTTCCAAAAAAAGGAATATAATTTTTAAAAATTACATTCCCCTATCTAAATACACTCTTTCATTAGGATAATACATATCTAATTTCTCTCTTGCTGTTTGTTCAACATAATCTAATGAAGTAACGTCATTTTTCTTTTTAGCTAATTGTTCCTTATATTCTTTTTGCTCTTCTATCTGAGCTTGTAATTCTTTGCTATTAGCCGTATATTGATTTAATGTTTTTTGTTGATTGACTAAAGTAAAAATAACATAGATGCCAATACCTATTAACAGTAATCTTTTATAGATTTTATGGTTCTTTTTCATCTGTAATCTCTCCATTTTCTGTACTAATCCTTACGGATATCCATATTTAATATATTCTACATATTATTGAAATATCCTTCTTTTATTTTCAATTTTTTACAATATTTTTCTCCTTCTTATATAGTTTTGTGCCGAAATTTGTAAAATTTTTTCTTATATTGATGAATAAAAAATGAATTGGTTTGAAAAATATTTTGCGTATCAATCGATAGATAACTTTTAATGGAATACTTAAGATTTCTACTATTTTCTTTAGGATATTGATAATTTTTACATTGATTTTAATGATATAAGAACTAATTAATATCATATAAGCAAAAGCACCCAACAAAATAGCTAAAAACATAAATAAACGCATTTCGCCATTGTTAAAAGTAAAAATAGAGTAAAGAACCGTAGCTCCCGCTAAAATCCAAAATAAAATGTCTTCCATATAGGTTATGATATCATTTGTGTCAAATACTTTCCTCGAAATTCTAAAAAAGTCAAATAATAGACCAATTACTATTCCATTGACCATAAAAACTAAAAACAAATAAGCCTGATTTGAAACCATTACTTGACTCCTCTCCCCTTCTATTTAAATATTTTGCTCATAAAGCTACTTCCCTTTGCTTTTTCGCTTTCTTTATCACTGTAAGCTAAAGATGAGATATCTCCTTCTACGATAACTTCTGAGGTATCGATACTTAATTTATTAATTCGAATATTCTCTCCTTTTACAGTTAGCAGTCCTAATTCTGTTTCTAAGATAACAACTTGGTCATCAAAACTTAAAACGTCTAATACTCCTGAAATACTAAGTTTACCCCTATTTTCTAGAATAAGATTTTGAATAACACCAGTAGTAATCGTTTTTCTTTCTTCGATTGTCATTTCTTTGCCCCCTAACTTTAATTTTTCTTGCTAAATTATATATATTCAGTGGTTGTCTAGTTTAGAACGAAAAAAGAAAACTTGATTTGTGTTTTTCAAGTTTTCTTAAAAATTTAAGCTTTAGGAATTAATTTTTCATGTATATCCTTTACTATTTTGTCAGATACTTCGGTTTTAAAGGTAATTGAAATTTTAGTTTCTGATACATTAAATTCTAACATTTCTAATTTGTTGTTTTCTACGATTTCTAATACACTTTTTATGTTTTGATAATTTCTGATAATACCATTTCCTACAATTGAAATTCTAGAAATGTCTTTTTTTACAATACTTTTTATCGTATTTTCTTCAATGATATCGGATATTACTGTTCCTGGTTTGTTGTTAAAAGTTGATTTGGTAATGATGGGTACTTTGAATTTTTCTCCGATTTCTACACAACGATTATGAAGAACTTTGGCCCCTTCAGAAGATAAAGTAAGCATTTCTTCATAAGAAAGTGCAGCTAATTTCTTAGCTTCTTCTAATTTATTAGGGTCTGTTGTATACACACCATCTACGTCTGAAAAAATGTAACAATTTTTAGCACCTAAAGCTGCAGCAATCGCTACTGCGGTTGTATCAGACCCGCCTCTTCCTAACGTTGTAATATCCCTATTTTCGTTCATCCCTTGAAAACCAGCTATAATTACAATTTTTCGGTTTTCTAATTCGGTTTTAATTCTTCCTGTATCAATCCATTTGATGATAGCATTTTGATTGGTGTTGTTGGTATAAATCCCTGCTTGCCATCCGGTTAACGAAATAGCAGGATATCCCATTTGGTTTAACAAAATGCTCAACTTGGCTGTTGAGATTTGTTCTCCTGTGCTAAGTAATACATCCATTTCTCTATCTTTTGCTTCCCCAGACAATTCTTTTGCTTCTGAAATTAATTTATCTGTGGTTTTTCCTTGGGCAGAAACAACTACGACAATATTGTGATTTTTTTCATATAATTCGATTACTTTCTTAGCTACTAACTTTAATTTTTCGTTATCAGCAACGGAACTTCCTCCAAATTTTAATACAATTGTGTCCACTTTGAATCACTCGCCTTTTGTAAATTTTAATAATAGAGAGTCGATTTTATTTTAAATCTACTCTCTATATTGTATGCGTAATAAATTTTATAGTTTCATTTTTAAATAACTTTCCATAAAGGCGTCAATTTCTCCATCCATAACGGCTTGCACATTTCCTACTTCGTAATTGGTTCGATGGTCTTTTACCATGGTATAAGGACAAAAAACGTAGGAACGGATTTGACTTCCCCAAGCGATTTCCATTTGAACCCCTTTTAAATCTTCTATTTTTTCTTTTTGTTCTTTTTCTTTTAAATTTAACAATTTAGATTTAAGCATTTTCATCGCAGTTTCACGGTTTTGTATTTGAGAACGCTCTGATTGACAAGCCACTACTATATTGGTTGGAATATGAGTAATTCTTATCGCAGAAGAAGTTTTATTGATATGTTGCCCTCCTGCACCAGAAGCTCGATAGGTGTCTACTCGTAAATCATCTGGATTGATTTCTAGTTCTATATCATCGGTTATTTCTGGTAAGATTTCAAGAGAAGCAAAAGAAGTGTGCCTCCTTCCCCCACTGTCAAAAGGAGAAATTCGAACTAAACGGTGCACTCCCATTTCTGATTTCATATATCCATAGGCATTTTCTCCTATGATTTCAAAGGTGACACTCTTTAAGCCTGCCTCTTCCCCTTCTAAATAGTCTAATTCTTTTACTTCGTAATTATTTTTGTTGGCCCACCTGGTGTACATACGATAGAGCATTTCTGCCCAATCTTGTGACTCGGTTCCCCCTGCTCCTGGATGGATGGTAACAATGGCATTGTTGTTGTCGTATTTTCCAGATAAAAAGGTCATAATTTCAAATTTTTCTAGTTCTTTTTGCACTTTACTGGTATTTTTCAATATATCTTTTACGAGTTCTTCTTCTGGTTCTAATTCTACTAATTCGGTTAGTTCAGCTAAATTGGTGATTTCTTTTTCGATTTCTTCGTATTGATTGGTTTTACTTTTGATGGCTTTGATTTCGCCTAATACTTTACTCGAATTTTTGCTGTCGTTCCAAAAGCTTTCTTCTAAGGTTTGTTTTTCTAATGCTTCTAATTCCTTTTTTCGTTTAGCAATGTCAAAGGGACTCACCTAAATTCTTTAGTTTCTGTTCTAATGCTAAAAGGGTTTTAGTATTTTCTTCTAGTTCTAACATTTTATCACTCTCCTTGGTTTCTATCATATATCAATTTATCTTAAATTGCAAGCATAAAAATAAGGGACCTAAAGAACTCCGGTCCCAGTTTGGAAATACTACCGCAAACAGTCTTCTAGCTGACTATAGATACGGTCAAAATCTTCCTCTGAATAACATTTTATTTCACATGCTATCCAAGAGTTTCTCTTGTCAAACAGGTAGTTTATCCCATCTTCTGGAATATCAACTCCAAAGACGATATTCTTAAGATGGCTTCCTTCCTGTTTAGGTCCGATAAGAAAAATCTTATACTGCTCTTTATAAGACCCTAACCCAAAGTTGCTCATATACTTCCCTCCCTTACATTGACTTATGTTAATTATAGCATAAAATATAAGAATTGGCAACTATGCTACAACCCAAACAGAAACAGAACGGCTCTTAACCTTAAAAATGCCACACCCCTCTTCATCAATGATAACTTCTTCTTCAGAATTACCCAAAGCATCTAAAAATCTCTTTCTTGCAAAATGCTTTCCTAGATACATTTTCTTTTCTCCATCACCTGCATTGGAAATCACAACGGCTAAGCCTGATTTAATATGCTTCTCATCTCCTTCTTGCGTCCACCCAATAAAATGAGCATCATCGAAATAGTCATGTTGTTCTCCATAAGCCTTCTCTTTTCTTAATTGCATCAGAGTCACAAGATTTTCTACTTTTGGAATATTATCATGAGCGATACCATAATAATCGCCATAAAAAACACAAGGATATCCAGTATTTCGTAGTAAAATAATACTATAAGCTATTTCCTTAAACCACTCCATAATAAAGCTTTCTAATGCTTGACCTGGTTGTGTATCGTGATTATCAACAAAAGTTACAGCTTTAATACTATTTTCTTGTACTAGAGTTTTGTTAAACAGATTTCTTAAGTCATAATTTTCATTTTTAGAGGCTTCATATAAATTATAATGCAGAGGAACGTCAAATAAAGAAACTTCTCCCCCTATTTCTGTTAAATATCGGTGCAATTTATCTACTTCTGCAGTCCAATATTCTCCTACGGTAAAAAGAGATTTTTTGGTTTCTTCTCTTAAATAGGTTATCCAGTCTTTGTAAAAATAAGCTGGAATATGTTTTACGGCATCTAAACGAAAGCCATCTACCTTAGTAATTTCTAAATACCATCTCCCCCATCTTTTACACTCTTGGACTACTTCTGGATTTCCAAAGTCTAGGTCAGCCCCCATCAAATAATCATAATTTCCATATTCTTCATCAACTTCATTTCCCCATTTTTTATCTTTGAATTTAAAGATAGCATTTTCCCCGTTCATATTGTTATAATCAATGCCATCAAAATGGGTCCAATTCCACTCAAAATCTGAATATTTCTGTTTTCTACCTGGAAAGGTATATTTGGTCGCAACTTTTACGATTTCTTCCCCAATTTCTTGATTATGGTTAGACCAATCCACTTTAGAAGCTGGTATTACTTGCAAAGCATCTGCTCCCATTTTATGATTTAGTACAATGTCAGCATATACTTCTATTCCATTTTGTTTCAACACTTGAATACACTCTAAATATTCGTCTTTTGAGCCATATTTTGTTTTAATGGTTCCTTTTTGGTCAAATTCTCCTAAATCATATACGTCGTAAACCCCATACCCTACTTCATCTTTTCCTCCAATTCCTTTGTAAGCTGGTGGTAGCCATACAGCCGTAACACCGTTTTTAGCTAATTCAGGTGATTCCCTTTTTAGCTTATTCCATAGATTTTGATTGCAGTCTAAATACCACTCAAAACACTGCATTATCATCCCATTTATTTGCTTCATTTGTTTTCTCCTTTATAAATATCCGTCTTTTATTAAATCTGGTATTATTTTTAATTGCAAGGTTGGATTACATAGGATTCCCTTTTTTTCATAATCAGTTGGAAGCCATATAGCTTCCTTTATTTCATTTTTCACCTTAAGAGTATTTGATTTTAATTGGGTCATATAAGTAGTTTGCTTAAAGTCTTCTCCTTCTTCAAATACAGCCTTATCTAAATATTGTTTATAATACGTCATTTTTTCGATTTCTACCCCTAGTTCTTCTAATAATTCTCTCCTTAAGGTTTGTTCATCTGTTTCCTTTTCTTCTCTTTTCCCACCAGGAAGAATACACTCTTTTCTACAAGTAGGAGTCTTCTTTCTTAATACTAATAATTCTTTATTGTTATTGAAAATTAAGGCAGCTATATGGTCAATCATAGAGAATCTCCTTTACAAGGTTATTTTTTTCCATGCCACTCTTCTAAGAACTCATCTACAAATTGTTTCATAAGTTCTGTTCTTTTTATGGCTAGTTCTTTCGCTGTTTTTGTATTCATAGTATCTACTAGATGAAATAATTTGTGATAAAAGTGATGAATTGTAGATGGGTCATCCCCCTTAGCATCAGAAAAATCTTTATTATGATTAAGAGGTATTGTTTCATCATACATACAAATCGTATGGGCTCCACAATAAGAAAAAGTTCTACCAATTCCAATGGCTCCAATTGCATCTAAATTGTCTGCATCTTGCAAAATTAGTGTATTGATATCTTCTACATTTTTTCCGTTCCAATTATAATGTTCATGATATTCAATACAGTAACATATTTTTTTTATGATATCTTCTGGTAAGTCTGTATTGCTTAGTATTTCACGAACTTTAGGTAGAGAATCTTTAGGAGAAACGAATTTTCCCGTTTCATTTTGCATCATCCTATGTATATCATGCATAAAGGCAGCAAGTCCAACAATTAATTTATCCCCTTTTTCCTTTTCACATATGTTAATTGCTAAATTCATGGTTCGTGTTAAATGGCTAATATCATGACCACTTGAGTCATTTTTAAATAAATTATGAATATCTGGCTTAATGATTTCTATGTATTTTTCTAACATTAGTTTTATTCCTTTCGTTTATAACTATCAATTTCTATATTTCAAGCCACTTTCCTTCACTTATAATTTTAACATTTTCATCGTTTACGCTTATGGCTCCTTCATCATCCACAATATATAATTTGTTTCCATCTATTTTTGCTAGATTTTTACTGGCATTTTTCAAATTTTTAAGCGTTATTTTGGGAAACTCTTTATTGTTAAGATGCGGAACAAATTGAAAGTCCACCAAGCCTAAACCATCTATTGGAAACCCCTCTATATTTTCATCAAATAAGTCTTGGCAGGAATTACAAACAGTAGAACATAAAACACAACTACCTGCACTTGCACCAATCCAAACTCGTGTTTTTAATAATTTCAATAAATGTTCTTCTAAACCAGAATTTTTAATACAACTTCTTAGCCACTGTGTATTTCCACCCTCAAAAAAGAAGACATTGGCCCACTCAAATCTTGGTAAAAAATTCTCTTTATTAATACCATTAATATCACATATGTCTATTTTAAAGCCTAGCTTTTTTACTATTTCTAAATCTTTAATTACCCAATCGTTCATTTCACCACCATCATAATTTGAAGCAGTGGTACAAAATAACATTTTTATTCCTTTAAAATCGTCCTTACCAATAAGTTCTTTTAATTCATTTTCAATGGTTTTGTTACTTATTCCACCTGAGGTTAGTAAAAGTTTCATAAGCACCTCCTTTAATATCTAATGCCATAAAGACTAATTTATTTTGAATTTATTCCTTTTCCTTATTTAATTCTTTTAGGATAAAATCCTTTAATAAAGAAATTTGAGCATTATCTGGTAAATCAATTGCAATGGTATCATATTTATACTTTTCATAATCGATATAGCAAGTATCTTTTTTACTTGTTTTGTGTGTACTTTCTTCTAACTTTTCGTTTTTCTTCTTAGTTCCTTTTCTTCCTATGTCATCGTTAGGTAAGAGTAAAATATTATAATTCGATAAGTTAAAATATTTAGTTTTAGGCAGTAAATTCCATTGTAAAACAAGGATGATATCTTTAGTGCTATTACGATTAATAATTTCATCAATTTTGGTCTCAATTGCTTTATATATCGGGTCATCTAATTGTTCTATTTCTTTTCTTGCTGTCATTAGGGTCTCAAAGAAACAGTTTAAGTCTGCTATATTTTTATGATATTTTTCTTCTAAATAACAAATGGTTTCTTCTATTATGTTATAGTTTTGATAAAAATCTCTACTCATTTCATCGATATCAAGGATAATTGCATTTTCTTTTTCAAATTCTTTGATTAAGGTTGTTTTTTCTAATCCTATTTTTTTAGTAACTCCGATTATATTCATGTTCTTCACCTTTTTCATTATAATATCTTATTTCTTTTCTATATATGAAACATCACTTATTGGTAGGTAATTTATTTTAATCTTTTTTTTGCACTTTTTCTTCCCTCTTAATTCCTATTACCGAACATATTACTACAATTAATTCTAATAATATTCCCATAATTGACATTATAAATAAATTATAGGCTATCCACAAAATACCTGCTATTATTCCTAAAAGCTTATATGTTTTTACATTTTTCTGCCATAATGCAAATGTTGTAATTAGTGTAGCAATTACTGATAACAAACTAAGTGGTCCATTGTATGTAAATATGGTTAATGTTATAATAAGTATAACAGTTATAACTAATATCATTAAATCAAACTTTTCATTAATTTCTTTTTCTTTAGATTTTCTTACCTCTTGTATTAAAAGAACTAGGTCTCGTACCATCATAATGAGAGCCATTGCAGCTCCTGTATAGCCATTAAGCATAGCCATTGCAGTAGTTTGACCAATATGTGCTATAAAGTTGGCTATTAATATTCTGGTTCTATTCTTTAATAAATAACTTAAACTTAACATTGCAAAATATATTATTGTAATTATTTGTGAAATAACATAAATATTAGTAATTTCCATATATTTCTCTCCTCTTAAAAAACAAAAGTTTTTGACACTTCATTACATTTTTGTCACAGCTTGAAATTTAGGATGACAAAATGCTGACATTTGCGTTTTCACTCCTGTCAGCATTCCCTTGCAATAGGCTATTTCCCACAACAATTCTTATACTTTTTACCACTCCCACAAGGACAAGAGTCATTTCTGCCAACTTTTGGTCCTTCGTTACGAACTGTTTTGTCTACGTCTGTTCCAATTTTGGCTCCACCGTCTACACTATGAATAGCCTCTAAAGCAGCCCCTGTAATCTTAACGGTTTCTTGTCTTGTGTTATCAGCTTGTCCGTCTAATATGCATCAATATTTTGGTTACGTCCACTTTAATATCATTAACCATTTCATCAAACATATCAAAACCTTCTAAACGATACTGAACCACTGGGTCTTTTTGACCATAAGCACGAAGTCCAATACCATTTTTCAATTCATCCATACTGTCAATGTGGTTCATCCATTTTTCATCAACCACTTTAAGCATAACTACTCTTTCAAGTTCTCTCATTTCCTCTTGCCCAATTTCTTGTTCTTTTTCAGCATAGATTTCTCTTGCTTTATTCTTTAAAGTTTCTATAATTTTATTGGTATCTACTTTATGGTTCTTAATATCTTCTAACATATCAATACCAAAAATATTGATGATTTCCGTATTTAAAGATTCCACATTTAATTCTGAAGTTTCTACATCAATGAACATATCGACAATATTATCTGCTACAAAATCAATCATAGAAACAATACTATTGTGGATATTTTCTCCGTCTAAAACTTCTCTTCTTTGTTTGTAAATGATTTCTCTTTGCGCGTTCATAACGTCGTCATATTTCAATACATTTTTACGAATACTAAAGTTTCTACCTTCCACCTTTTTTTGTGCATTTTCTACAGCATTTGAGATGATTCTAGAGTCAATTGGCATATTTTCGTCTGCTCCTAAAGTGTTATACACTCTTGTGATAGCATCTCCACCAAAGATTTTCATTAAATCATCATCTAAGCCAATGTAAAATTTAGATTCTCCATTGTCTCCTTGACGTCCAGAACGTCCACGTAACTGATTGTCAATTCTTCTTGATTCATGTCTTTCTGTACCAATGATTTTTAAACCACCCGCCGCTATTACTTTTTCTTTTTCTTCTTTAATTTGCTCATCGTATTTTTTGACCAAACTTCTAAATTGTTCTCTTGCTTTTAAAATTTCTTGGTCATCTGTTTCGTAGTAAGTATCTGCTTCTTCTATCATTTCATGTGCTACTTTGTTTCTTCTCATTTCTTCTTTGGCTAAGAATTCGCTATTTCCACCAAGCATAATGTCAGTACCACGTCCTGCCATGTTGGTTGCGATGGTAACAGCTCCCATTTTTCCTGCTTGTGCTACAATTTCAGCTTCTTTTTCATGGTATTTGGCATTTAATACTTCATGTTTAATTCCTTCTTTTTTCAATAACCCACTTAATTTTTCTGATTTTTCGATGGATACAGTACCAACTAAAACTGGTTGACCTTTTTCGTGGCTCTTTTTGATGCTTTCTACAATAGCTTTATATTTTGCATTTTCGTTTTTATAGATAACGTCATTTTCGTCATTACGTATCATTGGCTTATTGGTTGGGATATCCACAACGTCTAAGTTATAGATTTCTTCGAATTCTCCTTCTTCTGTCATAGCGGTACCAGTCATACCAGATAATTTGTCATACATTCGAAAGAAGTTTTGGAACGTAATGGTTGCTAAGGTTTTAGATTCGTCAGCAATTTTTACATTTTCCTTTGCTTCAATAGCTTGGTGCAAACCATTGTTGTATCTTCTTCCATACATGATACGACCTGTGAATTCATCAACAATTAAAACTTCTCCGTCTTTTACGATATAGTCAATATCTTTTTTCATAACACCATGAGCACGTAAGGCTTGATTTACATGGTGTACCAAAGTAGAATTTTCTAAGTCGTTAAAGTTTTCTAAGTGGAAAGCATCTTCTGCTTTTTTAATACCTTTTTCGGTTAAAGAAGCTGATTTTGCTTTTAGGTCAACAATGTAATCATATTTTTCATTGTCTTCTGCTTGGTCATAGTCTTTAATGTCTTCTTCTACAATAATTTTAGGTGTTAATCTTCTAACAAAGTCATTGGCTTTTTTGTAAAGGTCAGATGACTCATTGGCTCTACCAGAAATAATTAATGGTGTACGAGCCTCATCAATTAAAATACTGTCGATTTCATCGACAATCGCATAGTGCAAACCTCTTTGTACTAATTGGTTTTTATAAATAACCATATTGTCTCTTAAATAGTCAAATCCAAATTCATTGTTGGTTCCATAGGTTACGTCGGCATTATATGCCTCTTGTTTTTCTTGTGGTTCCATCCCAGCGATAACTAGACCAACACTTAGGCCTAAAAATTTATATAATTTCCCCATCCACTCACTATCTCTTTTAGCTAAGTAGTCGTTGACAGTAATAACGTGTACACCTTTTCCTTCTAAGGCATTTAGATATACTGGTAAAGTAGCAACTAAAGTTTTACCTTCACCAGTTTTCATTTCGGCAATTCTTCCTTGATGCAAAATAATTCCACCGATTAATTGTACGTCAAAGTGTCTCATACCAAGTACCCTTTTAGAGGCTTCTCGAACAACCGCAAAAGCTTCTACTAAGATATCGTCTAGTGTTTTTCCTTCTTGTAGTTGTTTTTTAAATTCTTCGGTTTTTCCTCTTAACTCACTGTCACTCAAAGTTGACATTTTTTCTTCTAAACCATTGATTTGTTCTACTAATGGCATAACTCTTTTTACTTCTTTTTCACTATATGACTTGAATATTTTGTTTAATATACTCATTTTTCTTTCCAGTCCCTTCTTACGTTTTTATTTTTTCAATTTTTTACCTTTTTACTATATCATGAAACTTTAGTTTTAGCAAGGCATTTTTCATAAAAAAATGGAAAAACCTTGCCCCATAATTCGTGGAGCAAGGTTTATTTACTCATCAATCGTTATTGCTTGGACTATCTCTCCAAGTTTTGAATTTGCTATGGTAACGATTATTTCTCTTTGTTCTTGCATCAAAGACATTTCAAGAAAGTAACATCCATCATCTTTTTTGAAGAAAATCGATGTTAATTCTGCTTTTTCTGGTATTATATCGAATTTTTTTCTTAAACGTACCTTGTATTTATCTAGTACGTCTTCTCCCGTCTCGCAACCTTTTAAGACAAAGCTCTTTAAAGTTCTGCGCTTTAACATTGATAATATCCCTGATATAACAAATATTACTGCTTGAATTTCAAAGATTATGTCTTCCAGTAAAAAAGCACCCCAAAAGTGTGCTATTACTAATGGTGTCCATAATAATAATAACCCCCATAGTGCAACTTCTGAGACTTTGGTTGATATGTTATCTAAGAAGAGATACCGTTCCTTTAATTTTTCCATACGCTTCCTCCTTTAAATCCAAAAAAGAAACTTCTACCTTTTACTACTTTTGTAATCATACCATATTTCATATAGTTTTTCAATTATTAAATTTCATGAAATTTACAAAAAAATGGAGCCTGATAGGGAAACCTATCAAACCCCTTTTTCTCTTCCCCTTAATGTTTTCGGAGAGGGCGAAGTTTTTCTCTCCGCTGGGCGATAATTAATCGTCTCTTGTCAATTTCTAACAGAGACCATACATGTATCACCCATATCAGGCAATTGCCCAATAGACTTGAAAGAACTGGCGCCGAAAAAAATGCCAGCACTGCCATCAAAATAGTATACATGATGGCAAAAAAGATATTGCATCTTTCCTCTGCGGTAGAAAGATACAACAAATTTTTTTTCATACTCTTTCCCCCTTCCCTTTGGAATTTGCCTATCTATTATAATACATAGGTTTACATTTTGTAAAGTCATATTTAGAAATCTGCTACATAGAATTGAATAAATATTAAAAATGTGAGGTAATTTCTATGTTTATATACAATGTAAAAATCAATGGTAGCAAAACCTTTAAGAATTTTTTTATTGGTGTTGTCATTTTAGTAATTATAATTCTTGGAGTAGTAAGTTTTAAGATATTCAAAGGTGCTAATAACTCCCCTACCCCTCTTGCTTGTACACCACAAAAAAATAAAGTAACGACTCTGTCTAGTAAAAATTATACCAATGTTTTAAAAGCAGTTCATGATGATATCGACTCTTATGTTGGGTGCCAAATTAATTTTACTGGCTATGTTTATCGTGTTTTAGATTTAACAGACAATCAATTTGTATTAGCAAGAAATATGATTATTTCTTCTGATTTTCAATCTGTAGTAGTAGGTTTTTTATGCGAGCATGAAAAAGCTAAAGATTTTAAGGATGATACTTGGGTTGAAATTACAGGAAAAATTACCAAAGGCGATTATCACGGCGATATGCCAATTGTAAAAGTAACAGAAATTAAAAAAATAGACAAACCAAATGATGAGTTTGTCTATCCACCAGATGAAAGTTATCTTCCAACGAGCGGATTATTATAAAAGAGAGGTTTTCCTCTCTTTATTAATAGTTATTAATTAAATATGGATAACCTCCATTTATTAGTTTTCCGTCTATTTCTCCTTGTGACCAAGCACCAATAGATTTATTTCCATTTAGTAGGTATGCTACAGATGAAGTGTCTGTTGGTTTCTTTTTAAAATCACCTAATACTTTAGATTGAACTTGGCTAGTAGTAACTGATATATCTATTCCATCTGTTCCTACTGCTTTTATTATATCTCCTGATATATAATTATTAGATAATGTTACTAAGTGTGCAGCATAATTATCAATAATGAAATGAGAACCATGATTTGATTGAATAGAATCACTAACTACATAGCAATTATTTATACAACTTTCTGTACCGTAGCCACTCAGCTATGCCAGCAGCCCAATCTCCTTTAATATTTCCTGTATTATAGCAATTATTTATAGCAACACCATTTCCTATTCCAACAATTCCTCCTGCATATCCCTGACTATTATTATTGCTATTAGTAGATATACTTCCTGTATTATAGCAATTAGATATCGCAATTCTATTTTTCTCAAGCACTGAAATACCCAAAATTCCACTCACAGAAAAACTTCCAGTTGCACTAATGCTACCTTCATTACTACAGTTGTTTATAGTTATTTCATATGCTCCTTTTCCCACAATTCCTGATACTGCAAAATATTGATTCCTTCCATCGCTGTGTTCAATTATAATTATTCCATAATTTTTACAATGCAATACTTCAGCACTTTCTGCATAACCTATTATTCCTCCAAATGCTGACTCCTCTGTTTTTCTGCTTTCTTCAATTTTACCATAGTTCACACAATTTTCAATTGTTACTTGTACACCTATTCCAACATTTCCTCCTACAACAAATGTACTTTTTACATTAGCATAGCTTTCACAATTCATTACTTGACAGTCATAGGCATTTCCTACTATTCCAGCAGCACAATAAAAATTGAATATACTAGAATTTCTCAATACTATATTCTTTAATATTGCATTTTCGCAGTAACCAAACAATCCTGAACCATAAGCTGTATCACAATTAATATATAAACCACTTATTTCTTTACTATTTCCATCATATATCCCATTAAATGGATTATCTTTTACAAACTGACTAGTATTTATATCAAAAGTTGAGGTTCCAATTGAATTCCACTGAATTGCATCCGCTTCAAATGTTGTAATCCAATTTTCATCTGATGTCCATTTTCCAGTATTTAAGTCAATATTTTCCATTTGTTTAGCATTTATATTATTACTTCCACTATTAACCAAATCTCTAAAATAAGCTAAATCATATTGGCTATAAATAGCATAGGCATTTACATTATTATTGCTATCATTAGTTACTGTTGTATTAGCTAATTTGGTTACATTTACATTTTGTTTCGTTGCTGTAATTTGTTTATTTGATGGACTACTTATCTTGCAAATGATAATATAATTTCCTATTTCTAAATCAGATAAACTAGTAATATCTTTACTATTATAATTCATATTATTAAAATTCAAATTTCCTAAAACATTGTATTCTACCGTTCCTGTTCCATCACTTCCCCAAGTTATTTCAAATAAATCTGCAAATGGTATTTGTGTTTTTCTAACAATTTCACTTGTATCTATATTTCTTGCTACTATAGTAGGTTCTGTTGCTTCAATAGATAAACTTATAATGATACCTTTATTGGTTTCATATGTTAATCTAGCATATATCGTTGAACTAGCTCCTACTTCTACTTGCCCTCCACTTTCTATTATCTGCCAAGTCCCTGTAGTTGAATCAATTTGATATTCTATTTGATAATAATCTTCTCCAGATAAATCTGTAATTTCTACTAATTTTTTTCCATTACTAGCTTCTCCTATAATTTCTAATTTTAGAGCATCTTCCCTTTTCAAAGCACTGGTGTCTACTATTTTTCCTTTTCCTTTATACTCCGTTCTTGTTTCTGTTATATGAAAAATATATCCTTCCTTTGTTTTCAATTCTAATGTTTCAACTGCATCAATTTGTTTGATTTCTGTACTAACTACCCAATCCTTTTGATTCTTCTCAAACTCACTTTTCATTTCTGCTATTGTTGGAGGAACAAAATTCTCTTTTTGTAATCTTAATTCATTTCTTATTAATTCTATTTTTTCATAATAACCTTTTATTTCTGTTTCTTCTTTAGCTTTATTGGCTTTGTTTAAAATTCCATTATTTCCTGTTAAAGTTGCTACGCTAATACTTGCTAATATTAACAACACGATAATTGTTATTACCAAAGCAATTAAAGTAATAGCTTTTTCTTCTTTTAATTTTTTCATCTCTTCCTCCTTGTATTTTTCTTAGTTTTTCCTTTTGTTTTTATTTTATTCCCGAAATTCGTTTACTATGTGTTAACATACTATGTGTATCATATGCTAACAGCATATATTTGTCAAGTGTTTTTTATCTTTACAATGCAAAATAGAAAAAAACAATTTCTTTACTTTTCCTCCAAAATATGATAAAATGATACAAATTTATTTTGGAGGTAAAACAAGTGAAAAATGAAGTAATTTTAATCTTAGACTTTGGTGGACAATACAACCAACTAATCGCAAGACGAGTAAGAGAATGTAATGTATATTCAGAAGTCGTACCATACGACATTTCTATCGAAAAAATCAAAGAAAAAAATCCAAAAGGAATTATCTTTACAGGAGGACCTGCTAGTGTATATGGAGAAGATGCTCCAAAATGTAGCAAAGAAATCTTTGAACTTGGAATTCCCATCTTAGGTATTTGCTATGGTATGCAACTAATGGCTCTTACCTTAGGAGGAAACGTAGCAAGACCAGACAAACGTGAATATGGAACCATAGAGGTTTCGATTGATAACAGTTCCCTACTTTTCCAAGACTTTGATACTACGAATGGCTTTTTAATGAGTCATACAGACTATGTCGAAATAGTTCCAGAAGGTTTCAAAAATATTGGTCATACCTCATCTTGTCCAAATGCCGCTATGGAAAATGCAGAAAAAAAACTATATGGTATTCAATTCCATCCAGAAGTAAATAGTTCTGTTAACGGAATTCAAGTCATTAAAAACTTTTTATTTAAGATATGTAATTGTACAGGAGATTGGATTATCTCTTCTTTTGCCCAAGAAAGTATCCAAAAATTGAAAGAAAAAATCGGAGACAAAAAAGCCTTATGTGCTCTATCTGGTGGTGTTGATTCCTCTGTTGCTGCTGTTTTACTATCCAAAGCCATCGGTAAAAACTTAACCTGTATCTTCGTTGACCATGGACTTTTACGTAAAAATGAAGGAGACGAAGTAGAAGAAATTTTTAGAAATCAATTTGACATTAACTTAATTCGTGTAAATGCCAAAGATAGATTTTTAGAAAAATTAGCAGGTGTATCAGACCCAGAGAAAAAAAGAAAAATCATTGGAGAAGAATTTATTCGTGTCTTTGAAGAAGAAGCTAAAAAAATCGGCGCCGTTGACTTTTTAGTACAAGGAACTATCTATCCAGACGTAATTGAAAGTGGTTTAGGCAAAAGTTCCGTTATTAAAAGTCATCACAATGTAGGAGGACTTCCTGACTACGTAGACTTTAAAGAAATTGTAGAACCGTTAAGAGATTTATTTAAAGATGAGGTTCGAAAAACAGGACTAGAACTAGGTATACCTGAAAACTTAGTCTACCGTCAACCTTTCCCAGGTCCTGGACTTGCTATTCGTGTAATTGGAGACATTACCGATGACAAACTAACCATTTTAAAAGATGCTGATAGCATTTTTAGAGAAGAAATTGCCAAGGCAGGACTTCATAAAAGTATTAACCAATACTTTGCCGTTCTTACGAATTTAAAATCAGTTGGTGTTATGGGAGATGAAAGAACCTATGATTATACCATTGCCCTACGTGCGGTTGAAACAACAGATTTTATGACAGGTGTTTGGAGCAAAATACCTTATGAAATCTTAGAAAAAGTATCTTCTCGTATCGTAAATGAAGTAAATCACGTTAATCGAGTAGTGTATGATATTACTTCAAAACCACCTGCAACCATTGAGTGGGAATAATAAAAAATGTGCAAAAGGAAACGTCCCTAATGCACATTTTTGTTTTCTATTTTAGTTCAATTACTTCTAACTCATCTGGTACATATACATTTCCAGTAAAATTTTCTTTTGCTTCTTGTGTATATTTTTCTTTTCTTTCTTTTCCTAAGTTTTCCGCTGTATGCCATAAAATCAAATTTTTAGCCTGCACTTCTTGCGCTTTTAAGCTAGCACCTCTTACCGTTTCATGACCTTTCTCTCTTGGCTTAAATTCATCTATTTCTGTCTCTAGACAAAAAGCTTCCGTTAATAAATAATCAACATTTTTCACTTCATCATATAAATTCTCATCCATAGGTTCATCCCCCATAAAGGCAAGTGTTTTTCCATTGTTTAAAGTTGTTTTGAAACCATACTGTTTATCTTTTTTTGCTTGAATATCTATAAACTCCAAATCATAACTTAATACTTTAACTGTTTCATGGTCATTTACTACTTGAATAAAAATTCTTGTATTTAAAAATTTCTTTGCAACTTTTTCTACAAAAATGTTTAATTGTTCTTCAATAATAATTGCCATTTCATCATGACAATAAATTGTCAAATTCCCTTCATACTCTCCTTTTTTCATAGCATAAGAAATCAATCTAAGAAGCCATAATAAGCCAGAAAAATGGTCAATATGCTTATGAGAAATAAAGATATCATGAATATCGTTCAAATCTATATTAGCATTTTTCAACTGTTTTAAAATCTCTTTTCCTCCACCTGTATCTACTAGCAGTTTTTTTTGATTACTATCTTGCAATACAAAAGCTGTATTGAAACTATCTACAACAATTGCCATCCCTGTTCCTAAAACAATAATTTTTTCCATCTAACCTATCCTCCTTTTATGGATATGTTAGCATAGAACTTTACATATTGTCAACCTCCCTTTATTTTCTGTCAAAAATCGTTTTAAAAACACCCTGGTCTATTAAACTTGCAAAAATATTCTTAAAAATAATCAAAACAATCGGACCAATCAGTAAGCCCATAATACCAATCACTTTGAAGCCTGTATACATAGCAATCAAAGTAAAAATTGGATGCACCCCTATGTTTTTGCTAACCAATTTAGGCTCTAATATTTGTCTAGCAATCGACATGATAATTAATAATACGATAATGGCTATTCCTAAATTAATATCTCCATTGATGGCACAAATAATAGCCCATGGTATCATAACTGTTCCAGAACCAAGAATTGGAAGCGCATCAACAAAGCCAATAAACAAGGCCATTAAGAGTGGATATTCTATCCTAAATCCTGCAAATTGTAAGATATATAATCCAATCAAAGAAATTACAAAGGAAACTAAAATCAGCATAGCTTCTGCCTTTAAATAGCCACCTAAAGTTTGAATTAAATCTTTTAAGTGCCTTCCTATTTTTCTTACCCATACTTTCGGAAGATGATGCTCTACTTGGTCTAAGATATAAATTTTATCAACACAAATAAAGTACAAGGCTACTACTGAAATACCGACACAAATGGCAATCGATGGCAAACTAGTTACAAGATTAATCAAACTCGTTAATAAATTTCTCATCCAATTAGATGCTGTTTCTAATAAATCTCCTGTTGAATTTTGGATAACATTTAACACTTCATCAGAGACATGTATTTTATCAAACTGAAAACTTGCCATTAAATTTTGAAGTTGCACATAAGCTTTATCAAAATAATTATTTAATCCCTGTAGCAAACTAGAAGATTCCGAAAATAAAGTGATTAATATCCAAGTTAAGCTTCCTAATATAATGACAGACACCACAATAAAAATAATAATAGAACTGCTCCTTCTCGTTAATTTCGTTTTTGCCATAATAAATTTAATGGCTGGTTCTATCATTAAAGATATGATAAAGGCTACTAAAAATGGCATATAAAATAGAGATAATTTTAAAGCCACATATAAGCCTAATAACAGCAAAACAACATATAATATGTTTTTAAAGACTCTTGTCCAATAAGCTAAATCAATTACCATCACTTTCCTCCCTTATTTTATTAATATGTAAAAGAACGGAATTTTATCCGTCCTTTCAATCGTTTATTAAATTTTATTCTGCATTTTTGTGTTCGTTGCAATTACAAATTCCTTCTATGGTTGTACATACCTCTTGAACTCCTAAGTCTCTTTCATTTTGTGCTAAATTTCCTAAGGTCAAAATACCAATTACTTTGTTGTTTTGGTCACAAACTGGTAATCTTCTAATTTGATTTTGGGACATTTTGCTTTGTGCGTTTGTCATTTCGTCTTCCCCACTACAAGTACATACATTGCAAGTCATAATATCACTTACCTTACAAGTTTTGGTATCTTTTTCACAAGCTACCGCACGAAGAAGTATATCTCTATCTGTTACAATTCCACAAATACAATTATTATCATCGCATACAGGAATACAACCAACATGTTTTTCACTCATTAATTTTGCTACTTGATTTAAGTTTGCATCTGGATTTACACAGCAAACATCATTACACATACAGTCTTTTACTTTCATACTTTTACCACCTTTCAAATTTTCTCAAATTTAGTTTTAACAAATTTCAAATTTAATATTCGTGAAAAATCATCGAAAACTGGAATTTTTTTCAAAAAAATATTGACTTTTACATAATGTTGTATTATAATAACTTAAGTTCACGCCCTAGATAGGGTTGGTATTGAGCAAGCTCGGTAGGCCTGGTATGGAGGCTACTTTTTAAAAGGTATAGGTTCGAACCCTAGGCCGAGCATTTGGCGAGTTCCCAGTCCCATGGGAACCGAAGTAGGAGTGTATGGTGAACTCCTTTCATAGTAGAAAGTGGCCTTACTAGATTTTTTCTAGTAGGGTCACTTTCCATTTTAACAATTTATTACATTTCATACAAATCACGAGGCATTATCGGTGGTCTTGGTCCTGGTCCCCCTGGTGGCGGAAATGGTGGTCTCATCGGTGGCCTTCCAGGTGGTGGCATTGGTGGACGATGGCCTGGATTTCCTGGTCTTCCTAACAATTCTCTAATCAATAAAATTCGAATTAAATCTTGCAAACCTCTATTCCTAAACTGCCTATCTTCCCCTCTGGTTTCTCTTACATTTTCTACTTTACTGGTAGTTGTTTTATTCGTAGCTACACTTCGATGATTAGTTGTATTTCCAATTTCATTGGTCAAATTAATATTCACATTAATTTCATTATCGCTTTCAATTGAAACATAAATTTCATTTGTTAGTTCATCAATTAGCGCTGACGTAACAGGTCTTGTATTGGTATTACAAGCCTTACAAACCATTGGATATACTACTTTATAAATCTCTGGATAGCAAGCTTCTAACTCTTCATTTTGCCCATTGTTCATCGTATTACAATTCACGGCGTTTTGATTTTGGTACGTGTAATTAAGATATCCTAAAATGCTTCTTATGTAGTCCTCATAGCTTTCTTGATACATATTAATAACCCTCCTTTATCTTTACCGTTATTATATGTATAAAGTCAAAAAAGTGTTAAAATTATGACTAAATTGCTTTGACTAAACTTTTAAACTGATTTCCTCTATCAGCAAAATCCTTAAACATATCAAAACTTGCACTGGCTGGCGAAAATAAAACTACATTTCCTTTGGTTGCTAGTTTCTTAGCCAATGTAACCGTCTGTGCTAAACTCTCGCACATATAAATATCAATATTCTTCCCCTGCTTTTCTGTCTCTTCTTTTACCACGTCAAAAATTTTGCCAGAAGTTTGACCAATCAATAATAAAGCTTTTACTTTATCGACAATTGGTTTGGCAAGTGGATGATAATCTAAATTTTTATCATAGCCACCAGCAATTAAAACAATATCTTCCTCAAAAGCATTTAAACCAGATAGCGTTCTAGTAGGCGAAGAACTAGCAGAGTCATTATACCATTTTACTTGGTCTATTTCTTTCACAAATTCAATTCTATGTTCAACTGGTTTAAATTCTTTAATTGCCTCCACTGCCTTTTCAATTGGTACTAAAGTTTTTGTTGCTGCCATAGCAGTTGCTATATTTTCTAAATTGTGACTACCACGTAATATCGCTTCACTTCTATCCAAAAGGTGCTTTCGAACCCCATCTTCACACTCTTTTATCATTTTGCCATCAACGATAAAACCATTTTCCAATTTTTCTTTATGGCTAAAAAATACCACTTTTCCTATGGCTTCTTTCGCACAATTCTTCGTAATTTCATTATCATAATTTAAAACAACGATATCCTCATCCTTTTGGTATTTGAAAATGTTCTTTTTAGCCTCTATATATTCCTCATAATCTTTATGAATATTTAAGTGATTTGGTGTTATATTAGTAATAACTGAAATAGTTGGACTAATTGCCATCCCCATTAATTGAAAACTACTAAGTTCTAATACTACAATATCCTCTGGCATCATTTCTGGCAATTTGGTAAATAAAGGAGTTCCAATATTTCCTCCTAAAAAAGTACGATAGCCAGCTTTTTGCAAAATAGCATGAATTAAACTTGTCGTTGTAGTTTTTCCATCACTTCCTGTTACGCCAATTACTTGGCAAGGGCACATTTTCATTAACATTTCAATTTCCGTTGTAACAATGGCTCCTCTATTTTCTTCTTGTTGTAGTTCTGGTCTGGTTGGCAAGCAACTTGGTGAACGAAAAATCATATCGAAACCTTTTAAATTTTCCAAACAGTTTTTACCAAAATAAGCCGTAAAACCATAATTTTCTATTTTCTTAATAATTTCTTTTGGTATTTTCGTTTTATCTCTTTCATCAAAAACTGTAACCTTTGCCCTTTTTCCATACATAGTATCTAATAAGGGTAAATTGCTAACACCTAATCCTAGGATAGCCACTTTTCTAAATTTTATGTACTCATTAAATTCCTTTAATTTCTCATTTTCAAAACTCATCTTTCATCCATCCCTTCCTCCATTATATTAGTATTCTACTTCGTTTTCATTTGTTCTTTGGCTTCATTATATAGCAAAAATAAAAAAAATACAATTTTATCCTAGTATATTTTCAAAAAATATCGGTCAAAATAATAATGAAACTTGAAATGGAGGTGCTTTTCATGTCAAAGAAAAATAAAGAAAACAAAAACAATAATCAAAATAATAACAGAAACAATCAAAACAACAATAATAACGAAAAACAAAACAACAACAACTGTAGATAACTTTAAAATGTGCCAAGAGGGACAGTCCTTTTTGGCACATTTATCTTTATTTCGTTCCGAAAATTCTATCTCCAGCATCTCCTAAGCCTGGTACAATATAACCAACTTCATTTAGTTTTTCATCTAAACATGCGGTATAAATTTGTACGTCTGGATGCTCTTCTTCTAATTTTCTAATTCCTTCTGGTGCAGCAAGAATACATAAGAATTTAATTTTCTTGACACCATCTTCTTTTAGCATGGTAATAGTATCGGTTGCAGAACCTCCTGTTGCAAGCATTGGGTCTAATACGATAACTTCACGATTAGCAATATCTTTTGGCATTTTGTAATAATAACGAACTGGTTTTAATGTTTCCTCGTCACGATACAAGCCAACATGACCTATTTTAGCATTTGGCATAGCTTTTAGCAAACCATCTAACATACCAGTTCCTGCTCTTAAAATAGGAACAAAAGCATATTGGTTTTCATCTAATTTTTTTGCTTTTGTCTTACAGATTGGTGTTTCAATCTCTACTTCTTCTAAAACAGCATCTGCCATGGCTTCATAACATAAAAAGGTTGCGATTTCTCCTATGATTTCTCTAAATTCTTTGGTTCCTGTTTTTTTATTTCTTACAATAGATAATTTATGTTGAATTAATGGATTGTTCAATACAATTGCTTTCATTTTACTCTTCCTTTCCTTTTTTAATTTCCCCACTTACTTCCGGGTTTAGTTGGGGACGTTTATTCTTCTTTTTCAGCTGGCAAGCATAAATTCAATAGAATTCCTATGATGGCTGCTAAACTCATACCAGAGATGGTAATAGATAAGTCTCCTGATACGATTGAGATAGCGGCTCCTCCTAAACCTAACACTAACATGGTTGAGGCTACTACGACATTTTTGGATTTTCCAAAGTCGATTTGATTTTGAATTAATACTTTTAGTCCATTGACTGCAATAAATCCATATAATAATAGAGAAACGCCTCCTAATACTGGATTTGGTATGGTAGATACTAAGGCTGTAAATTTTCCTAAAAATCCTAGACAAATAGCAAAAATAGCTGCAAGACCAATAACCCAAATAGATGCTATTTTTGTCATACCTACCACAGAAGTGTTTTCTCCGTAAGTAGTATTAGCTGGTCCTCCTAAAAGTCCTGCTACAAAGGTTGCAATACCATCGCCTAACAAAGTTTTGTCTAAGCCCGGATTTCTTAATAAGTCTTTTCCAATGATTGTACCTAATGCGGTGTGGTCTCCTATATGCTCACACATAGTTACTAAAGCAATTGGTGCTATGGTTAGTAAAGCAGAAAAACTTGGTGTGTAACTAACAAATGGTAGCATAAAGTTTGGCATACTAAAGAAAGAAGCTTCCATAAATGGTCCAAAGTCAACTAAGCCAAAGCAAATAGCTGATAAGTATCCGACTAAAATTCCAATTAAGAAAGGTATGATTTTAAGAAATCCTTTTCCTCTTACCATGACAATGGCTGTTGTTAGAAAGGTAATTAACGCTACTGCCACCCCTCTCCAATCGATTTCTGCTCCCGTTCCTAAGCCGATTTGTGATATCGCACTTGGTGCTAGTCCTAGTCCGATAATCATTATCATAGGTCCGATAATAACTGGTGGCAATAATTTGTCAATCCAATTTTTTCCGATAAATTTAACGATAATAGCAAAGATAATATAAATTAATCCTACTACCATTGTTCCTGTCATGGCTCCTGCTGCTCCTCCTTTTAGAAAGGCTGCTGCTAAGGGTGCAATAAAGGCAAAGGAACTGCCTAAATACACGGGTGATTTTCCCTTGGTACATAGAATATAGATAAGGGTTCCAATTCCTGAAGTTACTAAGGCTACCGGTATGGTTAAGACCGTTTCTCCAGCAGCACTATTGACTAAAATTGGTACTAATATGGTAGCACCAAACATAGCAAATACGTGTTGTATCGCTAAAATTATCCACTTAGCTATGGGTGGTTTTTCGTTTACGTCTAGTTGTAGTTTTTGTTGTTCCATTAAAAACTCCTCCTTTTATTTTTACATTTTGGTACAAAAGACAAAATAAAAAGATATCAATTTCAAATGAAATTTAATATCTTTTAAGCTTATATCTAAAAACAAATGCAAAAGCGACAGTTGGTTGAACTGTGTTTTTTCTTCTATTTAGTTCTTGTCTACTTTTGGTTATTTTTGTCATTTTTTGCACCTCTTAAAAAATATACTATATTTTTTTAATTTATGCAATAGTTTTCGTAAAATTAAATGCGATATTTTTCTCTTTTCTCATACGAAGTATGTAATAATTCTTCTGCCTTATGGCTTCCCGGCTTTCCTAAAAACTCTTGATAAATTTTCTTTATCACTGGATTTTCGTGGGACTTTCGGATGGTACTTTTTTCATCAATCGAATAAAGTGCATCGGCTCTTAATTTTCTAACGTCTACCTCCATACGAGTTTTAGCACTCTTAATGGGTTGACCACCTCCCATAACACAACCGCCAGGACACGCCATAATTTCAACAAATTGATAATCTGCCTTTCCTGCTTTGATTTCTTCTAAGATTTCTCTAGCATTAGCCAAACCACTTGCTGCTACTACCTTAATTTCTTTACCATCGATTGTCACACTTGCTTTTTTTATGCCTTCTCCCCCACGCACTTGCTCAAAATCAATTTTTTCTAAGTCTTTTCCTGTCAAGGTATCTTGTGCTGTACGAAGAGCTGCTTCCATAACACCACCTGTCGTTCCAAAAATAGCGGCAGCACCAGTTGCTTCTCCCATTGGACTATCGAAATTTGTTTCTTCTAACTTCGTAAACTCGATATTGGCTTGTTTAATCATGCGAGCAAGTTCACGGGTTGTAATTACATTATCAACGTCATAAAGTCCTTCATTTTGCATTTGAGTTCTTTGTCGTTCGAATTTTTTAGCAATACATGGCATAACTGATACTACATAAATTTTTTTAGGGTCAATTCCTTCTTTTTGGGCATAATAGGTTTTCAAAAGGGCTCCAAACATTTGATGCGGTGATTTACAAGTTGATAAATGTGGTAATAACTCTGGATAATTCATTTCTATGTATTTTACCCAACCTGGACTACAAGAGGTAATCATAGGAAGATGGTCATTTTTCGTAAATCTTTCAATGAATTCATTGGCCTCCTCCATAATGGTAAAATCTGCCCCTGTATTCGTATCAAAAACTTTGTCAAAGCCAAGTCTTTTTAAGGCTGTTACCATTTTTCCTGTTACGTTAGTTCCAATCGGCATCTCGAATTCTTCTCCCAAAGCCACTCTTACCGCTGGTGCAGTCTGAACAATTACATAAGTATCTGGGTCTTTTAATTTAACCCATACGTCATCAATGGTTTCTTTTTCGTGCAAAGCCCCTGTTGGACAAGCTTCAATGCATTGACCACAAAAAGTACAATTTACGTCATTTAAGCTATGGTCTCCTACGGTTGAAATGCAAGACTCAAAACCTCTATTGATACAGTCAATCGCTCCTATTTTTTGTACCTTTTTACAAGCAGCCACACACCTTCTACAAAGGATACATTTATTAAAGTCTCTTACAATCGATGGTGACAAATCGTCAATTGTGTGATTGGCTCTTTCGCCTTCAAATTCTACTTTGGTTATGTTGAATTTCGTTGCTAAAGCTTGTAATTCACAATTCCCAGAACGTGTACAAGTTAAACAGTCTTTGGCATGGTTAGATATGATTAAGTCTAGTATTACATGTCTTGCTTCTAAAACATTTGGTGTGTTGGTATGGACTACCATCCCTTCTTCTACTTTTTGGATACAAGAAGTTGCAAAGCCTCTTCTTCCCTCTACTTCAACGATACACATACGGCAGTCTCCCACTTCGTTGATATCTTTTAAGAAGCATAGGGTTGGGATATCAATTCCTGCTTGCTTTGCTGCTTGCAGAATGGTAGTTCCTTTTTTTACGGTTACTTCTTGGTCGTCTATGGTTAAGGTTATTTGTTCTTCTTTCATAATCTTCCTCCTTAATTTCCAATCGCTTTAAACGGACAGCTTGTCAAACAAGTACCACACTTAATGCATTTTTCTTGATTAATCACTCGTTTCTCTCTTGCCGTACCTTCAATCGCTGACACAGGACAAGACTTTTGACATAAGCCACAGCCTTTACATTTTTCTTCCTGGATAGTGATTTTTGACATAGCCTTACACTCTAAAGCCCTACAAGTTTTATCAATAGCATGTTCTTTAAACTCTTCCCTAAAATATTTTAAGGTACTAATAACTGGATTTGGTGCACTTTGACCCAATCCGCAAATACTTGCTTTCGGAATATTCATCGCCAATTTCTCTAGCTTATAGATATCTAATTCGGTACCTTCGCCATTGCACAATTTTTCTAAAATCTCATGCATCCTTTTGGTTCCAATACGGCAAGGGGTACATTTTCCACAGCTTTCACTTACGGTAAACTCTAAATAGAATTTAGCAAGTGATACCATACATTTTGTGTCGTCCATAGCAATCAGTCCACCAGACCCCATCATAGAACCAATTTCTTTTAAAGACTCATAATCAATCGGGGTATCTAAATGTTCCTTTGGAATACAACCACCAGAAGGTCCCCCTGTTTGTGCAGCTTTAAAGTCTCTTCCATTGGGAATTCCTCCACCAATGTCATAAACAATTTCACGCAAAGTCGTTCCCATAGGGACTTCTACCAGTCCTATGTTGTTAACGTTTCCACCTAAAGCAAACACTTTAGTTCCTTTTGAATTTTCGGTTCCAATGGAGGCATACCACTTACTACCTTTTAAAATAATTTGTGCAATATTGGCATACGTTTCAACATTATTAATCAAAGTTGGCTTACCCCATAGCCCTTCTTGTGCTGGATAGGGTGGCTTAACTCTTGGTTGACCACGTTTTCCTTCAATCGACTCTAAAAGTGCCGTTTCTTCTCCGCAGACAAATGCACCTGCACCTAGTCGAATATCAATGTCAAAGTCAAAATCCGTATTAAAGATATGTTTTCCTAGCAAGCCATAGTCTCTTGCTTGGTTAATGGCAATTTGCAAACGTTTTACCGCAATGGGATATTCTGCTCTTACATAGATATATCCCTTATTAGCTCCAATACAATAGGCAGCAATTGCCATGGCTTCTAGCACAGAGTGTGGGTCTCCTTCTAAAATGCTTCTATCCATAAAAGCACCTGGGTCTCCTTCATCGGCATTGCATACGACATATTTTTGTTTTCCTTCTGAAGCCTTTGTTAATTCCCACTTCTTGCCAGTTGGAAAGCCTGCTCCCCCTCTACCACGAATTCCAGAATTTTTAATTTCCTCAATGACTTGTTCAGGTGACATTTCTGTCAAGACTTTTTCGAAAGCTTTATAGCCATCAAAAGCTAAATATTCATCAATTTCTTCTGGGTTAATTACCCCACAATTTTTAAGAGCAATTCTCTTTTGCTTCTTATAAAAATTCAAATCGTCCAAACTCTCTACCTTTGTGCCATCTATATCTTTAGCAAGTAATCTTTCAACCTTGCCACCTTCTACAATATGTGTTTGAACAATCTCTTCACAATCTTCTGGCTTCACATTTGCATAAAAGGTATCCTCTGGTCGAATAATCACAATAGGACCTTTAGCACATAGCCCAAAACAACCAGTTTTAATTACTCTTACGTTGTTAATCTCTTTTTCCTTAAGAATTTTTTTGAAAGTGCTTAATATTTCTGGCGATTTGGAAGAAGTACAACCCGTTCCATGGCATACCAATATATGTTTTTCCCTTGTATCTGCTTTTGTATTGACTCTTAAATCTAGTTCCTTTCTTTTTTCTTGCCTTATTTTATGCAGTTCTTCTATCGTTTTCACTTAGCATTCCTCCTTTGTGCCAAAGGGAGCCACAGGAGACGCACCTTTTGGCACACTTAATTTTATTTGTTTTTCATTAATTCATCTAATACTTGGTCTAATTTTTGAACCGTTGCTTTTCCATACACTTCACCATTTACAGTAAAAACTGGTGCTAAACCACAAGCTCCCACACACCTTGTTTCTTCTATGGAAAATAAACCATCTTTGGTGGTTTCTCCTGGCTTAATTTGCAGCCTTTCTAACAAACGGTCCATTATCTTTTGAGAACCTTTGACAAAGCATGCAGTTCCTAAGCATACAGATATATTATATTTCCCTTTTGGTTTTAATGAAAATCTTGAATAAAACGTGACAACACCATAAATTTCTGCCATTGGTATGGCTAAAAATTCTGATAGTTCTCTTTGAACATCCATCGGTACATAACCATAATGTTCTTGGATTTCATTTAACATTTGAATTAAATTATCTTTGATTGGTTTGTATTCTGAAAAAAGCTTATCCATAAATTCGTCTCTCTTTTTTTCTCCACAACAACATTTTGAATTTGTGCTTTCCTTTTCATGTTCGTGCATATTTTTTCCTCCCTCTCATAATATTTATTAATAATACTACCTAAATTATAACAGACCCCGTTTTTGAAAACAATGCTTTTTAAAAATTTAATACTTTTTGTCAATTTTTGTTTTTTTATTGACTTTTTTAGAAAAAAATGTAACAATAGAGTCACATAAAAAATAAAAGGAGGATTGCGTTATGGGATATTCTAGTTATTACAGTAACTATCCAAGCAATTATGACATGTCAGCAGCAGCAGCTACTACTATAATTGGTGCTTTAATGGTATATTTAGTAATCATTTTAGCTATTTATGTTATTCAAATTGTAGCAATGTGGAAGGTCTTTACTAAAGCAGGAGAAAAAGGTTGGAAATCTTTAATTCCAATTTACAATGCTGTTATCTTATTCAAAATTTCTGGACTTTCTCCATGGTTAATTTTCGCCTATTTTGCTGCTATCATACCATTTATTGGATGGCTTGTACCAATTGCTTTAACAGCATATCTATGCTACAAACTAGCTAAATCTTTCGGAAAAGATGCTGGTTGGGCTGTTGGATTATACTTCTTAGCACCTATCTTCTATATGATTTTAGCCTTTGGTAAATCAGAATATGTTGGACCAGGTGGAGAAACACAAACAGCACAAGCTACTGTAAATGAAAATACAGAAAATAATGATGAATAGTAAAACACATAAAAGAAGGTTGCTTAAGACCTTCTTTTTAAAAATGTTATTACCTCATCTATACTTTCTTTTGGCGTAGAAGCACCTGCCATAATTCCTATCTTGTTAAGTTTGTGAAAGTCTTCTGCCAAATCATCTAAAGATAAATCCTCTACACTTTCTACTAAAATCGTATCCTTACAATTCTTTTTCGCTACTTCATATAATTTTTTCGTGTTAGCACTATTCTTTCCTCCAATAACAATCATAGCATCTACTTTTTTAGAAATTTCATCGGCTTCTTTCTGTCTTAGTTCTGTCGTTCGACAAATCGTATTTTTCACGACAAAATCTATGTCATTTTCTAATTTTAATCTTTCTAAAATCATTTTCTCAATTCTTTGAAATCTCTCTACACTATAAGTAGTTTGTGAAAGCAAAAGTAATTTCTTTTTGTTTGTTTCTTCAAAAACTTGCATTGCTTCTTCTAGTTGTTCTTCCTTTTCAAAAATATAACAATCATTTCCACAATGGCTTAGTGTTGCAATATTTTCTGGATGATTTTTAGCTCCCAACAAAAAAATGAAATAATTTTTTCCACTAAATTCCTCCGCTATTTTTTGTACCTTTAAAACATTAGGACAAGTATAATCTTTAATACTTACATTCATTTCTTCTGCTATTTTATAGATTTCCTTTGGAATTCCATGAGAACGAATTAACACCTTTCCCTTTGCTTCTTCTATTGTTTCAATGCATTTAATACCTAACGCTTCTAATTTCTCAATTACCTTTCTATTATGTACCATTTCTCCTAAGCAATAAACTGGCTCTTTTTCTTTTGCCTTATTGATTTCCTCTTCTGCCCCTTTTACTGCTCTATCTACGCCATAGCAAAAACCTGCTGTTTTACCAACCATTATTTCCATAATCTCAAACTTCTCCTTTTTTGTCTCTTTCTGGTCTCTTTTTGGGACAGACCCTAAAGTGGAACGTCCACTTTAGGGTCTGTCCCAGAAAGGGCCCCTGAGAGGGCAATAATTTCTTTTTTTAATTCTTCAACCATATCTTCTTGCTTTATTTTTCGGATGATTTCTCCTTTTTTGAATAAAAGCCCTTCTCCGAATTCCACCTGCTATTCCTATGTCGGCTTCTTTGGCTTCCCCTGGTCCATTTACAGCACAGCCCATAACGGCTACTGTTATGTTCGCTTCTATGGTTTGCAAAAAAGCTTCGATTTCTTTGGCAATGGGAATTAAGTCGATTTGTGTTCTTCCACAGGTAGGACAAGCGATTAAGGTTGGCATTTTGTGATACAAATTACAATCCTTTAAAATTTCTTTTGCTACTTTTATTTCTTTGATAGGGTCATCGGAAAGAGAAACTCTTAGGGTATCTCCTATGCCTTCTCTTAACAAAATTCCTAGTCCAATACTAGATTTTATGGTTCCGCTAAATTCGGTTCCAGCTTCGGTAATTCCTAAATGAAGTGGACATTGGAACACTTTTGCTGCTTCACGGTAACTGTCAATACATAAGTCTAAATTAGAGGCTTTTAGAGAAATAGCATAATCATAAAAATTTAGTTTTTCTAAAATTTCTACGTGCCTTTTCGCACTTTCTACCATGGCTTTGGCTGTTGGTTTTCCGTCTCTTGCTAATAATTCTTTTTCTAAAGAACCTGCATTGACACCAATTCGAATCGGAATTTTATGCTTTTTGCAAGCTTCTACCACTGCTTTTACTTTTTCTTCTGAACCAATATTTCCTGGATTGATACGAATTTTGTCGACTCCTGCTTCAATTGCTTCTAACGCAATTAAATAGTCAAAATGAATATCAGCAACCATTGGGATATGGATTTGCTTTTTTATTTCTCGAATTGCTTTGGCATCTTCTTTGTCTAAACAAGCTACACGAATTATCTCACAACCAACTTTTTCTAAGGCTAGAATTTGTTTTACAGTTGCCTCGATATCTTTTGTTTTGGTGTTGCACATGGATTGGATGACAACTTTATTTTGCCCTCCAATCGCTACCTTTCCTACCATGATTTTTCTAGTTTGTGTTCTCTTCATTTTATTCATCCTTTTCAAATTTAGTTCATTTGAACCGTTCCTACAATATCATTAATATCTTCGATATTATGCTTTTTCATATAATTTTCAATGCCAGTAACCGTATCCACGCTAGTATAAGGACTAATAAAGTTTCCAGCCCCTATCGAAATAGCACTAGCACCCGCAATCATAAACTCTATGGCATCTTCACCACTTACAATTCCACCCATCCCTAAAATAGGAATAGTAACGGCTTGTGCTACTTGATAAACCATACGAACTGCCACTGGTCGAATAGCTGGGCCAGAGAGTCCACCAGTATTGTTGGCAAGAACTGGTCTTCTTTTATCAATATCAATTTTCATCCCTAACAAAGTATTAATCAAAGATACACCATCTGCTCCTCCATCTTCTACTGCTTTAGCAATAGAGGCGATATCTGTAACATTTGGTGTCAATTTTACAATAAGAGGCTTATCTAAGACTTTTCTTACGGCAGAAGTTACTTCTTTTACCCCTTCATAGCTATTTCCAAATGCCATACAGCCAGCTTTTACATTTGGGCAAGATAGGTTTAACTCAACGCCATCAATGTCCAAGGTATTTAACACTTTGCACAAATCTACATATTCATCTATACTGCTACCAATTGCATTTACAATAATAGCCGTATCGAATTTTCTTAAAAACGGTAAATCATTTTGAGCAAAATATTCTATCCCAGGATTTTGCAAACCAATACTATTTAGCATCCCACTTGGTGTTTCATACACTCTTGATGGTTTGTTTCCGCATCTTGGTTTCAAAGAAGTTCCTTTGGTAATAATTCCACCTAATTTGCTTAGGTCAAAAAAATTACTGAATTCTCTTCCATAGCCAAATGTACCAGATGCTACTGTTACTGGATTTTTCATTTTAATTCCTGCTAAATTCACTTCTGTTTTCATAACTTGTTCTCCCTTTCTTTTTACTCATCAAACTTTAATGTTCATTTTAAATTTCTACGTCTTTTGCATTAAATACAGGTCCAGCCTTGCAAACATGCCAATATTCTGGAGCATCTGCTGGACTCTTTGCCGTCTTTACGGCACACCCTAAGCACACTCCTAAGCCACAAGCCATTTTCTCCTCTAAAGAAATTTGACATGGTATGTTTTTTTCAATGGCTAATTTTTGAACCGCCTTTAACATAGGTAAAGGTCCACAAGCATAAATAGCATCTACCTTTCCCATTTCGATATCTTCTGCTAAATAGTTAATCGCAAAGCCCTGTCTTGCATAACTTCCATCATCAGTTGTTAAAACAAGCCTATCCGATACTTCGTTAAACTCTTTTTCCAAAACAACAAAATCCTTATTTCGAAAGCCTAAATAAGTCGTAACCTTTTTATTCTCTGCTTTGGCACACTTTGCTAATTCATACAAAGGAAATACACCAATTCCTCCTCCAATAATTGCTAGTTTCTCATACCCTTCATATTTAAAAGTACCATAGCCAATTGGTCCAATGATATCAATTGTTTTTCCAACCTCTCTTTTGGCTAAAATCTCAGTTCCTTTCCCTTTTACTTGGAAAATAAACTCTAAAATCCCATTTTCCTTATCCAAATTATAAATACTAATAGGTCTTCTCAAAAAAGGTTCCGTTTGCTCTGTCACTCTAATTTCAATAAAATTCCCTGGTTTAGCCTCTTTCACAATACTAGGTGCTTTTACACTAAATTTATAAATATCTGGTTTTAATTGTTCCTTTTCTACTAACTCTGCAAAAACTTGCTCTGACATTTATTTCTCCTCCTATCTATTCTTTTTGTCCACTTTTGGGACAGTCCCAAAAGTGGCACTCCCCAAAAATGGATATTTTATTTTAAATAGTTTTTTACCGCCTCTTTTGTTGTTATCGTAATGTTTTCTGGTAAATTATGAATCGGAAACCATTTCATATCAAGGTGTTTGGTGGGTTCCATTATTTGGGGCTCACCTTGTATAATTCTGCACAAATAACTTGGTGATACCCAATGTGAATTTTCACTTTCAATGATATGGTCACATATTCCTAATAGCCTAATTACTTCAACAGTAACGCCTGTTTCTTCTTTGGTTTCTCTTTTAACAGCTTCTTCAAAAGTCTCAAACATTTCTAATCTTCCACCTGGAATACACCAATGTTCCTTTTCTGGCTCTCTATTTCTTAGTTGTAACAATACTTCGTTCTTCTCATTTACAATAAAAGCTCCGCATCCCACACCAATATAGTCTTTTCCTTGTTTCATTTTTCTTTCCTCTTTTCGTCCAAATTCAAAAATTAATAGGATAGTCATTTTGTCCACTTTAGGGCCTGTCCCAAAAAGGGACAAAATGAACCCAAAGGAACTTAGTCCACTTTAGGGCCTGTCCCAGAAAGGGCTCCAGAAAGGGACGCTAATGCTTGGTTTAGTTCTTCTTTCATCCTTAGTGCTTCTGCTCGTGTAGCTTTGGCATAGTCTTCTTCTGCAAACTGGTCTTTCCATCTGTCTGATTGGTAGGCACACATTAGACTTCTTGAAGCGTTTACGATACCTCCTAAGCCTTTGTTGTCAAATCCTAAGGCAATATCGTTTGCTTTTCCTCCTTGGGCTCCATAACCTGGTATTAAGAAATAGGTATGGGGTGCTATTTTTCTGATTTGTTCTAGTTGTTCTGGATAGGTTGCTCCTACTACGGCTGCAACGCTACTATATCCATTTTCTCCTTGCAATTCTTCTCCCCATTTTTCTACTAGTTCTGCTACTTGGCTATATACTTCTTTTCCGTTTTCTAGTTTTAAGTCCTGTAATTCTCCTGATGATGGATTTGAGGTTTTTACTAAGACAAAAATTCCTTTGTTATATTTTTTGCAGTCTTCGATAAATGGTTTTACGCAGTCTGTTCCCATATAAGGATTGACTGTTATAAAGTCTACGTCATAAATGGCTTCCTGCTTTTCTCCGATTGGTGTTTTTCCTAAAAAAGCATTGGAATAACCTGCTGCTGTGGAACCAATGTCTCCTCTTTTGCTATCTGCAATGACTATCATGCCTTTTTGTTTGGCATATTGGCAAGTTTCTCTAAAGGCTTCCATCCCTGGAATTCCAAACATTTCGTAAAAGGCTATTTGTGGTTTGACAGCTGGAAGAATATCACAAGTACTGTCAATTAAGGCTTTGTTGTATTCTAAGATGGCTTTTGCTGCGCCTTCTAAATCTCCGAGAATATTTACTCGTTACACATTTTGGTAACATTTCATATCTTGGGTCTAATCCCATTACAGTTGGATTATTAGTTTGTTTGATTTTTTGAATTAATTTATCGATTGCGTTCATTTGATTTCTCTCCATTCTTTTTCTTTAAATCCTACTAAAATTTTTTGGTTACTAATAAATAGTGGTCTTTTGATTAGCATCCCATTGGAAGCTAATAATTCTATTTTTTCTTCGTCTGTCAGCGTTGGTAGTTTTTCTTTTAAGTTCAATTCTTTGTATTTTAGACCACTTGTGTTAAAAAATTTCTTGGTTTCTAGTCCACTTTGCTTTATCCAGATTGCTAGTTCTTCTTTGCTTGGTGTTTCTTCTACGATATGTCTTTCTTCAAAAGCTAGGCTGTTATCTTCTAAAAATTTTTTGGCTTTTTGACAAGTAGAACATTTTGGGTACCATATGAATAAATTTTTCATATTTATTGTTTCCTTTCTATCTTTTAGCTTATATGAATTCGTTTGATTTCTCTTGCTTTTCCTGTAGTTTCATCTATGTCAAAGATACAACCATTTATCATGATTGGATTGGTTGACATGATATCTTCTACTGGCTTATCTTGAAGATATCTTTTGATTGAATTTTCTACGTCACATCCAAGGTCTGAAAGACATGCTCCTGTCATCCCAAGGTCTGTAATAAAGGCTGTACCTTTTGGCAGAATCATTTCATCTGCTGTTTGCACATGGGTGTGGGTTCCATAGACAGCACTTACTCTTCCCTCTAAAAAATAGGCCATATTGAATTTTTCGCCAGTAGATTGTGCATGAAAGTCTACCATTATTATTTTAATGTCTTCTTCTATTTTTTCTAAAATTTCTTCGACTGTTGTAAAGGGATTGTTAGAATAGTAAACACCCTCCATCATCCTTCTGCCAATTAAATTAATGACTGCTATTTTGATATTTCCTTTTTGTATAATGGTATAGCCTTTTCCTGGAATTCCTTTTGTGATATTGGCTGGTCTTATGATTTTATTATCCTCAATAAAATCATAAATTTCTTCCTTTCCCCAAGTGTGATTTCCCATTGTTACAACTTCGGCACCTGCGTTGATGATTTTGTCAAATAATTCTTTGGTCAAACCATTCCCATTGGCTGCATTTTCTCCATTTACTATAGTAAAGTCTATTTGGTTTTGTTTTATGATTTCTGGTAATTGCTTACTTAATTCTTCTACGGCTCTTTCTCCTACAATATCTCCGATGGCTAGGATTTTCATTTTTGATAAACCACCTTTCCACTAACAATGGTATACTGTACTCTTCCCTTTAATTTTCTATCGATAAATGGGCTGTTTTTCGCTTTGGATACAATGATATCTTTGGTATAAGTGTACGTTTCGTTTGGGTCAAAGATTGTGATATCTGCTACTTTTCCTTCTTCGATGGTTCCTCTATCAATATGTAGTAGTTGTGCTGGGTTGTAAGAAGTTAGTCTTACTAAGTCTAAATAGGTTAAGGCACCGGTATCAATTAAGTTCATAATTTCTGCTGATAGGGCTGTTTCAAATCCGATGATACCATTTGGAGCTGTGGCTAGCCCTTTGTTTTTCTCATCTTCTGCATGTGGTGCATGGTCTGTGATGATGGCATCAATGGTGCCTTCTTTTAGTCCTTCTATGATGGCTTGTCTATCTTTTTCTTCTCTTAGTGGAGGATTCATTTTAGCATTTACGCCTGATTTCAAAACCTCATCTACGGTAAAAGTAAAGTAGTGTGGGCAAGTTTCACAAGTAATTTTGACACCTCTTTTTTTGGCATCTCTTACCATATTTTTGGTTGTTTTGGTACTAATATGACAAATATGTGCTCTAACGTCATTCGTTTCTGCTAAAACAATTTCTCTTGCTGCCATGATTTCTTCTGCTTCTGGAAGCACCCCTTCTACTCCTAATTCTTCGGCTACCTTCCCTGCATTGATGGCTCCAGCTGCGACTGTCTTTTCTTCACAATGTGAGGCAACAAAAGTTCCTAATTTATGGGCTTCGATAATTGCTTCTCTCATCATTTTGCTATTTACCACTGGCATCCCATCGTCTGAAAAAGCAATGGCTCCTGCTTCTTTTAATTCTTTAAAGTTAACAAGTTCTTCTCCTTTTTCGCCTTTGGATACAGAGGCATATGGCAATACGTTACATAGGTTCACTCGTTTGGCTTCTTCTATGATTTTTTGCAAAACAATAGCGCTATCTGGTGTTGGTTTTGTATTTGGCATTGGACAAATAGTAGTAAATCCACCACAAACGGCGCTTTTGCTACCTGTTTCGATTGTTTCTTTGTGTTCAAAGCCAGGTTCTCTTAGGTGGCAATGAATATCAATCATCCCAGGTATAATATTAAAATTAGTACAGTCAATGGTTCTTTCTGCTGTTTCTTCGATTTTGTCTCCTATCTTCTTGACTATTTCATCTTCGATTAAGATATCTTTTTTTTCAAATGTATTCGTTTTGTAATCTATTAGTGTCCCATTTTTCAATAGTAGTTTCATGTTTTTTTCCTCCTATTTTTTCATTTTTCTTATCTTATCATTTTTTTTGACTTTTATCAATATCTTTTGACAAAAAAGATATTGGAATTTGTGATTTTTTGTTTTATTTTTTATTGGTCTTGCGATATAAAAAGAAATCCAACAGTAAATTACACTGTTGGTTTCTGCTAACATTAAAGTAAACCCCCAGCTATGCTGGGGGCATTGTAAAACTTATAGTTTTGCGCAGAGTAACAGAAAAGCCAACTCAAACATGATATAATATTTAAAGTTTGACAGCTAAAATATAAATCATGAAAGGAGTTGGTTGTATGAAAAGTTCATACACAGAAAGTTTAGCACATACAACATGGGAATGCAAGTACCATATTGTGTTTGCACCAAAATTTAGAAGAAAAGAGATATATGGAACACTAAAAAGAGAAATAGGAATGATATTGAGAGAATTATGTAGAAGGAAAGAAGTAGAAATAATAGAGGCAGAAGCATGCCCGGACCATATACATATGTATGTAAGCGTGCCACCAAAGTTGAGTATATCAAGTTTTGTAGGATATTTAAAAGGAAAAAGTACATTAATAATATTTGAGAGGCACGCAAATTTAAAGTACAAATATGGAAACAGAGTATTTTGGTGTCGAGGATATTATGTAAGTACAGTAGGAAATAATAAGACAGCGGTAGCAAGATATGTAGCAAATCAGTTAAAGGAAGATATGATGACAGATCAAATAACAATAAAAGAATATAAAGACCCTTTTAAGGGTAGCAAGTAAAAATAAAGCAAGTGTAAAGATAGTGTAAAATAAAGTGTGTAAGTTAAAGGTACCAAACTTATGCACTTTACT
>CANPIU010000001.1 GCA_947574235.1 uncultured Clostridium sp. | reverse complement strand
CTTCTTTCAATATTTTTTCTATTATTGGGTGTGACATATCTATTTTAAACCTATACAAAATTTATTATATTTTGTTAGTATTTTATTTTGACATAAAATTCTTAAAATCGCTTGAAACATAGGTATTTTTATTGTATAATAAGGCAAGTTATAAATAAAAAAAACAGAAGGAGTTTTAAAAATGGAATATCAATTCAACAAAATCGAGAAAAAATGGCAAGAATATTGGGATAACAACAAAACTTTTTTTACCGACGTATGGGATTTTACCAAGCCAAAATTTTATGCCTTAGATATGTTCCCTTATCCATCTGGTCAAGGGCTACACGTAGGTCATCCTGAAGGTTACACAGCAACTGATATTATGGCTAGGATGAAAAGGATGCAAGGTTATAATGTATTGCACCCTATGGGATGGGATGCTTTTGGACTTCCAGCCGAACAATATGCCATCAAAACAGGAAATCATCCAGCTGGTTTTACAGCTAGCAATATTGAAACCTTCAAAAAACAATTAAAAATGCTTGGACTTTCTTTTGATTGGGATAAAGAAATCTCTACTTGTGACCCAGATTACTATAAATGGACACAATGGATTTTCAAGCAATTATACGAAGACGGGCTTGCTAAATTAGTAGAAATGCCTGTTAACTGGTGCGAAGAACTAGGTTGCGTGCTATCCAATGATGAAGTTATCAACGGAAAAAGTGAAAGAGGTGGCTTCCCTGTAGTTCGTAAAAATATGAAGCAATGGGTGTTAGATATTCCTCAATATGCTGATATTTTATTAGAAGGCTTAGATGAAATTGACTGGCCAGAATCGACCAAAGAAATTCAAAAAAATTGGATTGGTCGTAGCGAAGGAGCCGAAGTAACTTTCCAAGTTGCCAATCATAGCGGTTTAGATTTCACAGTATTTACCACAAGACCAGATACCCTTTTTGGTGCTACTTATTGTGTATTAGCACCAGAATTAGAATTAGTAAACCAAATTACAACTGCTGAGCAAAAGCAAGCAGTCGAAGAATACAAGGCCTTAGCAGCTAGCAAATCTGACTTAGAAAGAACCGAACTAAACAAAGACAAAACAGGTGTCTTTACAGGAGCCTATGCTATCAATCCAGCCAATGGAAAAGAAATTCCTATTTGGATTTCTGACTATGTTTTAGCAAGTTATGGAACGGGTTGCATTATGGCAGTTCCTGCTCACGACCAAAGGGATTATGAATTTGCTACTAAATTTGATATTGACATTATTCCTGTTTTAGAAGGTGGCGATATTTCTAAAGAAGCCTTTACCGGAGATGGTTTGCATATCAATTCTGATTTCTTAAATGGTCTTAATAAAGAAGAGGCTATTGCTAAAATGATTACTTGGCTAGAAGAAAATAAAATTGGTACGAAAAAGATAAATTATAAGCTTCGTGAGTGGATTTTTGCAAGACAACGTTATTGGGGTGAACCAATTCCAATTGTTTATGTCGATGATGAAATGAAAGCTTTAGCCGATAGCGATCTGCCTTTAGTTTTACCAGAACTAGAAGATTATGCACCATCCAAAGCAGGTGCCTCTCCTTTGGATAAAGCAACTAATTGGGTAAATACTAATTTTAATGGTAGACTTGCTAAACGTGAAACTAGTACTATGCCAGGTGCCGCTGGTTCAAGTTGGTATTTCTTACGTTATATTGACCCTAAAAACAAGGATGAATTAGCTAATAAAAAATTACTAGAATACTGGCTACCTGTCGATTTATATGTGGGTGGACCAGAACATGCTGTTGGTCATCTATTGTATTCAAGATTTTGGAACCAATATTTGTACAACAAAGGTGTTGTTCCTGTCAAAGAACCTTTTGCTAAACTTCGTCACCAAGGTATGATTTTAGGTACCAATGGTGAAAAGATGAGTAAATCAAAGGGTAATGTTATCAATCCAGATGATATGGTAAAACAATATGGGGCTGATAGCTTAAGAGTTTATGAAATGTTTATGGGACCAATTGAAGCTGCTAAACCTTGGGACCCAAATGGAATTGATGGTTCTAAGAAATTCTTAGATAGAGTCTGGAGATTATACACAGAGTCTGGAAAAATCAAAGAAGAAGCCAATCCAAATTTGGAAAGAACGTATCATTATACCGTAAAAAAAGTTACCCATGACTATGAAACTATGAATTTCAATACAGCTATTTCCCAAATGATGATTTTCATCAATCATGTCAATAAAGAAGAAATCTTTCCATTAGAATTTGCTAAAGGGTTCTTAAAACTACTAAATCCCGTAGCACCACATATTACAGAAGAGTTGTGGGAAGCTTTAGGTCATACGAATACGATTGCTTATGAAAAATGGCCTGTTTATGACGAGGAAAAGACAATCGCAGATGAAATAACTTTGCCAATTCAATTTAACGGAAAATTAAAGACTACGATTCAAATTGTTCCCGATGAAGAGGAAACTTCTGTTAAACAAAAGGTTCATGAAGCTATTGTTTCTAAGTTAGAGGGTAAGACGATTGTAAAAGAGATTTATGTAAAAAATAAAATTTATAATATTGTTGTGAAATAAATAATTTCTAGCCTATTAGCGTTCTAATAGGCTTTTATAAACCTTGAACTTTTGCATTTAAGTAGTAGATTTCTGCATCATGCTTTTCTAGTTTATTTTCAAAAAAGTTGTTTTTGGTTTCTTGTCTTTCTGCTTTTTCTGTTGTCATTGTGAAAGCATCAAATAATGCTTTTAGCTTGTCTCCGTGGTCATTTTCAATAAAGGTTACACTTCTACTGATGCTTTTGGTTTCTTCTTCAAGAAATGTTAGCCTTTCATTTGTATTCTTTTCAAAAACGGTTAGTCTTTCATTAGTTCCTTTCATCTCTTTTTCAAGAAATGTTAATCTTTCGTTTGTACTTTTTGCTTCTTCTTTTAGTTTCAGAATATCATTTTGCATATTTTCTATTTGTTTTTCCATCTTTGGTATTTTGGCTACTTGTATCTTCATTTGGTTTATATCTTGTTGCATATTATCTACTTTTTCTCCAAGTATACCAATGGCAGATAATATCTCATTTTTTGCTTCCCTATCCATATTTTCTCCTCCTTTCTTTTTTTACTACAATCGATTGTTTTATTATTATACCCAGATAATACGAATATGTCAAGAAAAACTCGTTGACAAAATTCGACATTTTGTAAGAATAAGCCTGTATTTTTGTGTCATAAAACTGTAAACAATATTTAATATTCTTGAAATACATACCTTTCCTTTTTATAGTATAATAAGAATAGATTATACTAAGGAGAATTAATATATGAGCATAGAAACAGATTTAAAAAAAGATGGAATTGAAGTAATTGAAACACTTGATACACTAAAAATCAATTCCATTGCTAAAAATATATCACAAAAAATTTGTGAAGCCTTTCCTAACTATGGCTTTCAACAAAACGAATTATTCATCAAGCTATCTAGACTAAATATGTATCGAGCAAAAATGCCGGAAGGGATGGCAGAAGCTAATTATTTTTATAAAAATACTTCTATCTATTTTAATGAACACATAGAAAATGAAGATTTAGAAGAATTTGCGATTCACGAGTGTATCCATTATATTCAAGAAGTAAAAGACAAAAGAAATTACTTAATTCGAATGGGACTTTGTGATTACACAGAATTTAAAATTTATGGTTTAGGACTAAACGAAGCTGCTGTTCAACTAATTTCTTCTAAAATTAATGGAATCCCAAAAGAATATGTCAAATATTTTGGCATTAGCTTTGAAACCACAAGCCCCTCTTATTATCCCTTAGAGTGTTGCTTAGTACACCAACTTGCTTATCTAACAGGCGAAGATATCTTATTTGAAAGTACCTTAAAAAGTAACGATAACTTTAAGAAAGCCTTTTCTGATTTGACTTCTCCAAAAGTTTTTCTAGCCATCCAAAATGCCATTGATGAGATTTTAAATCGTGAAGAAGAAATTATTAAAATCAATAATAAAATTGCTCAAATTGATGACAGAAATAAAAAAGTAGATGGTATGATTGAAAAAATTGATGAATTAAAACATGAAATTACTTTAACTTTTATGAGAACACAAAATCTTATTATTTCTAGTTACTTTAATCGTGCTTTTGATGCCATTTCTGATTTAGAAGGAATTGAAAGTTACCGAAAAAAACTATATACTTTCAAAGATTATATTGGTTGCACAGAAGGCTATACTTTCTTTAACGACTACTATGTAGCAAAAATGGAAGAATTAGAACATAAATATAATTTATTAGAAAGTGGCGAATTTGAAACAGCCCTTAAAGTAATAACCAAAAAGGAAAATGTATTTATCCGTGTGATTAAAACTTTGAAAAAAATCATTTTTGGTACAAACATAGAAGAAGAAAAAACTTATTAAATAGAAAATGAAATAGCTAATTTACAAGCTATTTCATTTTCTATTTAATCTTCTAAATTTTCTACGATATGTTTTGCTGCTTCTCTGCCAGAATAAGCTGCCCAAGCAACCGTTCCCTTCACTCCTGCTAAATCACCACCAGCAAATATCTTAGGATTAGACGTTTGATATTGTTCATTTACCTCTATATTTCCCCATTGATTTGTTTGTAAGCCCAATTCTGCTACATAAGGCTCAACTTTAGAACCAAGGGCCATAACAACATAGTCCATCGCTATTACATAATTACTATTTTCAATATTTATTGGCACTAATCTAGTATCATTTTCTTTTAGTACCAACTGTGTTTTTATCAACTCTAACTCTTCTACTTTACCATTTCCCATAATTTTTACTATATTATTTTGGAACAAAAACTCAATCCCTTCTTCTTTTGCTTCCTCTACTTCTTTATCTTCTGCTGGCATTTGTTCCCTTGCCCTTCGGTAAATAACCTTTACCGTTTTAGCACCTAATCGTTTGATGGTTCTTGCACAATCCATGGCAACATTTCCACCACCAATTACTGCCACCGTTTTTCCTTTGTAATCTGGATGCAATTGGTATTCTAAAAGTTCATTTCCTCCTATGACACCCTCTAGTTCTTCTCCTTCTACCTTCATTTTACAAGATTGATTGGCTCCTATTCCTAAAAAGATAGCATCATATTCCTTCTCTAAATCTTTCAAAAAAAGATTTTTTCCCAATTGCTTATGATATTGAACTTCAATTCCTAAACGTAAAATCTTATCAACCGTTTTTTGGACAATCTCCTTTGGTAATCTAAATTCTGGAATTCCGTGTACCAATAGACCACCTAAATAATCATATTTTTCATAAATGGTAACTTGTATTCCTTCTTTAGCTAAGAAAGCACTTGCCGTCAACCCTGCTGGTCCTCCTCCAATCACAGCTACCTTTTTATTTTTTTTCTCTATTTTCCTCTTTTCTTGGTAACAGTTTAGCAAACTATTTTCTTGTTCTATCATGGCATCAAAAGTAAAAGCCTCTAAATCCCCAATTGATACAGGTTCTCCCTTTATTCCTCTAATACAAGAACCCTGACATTGCTTTTGATGCGGACAGATTCTTCCACAAACGCCTTGTAAGACTGTCGTTTCCGCCAATATTTCATAGGCCTTTTGGTAATTTCCCAATTTTACTTGCTCGATAAATTGAGGGATATCATTTCCTAAAGGACATCCTTTTATGCTACATGGTTTTACTTTACAATTCAAACAATAACTAGCCTTTTCGCTCATTTTCTCCATTTTTTCACTTCCTTAAATTGCTCTTAATTAATTCTAATACAAGCTACTCTTGCCTGTCAAGGCTATTGACCATGTGGTTATGTGCTTCTAATACTAACTTCAAATCTTGAATAAAATCTATTTTTTTCGTTTCATCACGTAGCAAAGCTGCTGGATGCCAAGTTGGCATATAGTTAATTCCTTTTCTTTCAATCCATTTTCCTCTCGATGCCGTTATGCCATATTCTTGTCCCAAAATATTTTTTAAGGCTACACTTCCGGAGCAATACAATAATTTTAGGCTTTACTAACAACACTTGATTTCTCAAATAATTCAAACAAGCTACTGCTTCGTCTTGCTCTGGATTTCGGTTTCCCGGTGGTCTACATTTTACAACATTAGCAATATATATTTCTTCTCTTTTTATTCCTAGTGTTTGAAATGCCATATCCATCAATTTTCCTGCTCTTCCCACAAAAGGTTCTCCGAAGCCTATCCTCGTCTGCTCCTGGACCTTCTCCGATAAACATAATTTGAGCCTCTTTGTTTCCCACACCAAAAACAATATTTTGTCTTGTCTTACACAACTTACACTTATTACAATCTACAATTGATTTTTCTAATTCCTCCCATGTTTCAAACATAATCTATTACTCCTATTTTACACATTGTTCTATTAATTTAATTTTTCTGCTTTGGTTCGTATCTATTCTTGCTTTTGTTCCAATTGGGATAACTGTTTTGGTTTCAATATGTCCAAAATTATCAGATTTAATAATGGGAAAACTATATTGATTTTCCAAAGTATCTAAAACAATTTGTTCCAAAGAAATTTTGCTTTCATGGTTATAATTTCCAAGCCATAATCCCTTAATCTGGTTAAATATTCCATTTTGTTTTAAATAGAATAAATAATTACTTGCTAAAGATGGCGATGTTTCCAAACCAAACTCTTCCAAAAATAATATCTTATTTTCAAAATTTAATTTATATTTTCCTGATACTATCCCTCTTATTATACTTAAGTTTCCTCCTACCAATCGACCTTCTGCATATCCTTCTTTAATTACTTCATATTTATTCTCTTTGGTTCCTAGTTCTAAATCCCCCTCAACCAATCTCTTCATGGCTTCTTTAAAACTATAATCTGTTTCATCTGTCGCAATCGTCTTAAAATTTGTTCCATTGAAAGTTATTAAATCTGTTTTCTCATTTATCATACTGATAATTGATGCAGCATCACTGTACCCACATATAATTTTGGGATTCTTCTTAATTTCTTCATAATTCAAATATTCTAAAACCGTATTGGAATTCTCTCCTCCTTTGGCACACCATATCATCTTAACCTCTTTATCTTGAAACATAGCATTGATATCCTCTGCCTTTTCCTGTGGTGTACTACTATAACCATAAGTGTTGGCATAAATATGATTAGAAAACTTTACCTTAAAGCCCATTTTTTCCACCATCTCTTTTGCCTTATTTAATTCCTCTATATTATCTCCTATAATCGGATTCGATGGGGCCACTACGCCAATCGTATCCCCTAAATGTAATCGTTCTGGAACTATCATACTTTCTCTCCTCTCATGTCGTATTGGGGACGTTTCCTTTTGCACATTTTTGTGCATTTGGGACATATCTTCATTTCAAAAAACTTATTTTTCAAACTTAAATTGGAGATATGTCCCAAATGCACAAAAATGTGCAAAAGGAAACGTCCCCAATACGACATCATTTCAATTCAATTAAGGCTGTGTTTAGTCCATAGCCCTGCTTTTCTACGCGATATGAGTGGATGCAATTCGATTTACATACACTACAAATGCCACTGTCTATTATATTTTCTGGCTTCAATCCTTCTTTTTGCAAAATGATTTCATTCATTTTTACGGTATCGATATGCCATTTTTGATTTAAAACGGTTTCTTCTATGATTTCTTCTAAATCATCAAGGTCTTGAAATTCTTTTTCGAAACTTTCTTTTACTTCTTTTTCTACTTCAAAATGACATTTGCGAATACTTGGACAAATACAACATATAATGTCTTCTGCTTTGCAGTTAAATTCTTGCTTCATTTTTTGTACTGTTTTAACAGAAATTCTCTGCAAAGTCCCTCTCCAACCAGAGTGAGTATTGGCTATTACTTTTTTTACAGGGTCAAAAAACAACAGCAAAATGCAATCTGCATTAGTAGTAGCAAGCATCATATTCTTTTGGTTTGTCACTAAGCCGTCTGTTCTAGCATACTGTTCTAAGTTAAAATCTGGCTCGGTCTTATTTATTTTTTCTTTGGCTATTTTCACCTCATCTGTATGCTCTTGATTGGTTTTAACCAAATGTTCTACTTTAGAATTAATAGCCTTGCACAAATTTTCATAGTCTTTGATTGCTTTTTCATAAGTGTCTTGCTTTAACTTTTCTTTATTCGCTTTTGCGGTTCTATAATTTTTGTCTATTCCTAAACTATAAGCGTGATTGATTACGTCTTGATAAGCTAATAATTTTTTAAATTGTAAATATTCTATCCCATTTTTATGAATATGTAAAACATTTTCATTGGATAAATCCATCTTTTTTCCTCCATCCTAAAACTACCTATGCCATTTCCTTTATCTTATCATATTTTACTTCTTCTTTTGAATATTCCTCTGGTTTTAATCCTACTCTTGCTTTCATAAATCGATTGACCAATACCATCAAAAGACCAAAAATAACACCAATGATTATCATACAATAAGCCGTTTCCATCCTGTCTAACAAAAAGGCTGCTAAAATTCCAGAAATGGCTCCTGCAATTCCTTTTAGAAAGTTGTTTGCTGTAAAGATTTTCGTATCAATTTCTTCGTTGGTAAAATTACTTAAATACTTTTCTATGAGTGGGTCATACATGGCTACTAAAGCATATTTAGCCATATAAAATCCAATTATTAAAAGAATTGCGACTGGATATATTGGGGCTATTATTCCACATATGCCTGCAAAAATACAACTTCCTACCACTAAAAGTCCTATGGTAGTTAAGGTTTTGTTTCGTAATTTATTGTGCAAGGCTTCTTGTTTCTTTGTCGCAATCCCTGCTACAATCCCTAACATAGCAAACAAAATTCCTAGATAACTAGCTGGTACTTCTAGTTCTTCCATCATACTAATCTCATAATTAGAAAGAATACTCGTAATTCCTCTCATAATTGCTGCAAATAAAATTAGACTTTTTACCCTTTCTGATTTCAATACAAATTTAAAAGCTTCTCCTAACTCTTTAAATTGACTTACACTTTTCACTTTCTTTTTCTTTGTTTTCTTTACTGGTTCTATTAAAAGAATAGCCATTGCTGTGGTTATCATTAGTACACTAAGTGATAAAAGAATTGGTATATAGGGATTGATTTCATAAAAAATCCCCGCTATAATCGTACATACAGCATTTATGATATAATAGCCAGACGCACCTTTTTGACTTATCTTAGCAAAGATTTTGCTTTTGTACTTACTTGGTGGTATCGATTCATTTAGTAAACTTGGCTCTGCACTTTCTTTAATGGCAAACGAAGTAGCACTTAGCATTTCCGCAATTATTAGATTAAATAAATTATTGCTAAATAGGATAACCACCATATAAAGGCAACTTAAGATATTTCCTAAAATAATACTATTTCTTCTTCCCAAAAACTCAATAATAAAAGTCGCTGGGATTTGTGAAAACATAGTAAACAAATAGTAAAAAGAGTCAATTAGCACTACGTCTGCTGGATTAATTTGTTTTACTTGGGTTAAAAATAAAAAGTTAACGGTATAGAAAAAGATATAATCCCAGCTTAGTGTTTTATAAACAGGAAATAACTTCATATTTCTTTTTCTCATCTGTATCTTACTAGTTTCTTCCATAATTTCTCCTTGCTTAATTTATTTCTTTTAATTCATCATATTTTCTTTCTTCTTTGGAATATTCCTCTGGTTTTAAGCCTACTCTTGTTTTCATATAACTTCCCATCCATATATATATAATCGTAAAGGCTACTCCTACAATTATCATACAGTAAGCCGTTTGGAATTTATCTAGTAAAAAGGAAGCCATAATCCCCATCATTGCTGAAACCGCATTTACAAATAAATTCTTAACCGCAAAAACCTTTGTATCAATATCTTTATTGGTAAAATTCCTAAAATATCGGTCAATTATGGTATAAAACATACCATGTGCAAATTTCGTTACCAAATACGCTATCATAATAATAGCTATTAAGACAATTGACCCTTCTGCTTTTAACCCTACAATTCCTGCTACAATGGTACTAATAGAAATCATAAATGCCATAACTAAAATCGATTTATTTTTAAAGCGACTGTTAAATTGCTCTTGTTTGGTACAAGCATAAGCAGATATCATACTTAAAGCCGCCGCCATAATCCCCATAAAAGAGGCTGGTATTTTAATATCTTGTGCAAGACTGGTTCGATAATTAACTAAAATCGATAATAAACTTACCATCAACGATGCTGCTACCACTAATGCCTTTAGTCTTTCGGATTTTAGCACATATTTAAAACCTTCCTCGATATCTTTTAATTGTTTTTTGACATTACTTGTCTTACTACTTCCCCTTTGCTTCTTAATTGGCTCCCTATAGCACATTGCCATAACCGTTGTAATCATTGTTACTATCAAGCAGCAAATAAATGGTAAATAGCCATTTATTTCAAACAGAAAACCTGCTATCAATTTGGTAACAGAACTTAAAATAAAATAGCCGTGAAGCCCCTTTGGCATTTATCTTCGCAAATATACTGCTTTTATATTTAGAAGGCGGAATCGATGCATTTAACAAACTTGGTTCTGCAATATCCTTAATCGAACTTGCTAGTGAAGACATAAATTTTGCTATCACTAAATCAAACATATTCCCACTCATCATAAATATTATGATATATAAGCAATTTAGTATATTTCCTAAAATGATACTATTCTTTCTACCCAAAAAATCAACCACAATATTAGCAGGAATTTGCAAAAATATGCCAAACAAGGATTTAATAGAAGATAACAATACTACATTAGCAGCACTAATATTTTTAACTTGCGTTAAAAACAGAAAATCAATTGTATAATAAAACAAATAGTCCCACGCTAATTTTTTATACGTTGGAAATAACTTCATATTTCTTTTTCTCATCTGTACCTTACTACTTTCTTCCATTGTGCTTTGGGGACGTTTCCTTTTGCACATTTTTGTGCATTTGGGACACATCTTCAATAATCTGTCACTTTTGCACAAAAATGTGCAAAAAGAAACGTCCCTATTTCACCTCTCTTCTTTCATTTTTTGTAAAATTTCTTCTTTTGATTTTTTCTCGATATAACGATACGTGTTATCTTTTTGTTTGACATTAAAGCCACATATTGCTTGATATTCGCAATATTCGCAAGGGGTCTTTCCTTTTCGATTGTATGGCTTTAAGTCGATTTCTCCACTTAAGATTTCTTTGGCAATTTGCTTTATAATATGGTCTATGTAATCTTGCAGAATTTTAAATTGTTCTTTGTCTACGCCATTGGTTCTTTTTTCTATGATTTTTCCAGCTGTGGTTATGGCTGCTGGTACTAATTTTGAACTTCCTGAAGCCAGCGTGTTGTCGTTCATTTGTATGACTTTAACGTCTGCTAAGATTAGTCCCTTCATTTTAAAGTTCTTTTGAATTTGTTGTTCGATTTCTTTTTCTGTGATTTTCTTATCTGCTTTTACGATTTGTTCTAATAAAGGAAAGTAGAATACGCCTGCTGGTGTCATATTTTCTTCTTTGCAAATGGCATCTGAATAGGTTAATAACTGGATTTGCAAGCCAGCATACACTTCGTTTAAGTCTATGTTTTTACTAGAAGATTTATAGTCTATAATTCTTAAGTATTTGCCATCTTCTCCGACAGCGGTATCAATTCTATCAATTTTCCCTGTGATTTCTACTCTTTTTCCGTCATCTAGGGTTAAGACAATTGGCGGATAGTCTCCTTTTCTTCCAAATTCTACTTCGGTTCCTTCCACTGAAAAGTCGCTACATATCAAGGTTTGAAGAATATATTTTAAGGCTTTGCTGACAATTCTCTTTAACCTTTTTACTAATGCTTTGTATTTCGCTGTCGAACTAAAAACGAAATTTTTGCTTAAACCAAGCTTTTCATCAATCATATTGGAGACGATTTCCTGTATTTGCTCTTCCTCTATTTCTGCAAGACCTAATCCTTGTTCTCTTACTTCTTCAAAAAAGGCATCTATGGTTTCGTGCATAAAAGAACCCGTTTCAAAGGTATGTACTTTTAAATTCTCCTTTTCTTTTAATTTTAAGCCATATTGCAAATAGTAAGAAAAAGGACAACTTCTATACTTCTCTAGTCTAGATACACTTGTGGTTAAAGTATTTCCATATAATTTATCGACATTTTCTTTTTGAAGCTTTTGTGGTAAATTGGTATAAGCTAAGGCTTGTAAGTCTTTTGACAATTTTTCTTGCCAGTTTTTCTTCTGCGTATAATACCTGTAAATGGCATACCACATTGGCAAAATTTCTTCCTTATTTCGTAATTGTGCCATATTTTCTAACAATTGTTCATAGGTAACTACTTCATTTATCACGTCATATTGTTTGTTTAGTATATTACTTTTTTCTTGCATTTTGGGATATAATTTCTTTATTTTTGAAATTAACATAGAAGGTCTTAAAGATTTTCCCTCTTTGTCTGAGGAAGTATAAGACAAATAGATTTTTTCTTCTGCTGTGGTAAAGGCTTTATAAATATTGAAATTATCTTCATATAGTCTTTCTAAGGTTCCTTTGGCTAATTCTATCCCATCTTGTTTTAAGTGTTCTCTATCTCCATCGTCTAAAAAGCCCTCTTCTTTATTGACGCTTGGGAAACTACCATCATTTAACCCAATCATAAATACTACTTTTACCTTATGACTACGGGAACGGTCAATATCACCAAAGGTTACTTGGTCTTGTGTTCCCGGAATTTTTCCTAATTCACTATTCTTTAAACCAGTTTGAAGTATTCTTCTGTATTGGTCAATTGTCATTTTATCTTCGCCAAATACTAGCACGATTTCGTCCAATAGGTTTAGGATAACTTTGTAACTTGCTATGTATTCACTCGCTAAATCTAGCATCGATTTTTCTTCTAGTTCTTGCACTTTCTCAGTGATTTTCTCTTCTAACTTTTGTTCTTGGAAAAATTCATACAACGCTTTTGTAATAGCAATCGCTGTTTTATTTTGCTTTATTTTTTCTTTTAATTCTAACAATGGGTCTATGATTTGTTTTCTTAATTCATTGTATCTTTCTTTTTTTTCTGCTTCATACATAAAATCTTTTTTCCATTTATTTTGCTTAATACCCCATTTATTACAATAATTTTCTAACTCGAATATCTCATCTGGCTCGATTTCTGAAAAGCCTAATTTTACGTAATTGAATACCGCTTCTGACGTGAAGTTTTTAGTCATTACTTCTAATATGGCAAGCACATATTGGATGACTATGTTTTGACTGACATCTCTTTTCTCATCGATAAATACTGGTATTTGATATTTTGGAAAAATGGCTCTTACCAAAGAAGCATATCCTTCTATTTCTTTAGTAATAATGGCTATTTCCTTATATCTCATCGCTTCGTTTCGCACTAACTGTGTGATTTTTTTAGCTATTTCTTCGATTTCCTCATAAGGATTTTGGGCTAAAAATAGCGATAAGTTTTCCACGTTTTTTTCATATTTTGTGGATAGTGGCTTGTTCATATTTTCACTCAAATGTCTTAATTCTTCACTTTTAAATCGATACTTACCTTCTAAATGAACGGGTTCTTCGAAAGAAAAGTCATTTTCATTGACCATGCTCCAAATTTTAGCAAGGGTCATTTTATTGGAATAAAAAATATCAGTATCTGGATTGCTATTGGTGTTTAAATGATCGATGCAAATGGTTATATTGACTTGTTTAGCAAGCTTTATAAACTTTTCCATCACTTGATATTCTTGCTTCGTAAAGCCTGCAAATTCATCTAAATAAATGATAGCATCCTTTAATAAATTCGTTTCTTCTATTTTACTTGCTAGTATTGTTAATAGGTCTGTTTCTTCTATGTATTTTCCTTCTATTTGTTCTTGAAACTTCTCATACACCACAAGCATATCGCTTAATTTTGTGTTTAAAAGTGGGTCTTCTACTTGTTCTATTTCTTGCCTTAAATCTTCTGGTGTTATGGCATGTTTTTTAAATTCTGTTATGGCGTTCATGGCTAAATCTATATTTTCATCTGATTTTCCTAAAAATTTCAATTCTTTTTTATTTTGGTTTAAAATGGAATCTATAAGCATTGACTTTCCTGTCTTAGTTAAATGGGTTTTGCTACTTCCTCCTATTTCTTCTAATACTCGATAAGCCATCCTACTTAAGGTCAAAACTTCTGCGGTTAAAATGGCACGCTTTTTAACAGTTTTCATTAGCTTTTCTTCAGCTGTAAATGAAAACTGCTCTGGTGTAATCATATATACTTTTTTTTCTGTTTCTAAGTTCTTTGCTATTTCTTGAAAACAATATGTACTTTTTCCACTTCCTGGTTTCCCATATATGATTTTTAGTCCCATTTTTTCCTCCATTTTTTCCATTTTATTGTATCTTACTTTGAAAAAAATAGCAAGATTTTATAGTAAATATTGACCACAATATTAATCGGTGCTATAATGACTTTATCCTTTTCAAGAGGAAATCTAGGAAAGGAGGTTGCATTTTATGTCACAACTTGTTAAACTAGTAGCACTTTTATTGATTTATTTAATTTTAAATAAATTTGATAAAAACTAGAACGAAAAAAGACTAGGACCGGAACTCCTAGTCTTTTTTATGCTTTTATGCACAACTTGTTTGCAATTGCTATCCTTATGATAGCATATATTTTATTCTATGTCAAATTCAATTTTTCTATTCGCGTTAGTTTCTAAAAAGCTCCACCGCCTCCGGCCGCTACCACCACCGCCGGAGAAACCGCCTCCACCAGAGAAGCCTCCGCCTCCTCCGCTAGAATAACCGCCGCCAGAACCACCATCGCCATTAAATACGCTTTCTGCCATCGCACTAAACATTTTGCCTGTTGTTCTTCCATAGCTTCTCATAAATCTTCTATCTAGACTAGCATAGGTATAAAACAAGTAATAATCAGAAGCAATAAAATTGTTAAACAAACTATTATCTAGTAAATTTGTCAAATCATCATCTACATATAAGCCTTTGATACGTTTCATAATTTTTCCTGCCACACCAAAACTAACCGCATAACTTAAATATTGCTCCCATAACACAACTTGTTCGATATCTCTATCTTCCATCATGGAATAATTCTCAATTTTATCCTTTAGACTGTTTAATTTACTAAAATCTTCTATCATAATCGCATTATTTTTTAGCATTAAGTTATCCGTTAAAATCAAAATCGTTGCGATGCAAATCAAAATTTCATCTGCTATGATATATTTCTCTGGCGAGAAAATAGCTGTTAATACGATGATACTACCAAAAAGTAATAATAAACTTATAGTCGTTGTTACTATTTTTTGTCCTGTTACCCTTTGGACCGTTTTATTAATTTTATGCCTTATGATAACAATCAAGTTAATGGGTAAGTACAAAATCCCTATAATAAAAGGAATTAAAACAATGGCATAAATTCCTAAAGCCGATAGTATTTTTAAAGACGTCTGCTCATGATAAATATTAAACCCATTGAACATGATATGTTTAATAATAACTACTATACTTAGCAAAAATAAAAATAGGTTAAAACCACGTACCACTAATGGTACTTTGGCTTGATTAGCACCTTTCTTGGCTAGTTCTCTTTCTACCATTTGATTTAATTGTTTAAACTTTTCGTTAGCCTGCTTTTCTTTTGGCATTTGTTTCAAACGGTCTGTCAGTTCAACCGTATTTGCTCCATCAAATAACCACTCATATACATACTTTTCTATGGCATCCATCTGTGCTTCTTTTTCTTTATTTTTTGTTACTAAATAAGCATAATTCTCTTTTCCCTTTAATTGATTTTGCAAATCTAATTGAATTACCTTTTTTTGAATTAATCCTAAAATAACAGCAATGATATCTCTTGCTAAAATATCCCTACTTCCTTGAATACAACCTGCAAGCATTGGATTATACTTTTTAAATAATGCTTCTTCGTCTATATTGGCTACTTGATACTTTTTATCCTTTTCATAAATTAGCATCAAAATAATCCAATAGACACATAAACATATCGCAAAAATCACTATCTTCCAAGTGTAGGCATTTTTTTCTTCTTTGTTTTCTATGATAGCATTTTCATCTTTATGGACTAATTCTTTGGCATCTATATGAGATAATTTGGTACTACTCGGAATATTACGATTATCGAATAAAACTCTTGCTGCTACATATTGACCTGGCTTAATACCTTGTACTGAGAAATTAGCATGGGTATTATCAACAATTTTAGACCTTCCTTGATAAGGTCCATGCCCCCATACTTCAATTGGTGTTTGGTTTTTTGGCAAATAAATATCAATGTTTAATTTTTCAATTCCTACTTCCCAAGCACCACCAATAAAATTATAATATAATTCTCCGATATCGTTATGTCTTACACATAAATTTTCTAGTAGGTATTCTATTTTAAATCTTCTTGTTTGATTGGTAGATGGCATATAAGCTTTGATTTGCTGAATGCCTCCGGATTGCTTGGTATTGGTAAATACTCTTGCATTTCCATTTCTTGCTTGTGCTACTGGTTCAAATTTTATTTCTTTTCCATTTTCAACACTAGATACGCTTAGCACTTTAACTGTGCTTGCACTGTAAAAGCTATCTTCTAGTAATCCATTAGTAGCGACTCCTTGACGTTCATTATCTTCTAAATTATAAGGAATATTGATAAAAATGCCATTATAGTGACCTTTAAAGTCATAGGTAATTTCTTGTTTTATTTGCAACGAGCCGTCTTCTTTTACAGTTGCTTGTATGTCCATATCCTCTATCTTATAACTTTCAGCTTGTACGCTATTTCCTCCTAAAAATATCATGAAAAACAGGATTAAAATAGTTATGATTAACTTAACTTCTCTTTTCATCTTATGTTTCCCCTTCTCTTCTCCAATAATACAAATACTGTTGTGCAATTCCCGCTAAATTCCCAAACTTTTTATTTGCCAATTCTTCCATTTGCTTTTTACTTACTTTTTCTTCTTCTGGCTCCCCAATATATAAGTCGTTCATGACTCTTCTTACCCATACGTCAATTGGAAATACCTCTAATCTTTTTAAATCCGAAAACAACAAGATACAATCTGCTACCTTGTTTCCTACGCCTGATAGCTTTAATAATTCTTCTTTTACTGCTAAAGTATTTGCATTTTTTCTCATCTTCTCTAAATTGACTTGGTCACTTACTACCATCTGTGTGGTTTCATACACTCTTTTATCGCGAAAGCCTAACCCCAAGGCTCTATATTCTTGAACGCTTATGTCTTTTAGTTGTTCTGGTGTTGGAAAAGTGTAGTATTCTTTTCCTCTCCATATAATCTTATTTCCATATGTTTTAGCTAATCTTTCAATAATTCCTTTAATTCTCGGGATATTATTATTAGCAGAAATGATATACGATACGATGGTCTCCCACAAATCTTGATTTAAAAGACGTATTCCCTTTCCATATTGTATGCTTATTTTCATATTCTCATCGACTTGTGCTAATTTTTCTTTTATTTTGGTATAATCTCGTTTCAAGTCAAAGTATTGTTCTACTAACTTATCAATATTGTCTTTTCCAAAGCTTTCTATTATGATTTCTTCTTTTTGTTTTTCTACCTTTAGCACATTTTTGCCAACGACTCCTATATAACTTCCGTCTTCTTGCTGATTCCAACGAAAGCATTGCCCACACTCAAAAATGTCTTTGGGTTCAAAGTCCTCTATTTTTTTTAGGATTATTTTTTGTTCTCTCATTTTTCTCACCTTTATTTACTTCGTATTAATTATACCATTTTTTATCTTTCTCTACAATATTTTTAGTGTTTTACGTTTTCTTAAATCCTAATCCTACCACCTCTCTTGAATTCGTAATCACAATAAAACTCTTTGGGTCAACCTGTCTTGCCATCATCTTAATCTTAGCAATATCTCTTCTCGAAGCAGCACACATTAACACTAGCTTTTCTTCATTTGTGTACATACCCTTTCCCAAAAGTCCTGTCGTTCCTCTTTTAATTTTCTCTCCTATTTTTTCGGCAATTTCTTCACTTTTATCCGACACAATAAACAACAATTTAGTAAAATAAATTCCCTCAAACAAAATATCTATCATTTTCCCCATCAAATAAATGGTAATAGCAGAATACAAACCAATTTCTATTTCTCGAAAGAAAAAAACATTAAGTGAAACAATCGCAATATCTATCATAATAATAACTCGGCTCATACTAACTGTTGGTTTATATTCTTTGGCAATATAACTAACCAAATCTGTTCCACCAGTGGAAGAATTTACCTTTAAAATTAGAGCTGTTCCGCAGTCCTATCACAATCCCACCATAAATACAAGCTAAAAATCGGTCATTGGTTAAAGGCTCTAATTTATCTAAAAAATCAATAAAAACAGATAAAGAAACCGTTCCTATTAAGGATTTTACAAAAAAACCTTTTCCTATTTTATAAATAGCAATCATAAATAAAGGAACATTAATGGCTAATATCATCGTTCCCATTGGTATGTGTAACAAATAATAGGTTATCGTTGCGATACCAGATATCCCGCCTGATGATAATTGATTTGGTAATAAAAACAACGAAACTCCTATAGCTATCATAAAAGCACCTGCTATGGTTCCTAAAATTTCAATTCCTAATTTTTTCGCCTTCATCATTTTTCTCCTTGCTTACATTATTGGCATATTCTGGCGATTTTATGCATGGCATATGTCAAAAAGAGACTTCAAAAATCTTCAAAGTCTCTTTTTACAACCTATTTATAAGCCTACTGAATTGGTTACTTCTTTTATGGCTCTTCGCAAATTAGCTTGTTTTTCTTGTAGTCCAAATGTGATAAATCTTACCACTTTATTATCTACACTTCTAATGTCCTGTTCTGTAATATTATCTAAATCCCAAATGTTTGCGTCTAAGAACATATTACCTCGATAAAATTCTTTACTTAGCAATTCTGCATTTTGAACTGTATTAATACCTTCTATTGTCTCTCCTGTAATACCATTTGCTTCTGCATTTTGATAACAATTTTCAAAAGTTGCTACTGCTCCATCTGCTATGGTTGCGATAAATTTGTTAATTGGATTGTTGGTTTGTGCTAATTTATGAATCATAGCTGAATTTTTAACGTTTAAGTTTCCACTTCCTACTTTTGCCACAAATCCTGCCCAAGTTATGGCATTATTAGGATACATTTGACTGACACTACAACTGATAGAAACATTGGCTATTACATTTTCAATCGTAACGTCTCCTTGTGTTAAAGATACTACACCAGCATTTTGCATACCGCTTCCATAAAGTTCTCCTTGCACATAGCAATTCTTAATCGTTCCTCCTGTCTTAATCGCAACCATTGCTGCTGATTGACTTCCATAACTTCTACCATTTAGATAAATTCTTTCCATACTAATATTTTCATAAGTACAGTTTTGGTCTTCTACTACTATAGTCGCAACACCGCTATTTCCTAACATAACCATATTGGTAAATTTCATATTAGTAAAGCTTGCATTAGTTGCTTTTTGTGCAAAAGCGGCTACTCTAGACCTCATTGGGTTACTTGTGCTCCAATCAATAAATCCATTTTTCCATTTTGCTCCATAATTATAATTTTCCATATTTAATCCATCTACTTTACCTTCAAACTGTCCAAATAAAATGGCATTGGTTAAGTTGCTTATGGTATGGTTATTTCCTCTAATTTCGCCATAGAAGGATGGAATTACGATGCTTCCTATTGTATAAGTTTTATTCGAAAAGTCTATGTCATTTTCAATACTAAATACAGCATCTGGATGTGCACTCATTAAATTGATTAATTCATCTGCTGATTGTACTTGATACGTGTCTATTTTATGAATTGGCGTTTTTTCATTTGGGTCCGAATTTTTTAGTTTTGGAATACACTCTATTGTGACATTACTTAAATCCCAAACTTCTGTATCAAATCCTAAGGTATTGCTATAGAATTCTCTGCTAGTAATATCTTGTTTGGTTGCTACACTTATTTTTCCTGTAAAATCAATACCTTCTCTTGTCAAAGTAGAAAGTCCTGTATTGTCTTCGTATTCATAGTTTCCTTCATAGCCTTCAAACTGGTCACTTGTTGTTCTTCCATCAAATTTGTATTGTTTGATTTGGTTTCCTAATGCAATATTATTTCTTACCGTCGAATTACTTTCTGATTTTCCTAGTAGTCCTGCAACACCTACATTACCGATTGCTTTTACCGTACTAAAACAGTTTTGGACACTAGATTGTCTTAAAATACCTACTAAACCACCAATATCTTGATTTCCTGACGCATTTCCTATTGAATAACAATTTTCAATCATAGTATTGTTGATGGCTTCTCCTATCAATCCTCCACAGACATTTCCTGATGCTACACTTGCCCCATTACTACTACTTTTCTTTATCTTAGCATAACCAACATATCCTACTAAGGTTCCTACTCGATTGGTTCCTGTTACATTTCCACCAATAATATGCACATTTTCCAAATCTCCATAAGTCATAATTCCAATTAGTCCACCGGTATTGTTATTTTTATTGGTTACATTTATATCTCTTGCTACGATATTTCTAAGTTCTACTTTATCTGCTATTTTAGCAAATGCTCCTATATCGGTTTCATTTTTGTCAATCGTACTTCCTTCTAATTTTAAATTAGAAAATTTAGCATATCGGATGGTATGGAAAATTGGATTGGTATTTCCTGTTAAGCTATGATTTTTTCCATCTATCTCTCCTATGAATTCACCACTTATAATGGTTCCTGCACTTTCTATGGTAGACAGGTCAATATCATTTTCTAATATAAAGTTTTCATCTGGATATTGTTGTAGCAAACTTTGGAATTCTTCTGCTGTACGTATCCTATGAACTGGTACTTCAATTTCCATACTCTCATTTGGGTCTAAATTTTTTAAGATTGGTGTTTTGCAAGCTGTAACTTGACTAAAGTTCCAAATGTTTTCATCCCAGCCTAAGGTATTGGTATAAAATTCTTTGCTTGTTACATTTTGTCTGTTTGCTACACTTATTTTTCCGGCAAAGTCAATTCCCTCTCTTGCTAGCGTAGAAACACCTTTGTTTCCTTCGTATTCATAATTTCCTTCGTATTTTTCTAGTTGTTCTTGTGTTGTTTTACCATCAAATTTATAATGTTGTCTTGTTTGATTTCCTAAAGCGATATTGTTTCTAACCGTAGAATTCGTAATCGATTGCCCTACAAATCCTGCTACACTTTCCGTTCCCTCTACTTTTGTTGTACTTAAAGAATTCCTTATGGTAGATGCTTTACTTAAAAGTCCTACGAATCCTCCCACATTTTGATTTCCCGTTGCCTTTCCTCTTGCATAACAATTGTGGATTGTGGTTCCATTTGTGACTTCTCCCATAAATCCACCAACAGCGTTTCCACTACCAGTAGACGTTCCATTACTACTACATGCTCTTATGTCAGAATAGCCGACATATCCTGCTAAGGTTCCTACACGGTTAGTTCCTGAAACTATTCCGCCTATGATATGCACATTTTCTAATTCGCCATAGGTCATAATACCAATGAATCCACCAGTATTATCTCTTCTGTTTACAACATTTATGTCTTTTCCTACTACATTTTTTAGTTCAATATTATCCGCTATTTTGGTAAGTGCTCCTACCTCTGTTTCATTTTTGTTAATGATACTGCCTTCTATTGTTAGGTTGAAAATGCTAGTATGACGAGCTGTGTGGAAGATTGGCACTTTGTTTCCTCTTATGGTATGGTTATTTCCTTCTATTCTTCCCATAAATACACCATCAATAATGGTCGTAGCACTTTCTATGGTAGATAAGTCTATGTCTTGTTCGATTACAAAGGTTGCCTCTCTATGTTCTTTTAATAACCTCTGGAATTCTTCGGCATTGCTTATACTGTATCTTTCTCCTACTTCGGTTACCTCATTTGGGTCATCATTTTTTAGTTTTGGTAATCCTCCCTTTTGAATTCTACTAAAATCCCAAATATTATTATCCCAAGTTAAGTTTTCCGTGTAGAAGCTTTCTTTCTTAACTTCTGCTTCTTCTACTTCACTAATTTTTCCCGTAAAGTCAATACCAGTTCTTGTCGTGGTTGACTTTCCTACGTTTGCTTTATTTTCATAGTTGTTAGTAAAGTTTGTAAACTTATCATTGGCAGTTCTACCATCAAATTTATATCCTACTGTTTGGTTTACTAAGGTAATATTGTTTTTAAGGATAGAGTTGTTAGTCGTTTGTCCTGTAAAGCTTGCTGTTCCAGCATTTCCTGTTGCTTTTGCATAACTAAAGCAATTGATAATATAAGAGGTGTCGACATAGCCAATGAATCCACCAATATCTTGGTTTCCTTGCACTTCTCCTATTGCGTAACAATCTTTCACTGTCGTTCTTCCATAAATTTCTCCGAATAAGCCTCCAGCAGCATTTCCTGTTGAACGTATTGTACCATTTGCTGTACTTTCTACGACTTGGCTTTGACCAACATAACCAGCAATTCCTCCTACTCTTGTTGTTCCTACTACATTGCTTTGGGTTACGTGTACATTTTTAATATAACTATTTGCCATACTTCCCACTAATCCACCAACTTGTTTATTGGTAGCATTTATGGTAATGTTTTTACCTTGTACATTTTCCATTTGGCTGTATTCTAGTGTTTTAGCAAAAGCTCCTACATTGATTAAGCTACTTGTTAGTTCACTATTTTCTACTTGTAAGTTAGAAATATGAGCAAATTTAACACTGTTGAAGATTGGAATTTTATTTCCTATTAATTTGTGTCCTCTACCATCTAGTTTACCCATAAAATAGCCATCTACAATTGCCGTTTCTCCTGTTATACTAGATAAGTCAATATCATTATCTAATACATAATAACCACAAGGATTTTCTCTTATTTTTTCTCTTAACTCTTCTGCTGTTTTAATATGGATTTCTTGGTTATCTCCCTCTAAGACTTCTTCTCTAAAGTCATTGGTTACACGTTTTAAGTAATGATAATTCATCCTTCTAACATTGGTACTGTTGCTAACATTTCTATCCTCGTTAGAAGCATCTAGTCTTAGTGCTTCTGCATATTTTTCTACTAAGTCATCTGCCCTTAAGTAAGGTATCGTTTTCCAACTATTTTCCATTAATTCATAACGCATGGTTTTAAATTTCTTCCATGTCATAGTTGGGTCTTTGGTTACTTTTTGGATAGCATCTAAGTCATTTTTACTTTTTCCACTAAAGTACGTAATATATCCATCGTCATAGCCACCAATTCCTAGCATTTGCCATGAAGTGTAAGTAAATCCATAAGTATGGGTTCTTCCTTTTTCATTAAATGGTTGATACCAACGCCTAATGTACATATTTTCATAACCATATAGCCCTTGTTCTCCTGTTTGCGTTACTGGTGCTTTTACACCTGGTTTAATGGTAATTTGATTATCATAAATGTCTTCTACCGTCTTTAAGTTCATCGCTTCAAATTCTTCTTTGGTAATTGGTTTCCATCCTACATTAGCATAATTTCCTGGTGCATTTGGATAGTAAATTTGTACTGCTACTTTTGATTGTTCTTCTGGTGTTAGTTGTAAGAACGCTTTTGCTTCTGCATAGTCTAAAAAGTCTATGGCTTCAAACATTGCTTTATAATAACTTTCTATTTTTTCTGTGGTATTAATTCTTTCCGTTGTTAGGTTGGTCGTGATTACTTGACTACTATTATAATTGTAACTTAAATTAAAGTTTACGCCTCCATCTCCAAATCCTTGTGTTGTATTTCCGTCTGTGTAATCCTCTGCTCCTGACCCATCATTATTGTTGCAACCACCTACTGGTCTAAATCCATTTCTTTTAAAGAATACAAAGTTACATTGGTTATGTCCTGTTTCATGGGTCCAAGTACGACCATAACTGGTTAGGGTATTATCTACTACATAGTACATTCTTTGAGAACCAGAATAAGCTGCTACTCCTCTTATTTTAAACCATTCATTGGTTACTTCATTAAAGTTCTTACAGAAAGGGTCTGTCGCTTTTCCGCTAAATTGCTCTCCTAAGACTGGTATAACTGTTGTATCAATTGCTACATCACATACTTTGTTTAGAATAGGTGCTTCTATAAATCCTGCTGCTGTACTATAAAATACACCTACTTGATTCGCAAAATTCTGTACTGATTTTCGTAAGTTGGCAACTTGTGTTTCATTTTCAGGATCTCTTACATAAAGTCTTTGAGAACCTACTAAAAATGTAGTTGGTGCTGATATCATATAACCAGAGTCTTTTGGTAAGGTTAACATTGGTAAAATGAATTTTTCTTGTTTTTTTAGTTGTGTCCAAGCACGGTAATCTACACTGTCTTCATATCCTTTGGCTGGTACTTCCGCTAAAATTCCATTAAAGTTTTCGGTAAACCAATCATTTGGATCTTGATTATTAGTAAACATTGCAACATTATGTTCAATAAATTCAGGAATTGTTTTCATACCAACACAAGGTCCTAATGTTTGTCTATAGAAAGAGTGATTTACATGGGTGCCTAGTGAAGTACTATTTATACATAATGATATTAGGTTATTGGTATTTGCTCCTTTATTGTATAGTTCTCCTTTAAAGAATAATACGTCACTTATTTTAATGTTATTTACTTCAATTCCATAGAAACGTGAATAGTAGTTATAAGCAAACATAGCCTGTTTTAGTTTTATCGTATTTTTGGTTAAATAATCATAAATGTATTGATTTAAAATTGTATGATCCATAGTTACGCTAAATCCATCCATATTTCCCAAAAAGTTCAAAACAAATTTAGTTACGTTTTCTTCGGTTTTCGTCGTTTCTTCGAAGAAGTCCCCATAAACACGATTTCCTAAATTGATATTACCCACTACTGGTTTTAAGTCTTTATCGTAATTTAATGTTCTAATATAGGTAATTAATTGTTGTACAATTTCTGCATCTTGTTTGATTACATATTTATCAAAGTTGTATTCAATGCCAAGTTCTTCTAGTTTATAAGAAACCACATGATTTGACATATTTTTAAATTTCAATGGATATTGTTTTTTCGTATCATCACTAAATATTACGTCAATATGATTTAGGCTTTGATAATTTTCTTCGGTAAGGGTTAGTACTAATTCATTTTTATCATTATATGGCAAGATCGTTTTGATTTGTTTTTGGTTTAAAACGTCGTCTTCGCTAATTCTTGCTCCATCTACTACTAAGTATTTAGCATCGAAAAATGGCATTAGTTTATATAGGTTTGAATAAGCTACTTCTTTTTTCGGGTCATAATCTTGCATTTTCTTTAATCTTTCAATGTCTGGAATATAGTTTCCAGTGCTTGCCCCTTCTTGTTTGCTATTTGGGTCACAGCCCTTTAACGTTGGGATACTGTCATAGTTTTTATTGTCTAAATTCCAGATTTGGTCACTAAATCCTGCTTGTTCTTTGCAAAATTCTCCCGTAAATTCATCTTTTGTAACTTCCTTAATTCGTCCATTTGATTTTTCTACATTTGGACTCAAAGTCGATTCTGTCATTTCATAATTGAAAGTATCTGGGTCTAATGTAATACTATTTCCATGTGTCTTATAGGCTTTGCTTCCATCGGATAAACTAATATTTTGTACTAATTTAATTCTTCCTGCTCCATTTGGATTTCCAGCAATTCCTCCTACATTACCTGGTCCAGAAGTTCCCGTAATATTTACTTTGGTAATACAATGCTTAATGGTATTTTGTTGATACATAGAATCTTGCACACCACCAGCAATTCCTCCTACTTCCCAAGAGCCTTGAACCTCTCCTGTTACGTAGCAATCTTCTATGGTTGAACCATAACCGATTTCTCCAACCATACCTCCAACTCTTCTAGAAGCCTCTCCTTGTGCTGCTACCATAGAGATATTAGTAACACTACATTTTTCAATTCTACTACCACTTAGTCTTCCAGCTATTGAGCCAAATCCATAGAATAAACCATAGGTAGAAACCGTTGAATTTCTAATATGAACATTACTAATGGTTGTTTTACTATAAATTTCGTTGGCAATAATTCCTTTTGCCATCGCTCCTACTTTATTGGTTATATAAGCATCTTCAATTACTAGGTTTTTAATGGTTGCTCTTTCCATTTCATTAAATAATGGTTTTTGTAAATTATAAATGGTATGACCATTTCCATTAATGGTTCCTTCAAACATGGTGTCTCCAAAATAGGTTAAGGAATCTACTGAATATTCAGAAGCATCAAAATCTTTGGTTAAGTTAAATGTTCCTGTTGGGTATTCTCTCATTTCTTTAATTAGGCTTTCAAAAGAATCATTGTGTGTATAGGTACCTCCATTTCCCATGGTTCCAAAAGGTAGTTCTATTTTTGTCTTCTTTTCGTCTCCTTGATAAATTACGGTGTTTTCTAAATCAAGCTCTAATAGTGTCTGTCTATTTTCAATTCTACAACCTTTGACTGTTGCATACATATCTGGCATATTTTTCATTTGTACTTTAGCTACATAATCTTCTGGTTTTTCAATGATATCGTTTGCATCTATTATTCTTATTTCCCTTGGAGAACCATAGTCCATATGGTATAGTTGCATATCTTTAATATCTTTTAATTGGATTTTTCGTTCGGTAAAGTCGATTTCTTCTTGTAATAGTACTTGTTCTTGGTACTCGTTTTCGCCAGTACCAAAAGCATTTGTGTCTAGGTCATAATCAACTATTACTTTTAGGTTGTAATATTCACTGTCTATTTTTTCAAATGTAATTTGATTATTACCTGTTACCAAATCTTGTGTTTTGATTTCATTTTTGTGGTCATCGAAAATTATAACTCTTCCATTGGTTATGGTGCTTTCTTCGTCATTTAGGTTAAAGCTTGCTATGACTTTGTTTTTGTCTGTTTCGTCTTCTTTGTATCTAAAATTAGTAATGGTTGGTTTATCTTTTACTACTTCTATTTTTATTTTTTGTTCTGGTTCTACGTCTAAAAATCTTTTGTTATTTAATATGATTGTTTGTAAGTTATATTCTTTGACACCACTTTCTTCTAGGGCTGGTAGTTTAGCCGTATAAGTGTTAGTTCCTTCATTGTGTGTTAAAACATATTCTTCCCCATTTAGGATTGCTTTTTCTGGTAAAAAGCTTGTTGCATTAATACAATTAAAGCTTAGCGTTATTTCTTCCTTTTTTTCAAAGTATTTGGTGTCTTTTTCTTTGTTTGCTGTTTTTAGGTCACTTACTTGTAAGTTGTAATCACCAACTAACATGATTTTTGCTTCGCGAATTACCTGATTTTCTTCTATATTTTCGTTTCCTTCTGGATAGCGATTATAGTTAGCGATAAATCTTGCGGTATATTCTTTATCAATTTCTACATTTTCAAATAGTACTTTTCCGTGTTCTCCATCTCTTTCAATGGTTGGTTCTTGGACAATTTGTTCTTGACTACCATCTACTGCTGGTTTTACTAATTGTACTTTTCCTGTGATAAAGCTACTATCAGGGTCTACTAAGGTAAAGGTTACCGTTACTTGGTTTTTAGCTAAATTATCTTCTTGTTTAATTTCTTCAATTTTTGGGATATCTTTTAAAACATTTACTTCTACTGTGTTGTCTACGATTGCTTCGGTTTGGTCTGCAAAAATGATTTTGCTAGTGATAAGCTCTAATACTTTTGCTTCTTTTCCTACTTCTGTCACAATTTCATATTTACCATTTGCTACTTTTGTGGCAATACAATCTAAATTATTGACACGAATTTTGGCAATTTCACTTTCACTATTCGTTTCTATTTCATAAGTAATTTTTACCGTTTCATTTTTTTCTAAGATGGTTGGTTCTACTTCTGCTTTTTGAATCACGGCAAAACGATTGGCTGCAATTTCTTTTTCGAATAGAACACTATCGGTTATGATATGATTTTCGCTTTCTTGATAGGTTGCAATTACCTTTACAATGTATTTCTCTGTTGTTTTTGTGTTAAAAGTTTTTTCGATGCTTCCATTTTCAATTTCTTCTGTTGTTAAATCACTACTTGCTATGATATTTTCTCCACTATCATAAAGTACTACTTTGGCTGATTGAATTGATTTTGCTTCATCTTCTATTTCAAAACTTACTTTGATATTTTTCTCTTGTACATTTTCTTCTGTTTGTAAATTTGATACGACTGGTTTTTGAGCATCAATTGTTACAGTGGCGGTATTTCCTGCTTCTAATGTAATTTCTTTTCCATTTTTTAATTTTATTTTTTGGATGGTAATTGTGTTTTCTCCTACTGTTTCTAATCCATCAATGGTTGCTTTATAGCTATTTTCTTCTTTGATTACTTCATATTCTTTGTTGTTTACCGTTATGGTACTTGGCTCAAAATTGCTACTACCAGTGTTTTCATAAGCAATATTGGTGCTGCTGAATTGGATGGTAATTGGCTCTTTTTTCGCAAATTTATTGTTTTCTTGCCCGTCTTTTAAGGTGTGTATATTACTAATGCTAAGTTGATAATCAAGTGCCATCGTAAATTCTTTGCTATAAACAAAAGATTCTCCTGTATATTCCTTTCCTTCGATTGGGTCTTTGACCGCATTATAAGCTACATTAATAGTAACACGGTAGGTCTTTCCATCTTCTACTGGTACTTCCTGGCGATTTTCTCCTGCTGTTATGTTGGTTTGTACAATAGCTACTTCTGTTTCTTCTGCTTGTGGCTCTATTGTTGTTTCTACTTCTTTCATTTGTTCTGGTGTATTTGCAATTTCGTAAACACTAAATTGGGCAGAGGTAATAGCTTGTTCTTCATCTACCAAATTAAAGTTTATGTAGGCTTTTCCTTCAAAGGTTTCTTCTAGTTTATAGCTAGTTTCTTCTATATATGGGTTTGCTTTTAAAACGCATACAGCAATAGTATTATTTACTTTTACTTCGGCTCCTGTGTTTAATATAACCTTACTTATGTGATATTCTTGTTTTCCAGCTTGCTCTCCTACCTTTACTTTTATTTTATAAATTCCATCTTCATTTTCCACATTTTGTTCTTGGTTGTTAATAACTATTTTTTGGATGCTTACGTCTTGATAGTTTATGATTGCTCCAAAGGTTATTTCAATTGTTTCACTTTTTTCTGGATAGTAATTTGGTGTACTTAAATTAGTTAGTTCTACGGTATAGTCTCTTTTGTTTTCTATTTTTTGGATTAAAAGTGAAAGGTCTGTTACGGTAATTTGTCCGTCACCGTTCATATCTGCATTGTTATGTTTTTCTTCTGGCAAAGCTTGCAAATGGATTAAGTGTTTTTCTAATAGATTAACGTCACTATAATCTACGATGCCATCGTCATTTAATTCACCTTTTGAAGAAATTACATTAGCAGCGTAAATAACACCTAAAAATAAGATTAGGAATAGTGCTGAACAAATACTTATTTTTATCATTTTCTTTGTTTTTTCTTTCATAGGTATTTTCATCCTCCATTTATTATTTTTCCCTTAAAATTTTATTCTAGTTTTAATAAATCAATCAAGATTAGTTTCATTTGTGCTAAATCGTTAATCGTTACTTCTTCATCCCTATCAATATCGGCTGCTTTTAGTTTAATTCCTTCTAATTTTTCTTTTTCAATGATATGTAATTTTAGTTCTGCCATATCATTGATTGTAATTTCTCCATCACTGTCGGTATCTCCTATTACAACAAGTGTATATTGCAAAGTTTTGCCTACTTTTATTTTGGTTCCTGTGGTAATTTTGCCATTTTCTGCAAGTGGCATACCTTCATGGTCAGTAAATACAATTTGTGGCTCTGTTGTAACGTTTTCTAATGTGACATTGCTTCTAAATTGTGCTACGGTTGTATTTGGCAGAATTCTTTCTACATAACCATTAGCTATCGTATATTTGGTTGAAGTCATTTTTTCTGGTTTTGGTTCTTCTGGTTTTTCTTCTTGTTCTTCAATAATGTTAATGGTTGACTTTGCTTCTGCAATGGATATATCTCTTTCTCCTTCTGAGGTTACAATATCTTTTATTTTAATTTCTGTTGTGGTTGCTTTTACTTTTGGTTTGGTTTTTAGTGTAATACTTACAACATCTTCTGGTTCTGCGCTTCCTATTTTTTTGATAGCAACAAACTCTCCCGTTGCTTGGTTATACTGTAATTTTTCCCAGTCATTTAAACATACAAAATCTTCTTGGGTAACCTCTTCAAATAGGTTTTTATCGTACTCTAAAGTTGCTTGATAAGCATTTAGCCCTTCTGTAATTTGTTGGTATTCATCAAATCGTAAGGTAATGGTTACTTCTTCTCCTCCCTTTAATTCACTAACAGAAGCCTTTGCCTCTGCTTTTAGATTGGCTGCTGCTAGTAGACTGGTCGCTAATAAAATAAACGCCATTAACCCCGTTATTATCATTACTTTCTTTTTCATGTTACTCTCATCCCTTTTCTTTAAAATACTATAGTTCCTTTGTATTATAGCATTTTTTATTTTGGGGTATCAAGTGGATTTAATTAGTAAACTTTAATAATATCGTCTATCCACCTACGGCTCTTCGTTTTGGCCTATTTTTTACCCCTACTTTACAAGTTTATTAAATTTCTTTTACAAATATTTAACGATTTTTAAAAAAAGCTAGAGGGGGGTGGACAGATGGGACAGGTCTTTTTGAGACAGGAGGGACAGGTCTGAAATGTCTCATTTTTTAATATACTTAATTTAATATATAAGTATTTATAGAAAATGAGACATTTCAGACCTGTCCCTCCTGTCTCAAAAAGACCTGTCCCCCTCTGGCTCTCTTCGGTTCTTCCTACTCTTCTAGAAAGTCCTGATAAATTTTTGTGATTTCTATTTTCGATTTTCCTTGTTTTATCGTTTCATCTTGTTTTAAAATTAGGTCAACGTCATAAGTATCTTTTAGTTTTAAAACATTTTCTTTTTTGTGTCCAATTACATTATTGCTATCGATTGGATTAACAGTAACTTCTACTTCTTTTACTTTGACATTTAATTTTTTAATTTTTCCTACAATCGCATCATACCACATAGCAGATTCAACTAACTGTCTAAAGGCTGGATGATAAGGTCCTGCTACGACCTCACTTTCTTTGCTTTCTGGCTCAGCTATTTCGTCTGTATTTTGCAAGCCTACTCGAATTACTTCTACTTTTTTATCTGCAAACATCCTTACTAATTCTTTGCAAACTTCTACCGCTTGTACAAGTGGTAATGGTTCATATTTTCCCTGTTTATATTCTTCTTCTAGTTTTGTATTTTTTACCACTAAAACAGGATAAATTCTTACCATCTTCGGTTTTAATTTAAGCAGAGCTTTGGCTGTATTAATTTCATCTATTCTGGTACTTTCTGGTAAGCCTACCATCATTTGATGACCTAATTTAAAGCCGTTCCAACGTATCCTTTTAGATGCTTTTTTTACGTCCTCAAAATTGTGTCCTCGATTGACTCTTTTTAAAATATAGTCATTGGCTGATTGCACACCTAATTCAATGGTCTTCACTTTATATTTTTTTAGCCTTTTTAAGGTTTCTTTATTAATAGCATCTGGTCTAGTAGATATTCTAATACTTTCTACTTTTCCTTGCTCAATGAATTGGTAAGCTACCTCAAGTAACTCTTCTTGTGCTTTTTCTTCTATGGCTGTAAAGCTTCCTCCATAAAAGGCAATTTCTACTTCAGCTTCTTCGTTTTTAATGGTTTCTAAATATTCTTCTATTATTTTTTTTGCCTTTTCTTTTGTCATGTTTTCTTTTTGTCCACTAATTGATTTTTGGTTACAGAAAATACAGTCATTTGGGCATCCTAAATGGGGTACAAATATTGGTATGATATATTGTTTCTTCATCATTTTCCCTCTTTTCTACTTTAAATTTTCTAATGCTTTCTCAGCTGCCTTCATTTGTGCTTCTTTTTTGCTTCTTCCTTTTCCATTGGCAAGTATTTTTCCATTACAACTTACTTGTACTTCAAAGCTTTTATTATGGTCTGGTCCTTCTTCTTTGAGCATTTCATATTGGATTTTAACGTCGCCATGTTCTTGTAATTTTTCTTGTAAAACAGTTTTATAATCTTTATCTCCTACATGTTTAGTGGCTATGGCAATATCTTCTTTCAAACTTTGAATAATAAATTTTTCTGCTTCTTCTATCCCGCCATCTAAATAAATTGCTGCAATGACTGCCTCTACACTATCGGCCAAAATGGCTGGTCTTTGGCTTCCACCCATTTTTTTTTCTGATCTTCCTAAATATAAGAAATCACTAAAATCATGCTCTTTTGCTACTTTATATAAACTTTTTTCACATACTACGGTTGCTCTAACTTTAGTCATTTCTCCTTCTTTTAATTCTGGATAATTTTCATATAGATACTTACTCGATACAAATTCTAAAATACTATCCCCCAAAAATTCTAACTTTTCGTTGCTTTCTATGTTATTCTCATAAGCATAAGACGTATGCGTTAGTGCTTTTTTCAATAGTTCTTTGTTTTGAAAGGTATATCCTATTTTTTTTTCTATGGTTTGCATCTTTTCACCTCTTTTCTTGAATAGGTATATTATATACTATTTTCTATATTTTGCAAGAGGGAATTTTTTAAACTTCATTATCTCTTTCTTTTTATTTTTGCAACAAAAGTTTAATAAAGTCCTTGACTTTTTGAAACATTTGTTTAATAATATTTATTAAAATAGGGAAAGGTGAATATTTATGGAAGATTTAATTTTGGTAGTTCCTACCTTAGCTCATAAGCTACAAGCTAAAGAAATGTTAGAGGAAACAAAAAAATACGATGCTAATAGCAAATATCTATTTTCTGGTTTCTCCTCTTTAGACAAATATGAAATCTATGAAGACTGGTTACAAAAATTAAAGGAAGATGCTGCTATCAATCACATTAAACCTAATCGCGTACCAGCTTTTACTTACTTTTTAATGAGAAAAAGTAATAATCGTATCCTTGGCATTATCAATATTCGCCATGCTTTAAATGACTATCTACTAGCCTATGGTGGTCATATTGGCTATTCTATTCGCCCTAGTGAACGTCAAAAAGGTTATGGTAAAAAACAGCTTTTACTGGGCTTACAAAAATGTAAAGAAATTCCTTTGCAAAAGGTACTAATAACTTGCCTTGAGGATAATGAGGCTAGTCGAAAAACCATTGAAAGTTGTGGTGGAATTCTAGAAAATATCCAATATGATGAAAACTCAAAAAATTCCTATTTACGATATTGGATTACCCTTTAACAATAATACAAGGTTATGGTAAAAAACAGCTTTTACTGGGCTTACAAAAATGTAAAGAAATTCCTTTGCAAAAGGTACTAATAACTTGCCTTGAGGATAATGAGGCTAGTCGAAAAACCATTGAAAGTTGTGGTGGAATTCTAGAAAATATCCAATATGATGAAAACTCAAAAAATTCCTATTTACGATATTGGATTACCCTTTAACAATAATACAAGGAGAACAAACATGGAACGATTTAAACTAGTAGTTGCGGTTCATTTAATCTTAATGGAAAATGGAAAAATCTTATTACTCAGAAGATATCATACGGGATATGAAGATGGTAATTATAGCTTTGTTGCTGGCCATATCGATGGTAATGAAAGCGTCATCCAAGCAATGCAACGAGAAGCTTTGGAAGAAGCAGGAATTGAAATAAGAAAAGAAGATTTAACAATAGCACATGTAATGCATCGAAAAACAAAAGATAGGGAAAGTATTGACTACTTTTTAACTTGTCAAAAATATATTGGTCAAGTTCAAATTATGGAAAAGGATAAGTGTGATGAATTAACTTTTTATGACTTAAATCATTTGCCTACTAATGTAATACCTTATATTAAGCAAGCACTTGAACATTATCAAAATCATATTCCTTTTTCGATTTATGGCTGGTAAAAAACTGCTACAAAATACCAGTATTTTTTTCACTATTTTAATGGACAAGTTTTAACTATTATTGTATAATAAATGTGTATTAATATAATAAAGAAAGAGAGAAAAGTTATGTTAGATAATCATGATAATCGAAATTTATCTGATGTATTCAAAGAATTACAAGAAATGCAACAAGCCCAAACGACTCACGCTAAAAAACACCCCAAAGTACCAAAAGTAAAAAAACGCTTTGCTTTTCATCCTACCCAAAATACTTCTTATCAAAAATGTTATGATTTGAAGCTTTCCCACATTATTGTAGGTTGTGGTATTTTAATTGTTGGACTCGCTGTATTCTTTCCAAAAAACACTTCTTTCACGCAAAGTTATGCTAAAGAAGACACTGTAGAAGAAATATCTGAATATGAATTAAACCGTCATCGTTTAAATATGCAAAGCATTATTTCTGAAAACGCTGAGATGGACCGTGTAAAAGAACAAGTAACCGAAGAACGTGATATTGAATTTATCACAGAATACACCAATAACCCTACCCTTCCAAAAAGTGAAGAAATCGTAAAACAAGAAGGGGTCTTTGGAAAAGAAAATGTTACGGCTATTAAAACTTATGAAAATGGTAATTTTGTAGAAGAAATTATCTTAGAAAAAGAAAAATTAGTTGACCCAGTCTCTAAAATCATAGATATTGGTACTTCTGAATTCTTAGCTAAACACAAAGTTCACCTTGGTGATATCATGTATTTAGTAAATACTGCTAGATTGAAAGAAACGGCTGATGACAATGCCAAAGAAGTTGCTGAAGTAAAACAAAGTTTAGACGTTAAATTATTAGAATTACCAAGTGAAGAATGGTGCAAAGTTTCTTTTGACAACATAGAAGGTTATATTAAGACTTCTAATTTAACCTCATCTTATACGACACCAAACATTGTAGAGAAAAATAGAATTCAAAGAATTTTAATTAAGGTAAACATTGACCTTGAGTTGAACAGAACCAGTGGTTTAACTTTAAATGACTATAAAAAAATATTTACAGGGCTTCCAAATGATAAGAACAAAATATTCCAAGACAACTACGCTGCTTTCTATAATGCAGAAAAGAAATACAATATCAACGGTATTTTCTTAGCCTCTATTGCTATTCACGAAAGTAATTGGGGAACTTCTCAAATTGCTGAGGAGAAGAAAAATTTATTTGGCTATGGTTCTTATGATGCTACTCCTTATGAATCTTCTTTTGAATTTGCAGATTATGCAGAAGGAATTGAAACAGTTGCCAAATCTTTAGTAAAATATTACTTAAATCCATCTGGTACTAAAATCTATGATAGTGAAACAGCTGCTGCTTGGTATTACAATGGTCCTACTTTAAAGGGTGTTAATACGAGATATGCTAGCGACAGTGAATGGAACGAAAAGGTATTCAAATATATGGAAACTTTATACAATAGACTTCAATCATAAAAAACAAGGAGAATTAAGATGAGAAAATTAAAAATAAAGAACGAAAGACTAGTATTTACTATTTTAATTATAGCTTTATTTATTGTGTTTTTACTATATTATAATTTAGTATTTTCCGTTGTATTAGCTAGAAACTCTTTTGCCAATGAAATGATAGCCATTTCTGATGAAAATGAAACACCTATTTTCACGGTACAAAAGATTTTACTCTATAGTAATGCCAATGCCATTGATAATTCAAAAGACCAGTCTTTAAAAGATATGAGCATTAACCAATATACTGATATTTCCATCTACCTTGATAATACTAATACTTCTTCCGAATTAACAGATGAAAATACCATTAAACAATTATATATTGATAGTATTGTAGCAACTTCAAAGGCTGACATGGGAACTAAAATTTTAAATTATAAAAATCCTTTGGATTTTGGAAAATACAAAATGATAGAAACTCCTGAAAATAATAGGATTGACTTTAACATTGTAAATACGAATTTTGAAAATGAAAGTAATGATTATGCCAACCCTACTTTCTATACAGATTGTTCCAATCCTATTTCTTTAGGTTATATGAATAAAGATATTTTAACAAATTATGCTGTTTCCCAAGATGCCAATACGGTTTCCTTTAATGGAAAAGTTTTAAAAGAAGCTAATATTAATCTTGAGGATATCAATTATACTTTAAGTTTTAAAATTCATATTGTTAATAATTTAAACCAAAAGTTTGTCTACCAAATGAATTTAAATGTTGGCTTAGATGATGATAATGGTGGTATCTATAATGGCTATGTGTATAGAGGTAAAACTCTTTCTGGTAATGATTATCGATTTTTTAAAGAGATTTAGTATTTTGCTAAATCTCTTTACCTATCTCTATGTTATTGGAAGTAACTTCGACGCAACTACAACTCATATTAAATTAAACTAGTAAAATTTAAAAAAACATATTGACTTGTATAGTCGGCTCTCATATAATAAAATAAATGTTTTACAGTGATAGGAAATGATATTTTAGTACAGATTGAAAAAATAAATTATTGTCTATAGATATATTTAATTTTAATAAAATGAAGGAGTTAAAGGTTATGAAAAAAATTTATTTAGTACATTGTTGGGATGGAACGAGTTCTGATGGTTGGTATCCGTGGATTGCAGAAAAATTAAATGATGATAATATAGAAGTAATTAGATTTGATATGCCTAATACCTCTAATCCTACAATAAAAGAGTGGGTAAAAACTTTAAATAGTAAAGTAGATATGTTAAATGATGAAACATATTTTATAGGTCATAGTATAGGTTGTCAAACTATTATGAGATATTTAGAAACAAATAAAATTACTAAAATCGGTGGAGTTCTTTTTGTTGCTCCTTGGTTGGATTTACTACCACAAGCTATAGAGGATGAAGAGTCCTATAATACAGCTTTTGCTTGGCTTAACACTCCAATAGACTTTGAAAAAATTAAGCAGTTTACTTCTAATATAAATTGTATTTTTTCAGATAATGATTATTTTGTATCTTTACAACAGGAAAAAGAATTTAAAGCTAAACTAAATGCAAAAACAATAATAGTAAAAAATAAAGGACATATAAGTCAAGATGACAATGTCTATGAATTACAAGAGATACTAGATTTAAGTAAAAAAATGCTAATGTAATACGAAAAATAAGAAAAGAGATTAGTATTTGAGAGTATAGAAAAAGTTAGCTAAAATAAATTTTCAATCGAAGAAATGATCTACACAACTTTTACGATACTCTCTCTTTACTTTAAACTATGTATGGTAATATCTCTTTACCTATCTCTATGTTATAGGAAATAATTTCATTGCTATATTTATTTTTAATATATCCTATTAGTTTTAGAACAATATCAATATATAAAGTTCCCAAAATTAGTTTTTTATCTTCCTTAAAGTACTTACTTAGCAGTGAAACAATTTCGTCAATTTCTTTGATACTGGATAATTTCAATTCTTCTCTTACAAATTGAGAAGTTTCTATTACTTTTTCCCCTATTACTCCGTGTGGGTCAATTGCTTTCCACCCTTCTTTTGTCTTTAATATATTTTGGTGAAATAAATCCTCATGTAGTACATATTTCTTTAAGTTCATTTCCTTTATCTTTTGATAAATATCACTAGCTCTATCTACCATTTCGATAATTGCTAAATAATTTTGCTTATTTTCGTAAACATATTTTATTTCTTCTTGAAATAATTCATCAAAAGTAGGGAAGTCTTTTGTTTTATCATTTACCTCAACTAGAAGATGATTGGCTATCTTAGAAAATATTTTAACTCTTTCTTCTCTATCCTTTAAGTGTGATAGTGAATATCCTGGTGTCAATTTTTCTAGTATCATTACCCTATCTTCTAGGCATGAAGCATAACATTTTGGTACATATTCTGATAAATAATGTTTCATAATGTTCATCTCGGTAATACTTGTCTTTTCAGGTACTCCTATTTTCATTACAATATCTCCATATTGATGAGATTTTGCAAATATTACAATATTCATAGTTAAATTTTCTATCAGTTCTAATTCTTGTAGTTGAAACTGCTTTTTATATTTTTCTACTATTGTATTTATGCTTTTTAACCATTTTTCTCCTTTTGCTCCATATCTATTAATAATTTTATTTTTGTATGTATTTGGTAATTCTAACATTTTTTTACTATGACAACCTTTCCTTCGTTCTTTTTTGCCCTTTTATAATAAATTGGCGTTTCTTGCTCTTGATTTAATTTTCGTAGCTTATTGATAGCTATATTAAATGCTGTTTCTATACTTTTTGTTGTATGATACAACTCTTTTAATATTTCAAGTTCTCTATATTCATATTTGCACTTGTGTCTTTCCACTAAACATTTAAACATTTTATCTGTATATTCTCTTTTTTCTTTGGCAGACATACCCACATAGTTATTCAATATATCATGTTCTATATCACTTCTTAATCTGTCTTGTTCTCCCACATTTTCATAAGCTATATTGCATCGCTTGTTTGCTTCTATCAGGATTTTGTTTAATTCTTCTAATAATTCTAGTGATTTCATTTAGTTTCTCCTTTCTTTATCCCCAAGATAATTTATCTTACTTATTTTTTGTGTTTTTATTAAATTCTTTATCAAACTTTGTCGTAGATTAACTATATACTATTCATTTTAAAAATACAAGCGAACAAAGTAATTTTGTATATTTTTATTTCTAAGTAAATTGTGAATTTACTGAATTATCTTAAAGTTTGTATTTTCTCATTTTTTACGTTCATGTGTTATGTATAGCTTTGAGCAATAATAAAAATTAATGTAACTAGGAAAAATTTGAAAAGGATAAATCAGTTGTTTCAAGACATATTTCAAATATTTTTGAAGAACAAGAATTAACTACAGATTTAACTGTTGCAAATTTTTCAACAGTTAAAATCGAAGGTAATCGTAAAGTTAATAGAAATATTGATTATTAATAATCTAGATATGATAATATCTGTTCGGATACAGGACAAATTCGAAAAGAGTGACAAGATTTAGACAATGGGCAACAAAAGTTTTAAAATATATATTATAAAAGGATATAGTATAAAATTTGAAAAGTTTAGAATAGAACAAGATAAAAAATAAATTTCTGATTTTTATAAAATAATTGATAAATGCAAATCAAAAAAGCAAGAAGTAAAAATATTCTTTAGACACAAAAAAAGGAACCTATAAAGGAACCTTTGAACGACCACGGAAGGATTCGAACCTTCAAACTTCAATACCAACATAGGTGATTGCGTTCTAACCGGAGATTCTCTTCTAAAATATTATTAAAGTGTGCACCCTTTAATAATATTTTTTATCTGAATAAATCCCTCTTTAAACTACGTGGCCTTGCCTTACTGCTTAGACTTTATGTCTAATGGAGGCGAGTGTGGGAGTCGGACCCACCATCAGAGTTTTGCAGACTCGTGCCTTACCGCTTGGCTAACTCGCCATAATTTATGGAGCAGGTAATTTGTTTGTATGGGTTTTCAAGTTTTCTATTTCTGCTCTAAAGAATTTTATGGTTTTAATTGGAAATGCAGAGTTTTACGCATTTCGCTTAAATATAGATAAAAATTGTTATCAATGTTCTTTTAACCTATGCAATTATACCACCTTAAACGCATTTAGTCAATAGGCATTTGGAGTAATTAGGGAGACTTTTTATATGATTATCTCCCTAGTAGTAAGTCTTGCTTAAATATATTAATATTCTATGCTGATTATACTATTTTAATGACTGTCTAATTAAATATATAATAAGTATTATTTAGTTATGTGGTAATAAGGGCAAAATAAAGCCAATATGGAGAAGGTACATTATCCCTTCTCCATATATTGGTTTTACTTTGCTTTATTTCCATATAATTTTTATGCTCCCATATCTTAGAAATCTTCACTTTGAGTTATCATTCCATACGCTGGGGCTACTGGTGTATTCTTGTTGATTTCTAATAGCTTTTCATTCGTTAGCACTTTAGTAAATAGAATTAGCTTATTTATTTCTTTTCGTTTCACAGGTATTCTGTCTAGGATTTTACTTTTTCCCATACCGACTAGTACTTGCCATTGTATCATTTGGCTTATGATAGAATTTACTTATGTGTAGTGATATTTGATTGTTATAATTGTATCCTAACCTATATTCTAAGTAATGTTCTTCGTCTAATCGAATATGTTTTATAAGTGTCTTTTCATTATGGAATTTAGCATATTCAACGTCAAGTACCCATTCATTACTACATATATTGTTGATTTTGGTTATTTGCCCTAGTGTTATCTTCGCCATTGGTATTACTCCTTTCTTATTATTTCCTATAATTTAATCGAATGCTCCTCTCGTTTCTAGTTCTGATTGAATTATAGAAATATTTAAGCAAAGGTATAAATAAGCCAACTATATTTATGCCGTAAAATTTGTAAAATAAGAGCAAGAAATATTTGTCATTTCTTGCTCCTGCTTTTGCTTTGATTATAATAGGTTACTAGCCTTTAATCCTTCTTGCGACTTTTGAAATTCGCTATATATGTATGTATCGTCGATTTGTGTGTATATATCTGCGGTAATACGATAATCCGAGTGTCCCACTATTGTTTGAAGAACTTTTGGAGGCATACCTTGTTCAACACATCTTGTTATAAAGGTATGTCTTAAGACGTGAGTTGTAATTGAACTTTTGCGTTCTCTTGCACGCACAGAACCATCTTTTCTTTTTCGTTCCCATATTGTTGGACGTATATTACAATCTTTACTTATTTTTTTCAGATGTTCGTTAATCGTAGATGTTGAGATAAATCGTCCGTCAGGTAATGTAAATAGATATTTGAAATTTGTATTCTCTCTAAATATTCGTTCTACTTCTTCATTCATTGGTATATCTCTAATACCTGCCTTCGTTTTGGGCATATTAGATAGAATAGGACGGTCATTCTTGTCTTTTGATAAAGTTTTATTTATATGTATGACTTTGTTTTTATAGTCTATATCTGCTCTAGTTAATGCTAACAGTTCTCCGCAACGGCACCCTGTATATAATAATAGTAAAATTATTGTTTTGTAGTCGTCTTGGTAATCTTGGTCTTTAAGTTTTGAAACTAATCTAGTCTGCTCCTCTCGTGTTAATGCTTTTACCTCTTTATCAGGCTTTACACTCTTTGGCTTGTCAATAGCCCCTAGAGTAAATGGATTTTCTTTGATTAAGTGGTCTATGGCTGCACTTTTATATACATTGGCTAGGTGGGTATATATTTTGTCGATGTAACTGTTGCTATACTTTTGAGCCATTTCGTCTAAAAAGTTATGTATGTCGTGTCTAGTACACTTTTGAATAGGTATAGTTGATATTGGATGCCCTAATATTACAGAGGCTGAATTTTTATCACGAAGAATTGTGCTTTGACGTACTTTGTTTAATCTTTCCTTATGTTTTAGGTTATCTTCTAATATTGCTCCTATGGTCTTTCCGTCTCTTTCAATGTAGGTTTTCTCTCTGATTTCTACTTTTACTTTATCTAACTTTGCCTTAACCTCGTCGTAAGTCTTGCCTGTGATTGTTTTCCTTTTTTTCTTCTTTGCTACTTTGTCATCAATTACATACTGGGCAACCCAAGTCCCAGTTGTGCTTAACTGGTATATCGTTCCTTCTCCGTTTCTTCTTCTTTTTGGTTGATTTCTCTTACTACTCATTTTACTTACTCCTCTCCTTAATGTTTGCATAAATTAGTTGATTGTATCAACTGCTAACATTATTTGATTTTGTTTACGAAGGATTATCGCCAGTTTGTAAGTGGTTGATTTGTACTTATAGCTTAATTCACAGTGCTAACTGACTACTTGGTCAGTATTTTTCTTAACTCTTGGTATATCTAGCTTTTATCGTTTTAAAGGTTTTTCATTTCTTCGAGGTAGCATTTCTAATTCGTACTTATATAGTGTGGGGTTTTTACTACTATGACATTTTGAAGGTGGTTAAATTGGTTGTTTTAATTTTGTTATTTCGGAACTAAGAATCAATTTTATATTTTAAATTTTGGAGGTTAATTATGAATAGATTAGAAGATATGAAAGATGTTGTTAATAGAATAAATGGAACTACTGCTCCTGCTACGCAGAATACAAGTAAGCCCAAATTACAAAGTAGTGATATGGCTAAACAACTAATTGATAAGTACCATATCATACGTCTTAACAATTCACAGATTTATATATATGAAAAATCTGAAGGAATTTATGTTAGTAATGATTATGAACGATTAAATGATTATATATATGCTGATTTTCCTTTGACGTCATATAATCAATGTAGAGATATTAGGCACAAAATCCAACATACGGCTCCCATTGTAAAACATATTGCTCCACCTAATTATATTGCCTTCAATAATCGGCATTTTAGATTTGAAAGCTAAAAAGTTGGTATTGCAGGAACATACACCAGACATTATATTGACACATAAAATAGATGTAGACTTTGTTTATCCTACTACTATTCCTAACAATGAAAAAAATATTGCTTTTGTAAACAAGTTCTTTCATAGCATTACTAAAGGTGATAGAAAGCTTATAACTTTACTGTACGAACTAATTGGGCTATGTTGTTATAGAAGTGCTAGGTTTGAAATTGCTTATATTTTTAAGGCTAATGGTGCTAATGGTAAATCTAAATATTTTGATGTAATACAGGCTTTGGCTGGTAATAGTTGTAGCAACTTATGCCTTAAAGATATTGTTAAAAGAGATTTTTCTTTGCACAATTTATATAATATGACAGTTAATATCTCTGATGACGAAGAACAACTTAAAGACATAGATACAGGTGTTTTGAAACGTACTATCTCTGGCAATCAAATATCAGCAGACAAGAAATATGAAGTTAGTATGTTGAAATTTAAGCCTTTTGCTACTTTGTTAATTAGTCTTAATAATAATATTAATTTTAAAGATAGTTCCTATGGGTTTACACGTAAGTTTAGGGTAATACCATTCAACAATATTTTCAAGGGAGCCGAACGTGATATTAATTTAGAGGACAAGCTATTATCTCCTACCGTATTACAGATTATAGCTTTTAGAGCTATGAATTGTTTTAGAAAGGTTTTATTAGAGAATAGAGAACTTACAGAACCTGTATCAGTTACTAAAGCAACAGAAGATTATTTTGCACAGAATAATCCTCTAAAATATTTCGTTTCAAAACATTCAATAGACGATATGGTTTCCCATAAGGTGCAAAAAGAACTATATCACAAGCAATATATAGAATTTTGTAAATCTAAAGGCTTTCGCTATATTAATGATATTGGACAATTTTGTAAAGAATTGTATTCTCTAGGAATTGGTATAGAGGCTAAAGACATTACTATCCCATATAACAAGGAAGTTATACATTATCTTATTAGTGGCTCTAGGTATATTGCCGAAGAAGATATAGATTTAAAATTTCATAAGTATAGTTATAATCAACTATGTGCTATGAATAAAGTTACTGGCTGGGATTGGTATGAGCAGGGTTGGTATGATGGCATAAAATCCATTGCTCCATTTACATTTATTGACAACAATGGTAATGATATAGAAATAGAAGATGTTATTATTCAAGAGATAATAGACAATAGCAATACTAATGATAATAATATTAATTTTGATATATAGGTGTAATTTGCTTGGATTGATATTTCCTCTTGCTCCTGTTGAATTTTATAATGATGTTATATAGATACTTTGGTTTGGTCGCCCCCCTATGGTTTAGTATGGTCTGATTGTGCTGATGTTAGATTGAATTTTATAATCTGTTATGATACTTTAGTTGTAGTGGGTGGGTGGATTGGTTCTTCGTATAGTCAAAGTTGGCATCAATTCCCGTATCCTTCTGTCCCTTAACTTTAGCTAGTGATAATATGCGTATAGGTTGGCTTATATTCATATACGAATCTATTTATATTAGTTTAATATTATTTTTTAGAATAGTGCGTTTACATAAATTTTAATCGAGTAATCTATATTTAAGTTTTATGTTTACACACAAATAATTAAACTCGATATTCTGCAAATGGGCTTGTCGCTTCGCTCCAACCCCATTTGTAAGATTATCTTGTTTAAATATTTATATATAAATACTTCCTTTGTTACCATAATATTAATAAAATAATATATAAATATGAATTTAGGTATCTTAGGTCTTTTATTGTTGCGAACATTTGTTTTTATTTCTTATACTTTTCAAACGCAAAATTTCGCAAAATAAGCCGATTTTATATTTGAGTAAAGAAATAAAATGTGATATGGTACTTTGTAGGCAAAAAAGCTAAAATAATTTTAATAAAATAATAAACAATTACTTATCTATTACAGTATGATATTCAATCGTTATTTAACTTGTTACATTTTTAATTTTAACTCTAAATAGTTACATACAAAATCTCTTTGGCTTACTCCTATATCGTCTAATACTTTTTGACTGTTTACTAATTCATTACTTATTGATAATTGCATACTTTCACATTTGCGTTTTAATACTTCGATTTCTGTTTCTTTATTGATATAGAATATTGTATCAGTTCCTATAATCTCTAATATTCTTGTGATTACTGTATCTAAACTTTCAACAGATGTTATCTCTGTCATATAGATTGTTGCAGGAATATTATTTTTTACTTTAGATATTCCTATCTCTGTTATTTCTCCCTTAACTACTTTTAGTTGAATTATAGAATAGTCCTTTGGTATTGCTGGACTTTTTTGTTCTTCATTCATAACTTACTTTCTCCTTTCATATTTGGCTTTCTTAAATATATTGAGATTGCTATATAATAGAAATAACCAGCTAGTGAGAATTGCTAACTGGTTATTAGGGGAAGGTGTCTTTTCCTAAGATGTCAAATGACAGACATTTATATTATTACTTAATTTATGGACTTTGTCTACTTTAGATATTATCAGCATTTTTTAATATACAACATAAGTAGTATTGGTCTTCTCTATATTCTGCTACTATCATTATTTTATTTTTTATATTCTGCTCGATTTCTGTTTTATATCTATGTTGTTTCTGTGAATAGTACATATATTTGATTTCGTATTTTACATTTGATTGGTCTACTACACTTATAATTAGCCAGTTAAAGCCTTTTGGAAGTTCTTTGTCTTTTATAACTTGTATGGTTTCTAGCTTTCCTTCAACTAAGATGTATGAACTATTTTTAAATAAATTACTTGATATAATGCTCTTTATAACTGTTTTATCTGTGATTATACTTTCCATTAAACAAACTAATTCTTCTATATATCCGTGCTTTATCATTAGCTTTTGTACTTTGACATTTCTAAAATCTTCGTCTTCTCCATATCCGTATGTATCTATCGAATACTTGGTCTTTTGATAGTTTTTCTAATGGTATATCCTTTGTCTGCTCTATAATTTCTTTATATTTTATTATTTTAGGCTTTATCATATTTCTTTTTTCGCTCCTCTACTTGGTATATTTCGCCGTCTTCAAGTATTACTGCTTTATCTGTATATTGTTTTATTCCGTTCTTATTCTCTGTATGAATTGGTATTACTACGTCAGGGCAAGTTATATCTATTACTTGTTGTAATGCGAGATAGTCTGCGTGCCCTGATGTATGTAGACTTATAATGTCAATACCTAATTCAGCAATCTTTGATAGAAACTGTTTGTATTCTTCGTCTTCTTTGTATCCTTCCCATAATGAGTATATTAAGCAACATTTGTTGAGTACCTTACTTTTTAGCTTTAGCTTTTCAATATCTCTTATCATTGATATTCTTACATTCATTATGAATTTACTACGATGTAAAATTTTCCCTGTGTTCTTCATTTTCTTTTTATATGGCTCTATATACTGTTGATATTCAGGTTTGTCCTTTAGTAGGTATATAAAACTAGGTAGAAATACTTGTACTTTCTTTGAATTTAGGGCATTGGGTATCTTCTGTGTTACTAATCTAAGAACATTTGACAGAAGAATATCATGTATTACGGTTTTACCTGTTTTGTTCGCCACTCTTTGAATTGTTGTAACTCTATCTATATTTGTTGTTGACATTAACACTAGCACTTGGTCGTAGCTTTTGGTTTTTTCTGCCATTTCAATAGAGAGTTCTCCTTCTGTTTGTGCCTTTACCTGTGGTCGTGATAAGGTTGTTCCGTTCTGTTATTAAGATGTCGACTTTTCCGTATCTTTTCTAGCATTGATTTAAGTAACTTTCCTTTGTATCCGTGATTTCTAAAATCGCCGTGTGTGCAATATTCTTTTTCCGTCTACTAATATTTCAAACATAAATGCTCCATAGGCACTATGGCAACAGATGTGAGGAATTACTGTTACGTCTTTTATTTGTATAGGTTCTCCGTCCTGTATATCTATTGTATCGTGAGTTATATTGCCCTTTGACTTTGAGAAACAGAATACTGTTGTTAAGATATTTCTTGCTATGTTTGACATATAGACAGGGATTTCTCCGTAGAATTTCATTTATTCTGCCGGCAATGGTCTTGGTGGTGGTGGGTTATAAATACTGCGTCATATATTGGCTCCCCTGTGGTTAATCCGTTCTATTGTTGGTAATCGTTTAGGTTCTGTGTCCTCTAGGTCTAGGTCATCTCCAAAATCAATTAATATGCGTGTTCCTTTATCTGTTAGAATTTCTGTAAAGGCACCGTCCTATTTGATTGGTGCCTTTTAGTATTTTGATTTGCATAGGTTTTCCTTATTCATTAAGTGTTGTTTTGATTGATGTTATCTTGATTTGGTCGGCATCATAGATTAGGTGGTGGAACTCTAGGCAATCGGTTACAGCTTTTAATTCAAATGGTTCAAACTCTTTGAATTTGGCTTTCAATGATTTTGGAACTGCTATACATACTTTGATTTTTAGGCTTGGAGTTACTCTTCCGATGGAACCCGTAGAATGCGGTACCAGTCCTGCCCCTGCTTGGTGTGTAGTAGACTACATAGGAATATTGCTTTTGTTGTTGCACTTTCTAATACTTTTTCAGGTGTTGTATTTTCCGTTAATGGCTCGATTATGGTTAGTTTTCTTACTTTTGTACGTGTCAAAACATTTATAAAGTTTGTTTCTTCTTTAGGGTTTAGTGTTACTGGAATTTGAAAATACAGATTACTGTATTTTATAGGTTGTATTCCTGTTAGTAGCTTTGTTGCACTTGACGTTTTGCCGAACTCTGCTAATAACATACTTTCTATATGTGCCTTTTCGTCAATCTTAACTTTTGGTTTTATGTCCTTACTAAAGAATTCTACGAATTTTATTGTATCTTTATCATTCAAATTCTTCTCTTTAAGTTGAATATCACAACCATAGGTCTTTTTGTTGCCCTCGTCATTTGTTGTTATTGTAGTTGCTCCGTCTTTGGTTATTGAGATTGTGGCTATTGGTTGCCCCTTGTATCTTGCTTGGACTGTGAAGATGTTATCTTCTGCTGGGCTTACCTCTACTAGATAGAATTGTAGATGTTCATAATTCTTGATTGATTTGTAGAATTGGTCTAGTAGTTGCTTATTTTCTGTCAGTATCTTTTGTTGCTCCTCATAAGTTTTGTTCCAGTCTTTTGACTGCTCCATTGTTTTGAGCGATTGCTCAATTTGTTTTTCTAATACTTTGTTCATAATAAAATTACCTCCTGCCGTTATTTTAACGGTTCAGGAGGCTTATTTTCTAGTGCTAGAATATTCTATTAGTTGGTTTAGCTTATTATTTTCCAGTTCATTTGTATTACTTAATATCTATAATAGGTTGCATTAAATCCTTGTATAAATCCTTGAACAAATGATGGTAATATCAAATCAGCTACACCTAATACAATGGCTATAATTGCTTGTGTTTTGCTCTTCTTATCAATATTCTTCTGTTGAAGAGCTAATATACCTAAGATTATTGATATAGGTCCAAAAAGATATGGAAGTATCAACAAACCTAGTATTGAACTAATAAAAGCTATTAATGACATTGGATTTTTTATGTTATTCTCTTTTATATAATTACTTACGATACCATTTTTTGGCTCACTATTGCTAGAATTATCTTCGTGTGTATTACTTTTTGGTTGTTCTGCTTGAATAGAGTTTCCACATTTAGGACAAAATCCTTCCCCTTCATTCATTTCATTCCCACATTTACTACAATACATTTTACTTGCTCCTTTCATATAATATCTTATTTCGACATATTACGAACCTATTATACCATTAATCCTTAATAATGTAAAGTGTTGTTTTACTTTGTTAAGGATTTCTTGATTTCACTTTCTTTCTATATAATTACTCATCGAACATATCTAAACTTACTGTCTTTGTATCTTTATGTATATATAGTACTTTTCTACAATTTTTACACATACAACAATAATACTTGCGTTGCTCCATTAAGGATGCTTTGCTAAATTCATTATAGGATTTACAATATGGACAATTAAAAGATACATAACCACTTTGCCTTTCAATGGCATTCTTATTATTCTCTTTTATCTCATTTGATACAGAAGATACCATTTTAATTACACACATTATAGAAATTACTATTATTACAGCTATTATTATTCCTTTAGTAGAACTTTTTTGAATATTAAGTTTGCCTTTCATATCTAATCCTACATTATTATCCGTCTTTATATACTTTTGATTTATTACTTTCTCTCCACATTTTGGACAGAATATAGCACCATTTCTAATTTCTTTTCCACATTTGGTACAATACATATTATTTTATTCCTCTCTAACATATAATCAATTATATCATTACTTTTTTATGTTGTAAAGTATTATTTTACCTTGTTAATAATTACTTTGTTTATGTTCTATATTATAGACTATATAATGATTGATATATTAACGTTTAGGGGGCTTTGGATATGGACGAAAATAATATTTTAAAAGTTATGGGAGAAAATATACGAATTGCTAGAACACAAAAGGGCTATACCCAAGACAAACTAGCTGAACTGCTTAATACCTCTGATAAATTTATATCTATGGTTGAACGTGGGGCTAGTGGATTGAGTATTACAACTCTTGTAAATCTATGCAATATCTTAAATATAGAGCCTAACACTCTTTTTAATGGAATAATTAAATATGCTGGTAATGAAGATACTTATATTATAAATAATCTTTCTACTCTTACAGCAGAAGATAAAGCTTTTGTTAATAGTGTTATGAACTATATCATTCATAAAGGCTCTAAATAGCCATACTGAAAGGAATATCGTATGATATTCCTTTAATTTGTATCTTCATTATAATACACTTCTGTCATTAACCTTGTAGCCATTGAGAAACCATCTACAAAAAATTCTTTTCCTTCTTGTGTTCTTAAATCATACATTGTTTCTATTAGTTTTTGTAACTCTTTCGCTTGTTCATTGTTTAGCTTTTCCTCGAATACTTGCCTTTGTTGAGCCAGTTTTCTTAATAATTGGCTAAATTTAGGACTGTTCTTCTTTTCCTGTTCAAATTTCTCGTAGAGTTCTAATATAGCACTTTCTCTCTCCATATAACTCGCCTCCTTTCATTATAATTTGGCTCTAATTATAATTCTAGGGATTGGAATTTGTCCTGTTCTTGTGTACTTTAAGTTACGATATGGTATGCTTTACCATTTTAGACTTTATAGGTTTATGCAATTTTTAATGCAACTGGGTAATTATGCGAATATAGGTGTCAAGTGCTTAATATATTAGGCTTTATGATAGTTTGGTTTAGAAATTTGAAGAAGTGATTATGTTACTTACGAATTGGTGTATTTGAGTTGAATTTAAAAAGTACCAACCTCTAAAGGCTAGTACCTACAATGATTACGACACTTGGTCGTAAATTATTTAATTGTATTAATTGATTGTTTAATCAAGATAATTAATGGAGCAGGTAACGGGAATCGGACCCGTAACTTAACCTTGGCAAGGTTACGTTTTACCACTAAACTATACCTGCAAATCTATTTTGGCTACCGCCTTGCCAAAGCAATATTGAATCATTTTCTAAATTAAGTCTATTCCCATTTAGTCTATAATATTCCTAAGGCATAAATAATGATACCAAATTTGTGAGTTATTGTCAAGAAAAAATGAGGTAATCGCTTGAAATTTTTGCAATTCCTCATTTCTAATTCTTAGTTTTTCTTTTTCGTTGTTTTCTTCGTCGTCTTTTTGGTTGTTTTTTTTGGCTTCTTCTCCGTTTCCTTTTTAACGTCCTTCGCCTCATCTGGATTCCATTTTTCGCCTTCCTTTGGTTTGTTCCAAGAAATATAATCACAAGAAGCTGGATTATTTTCACAAATATAATAATTTCTTTTCCTTTTTGTCTTTCTTACTTGTACTGTCGCTCCACATTTTGGACAAGGTACATCAATTGTTTCTACAATTGGCTTTGCATTTTTACACTCTGGATACCCTGGGCAAGCCAAAAACTTACCATACCTACCAAATTTGTAAACCATCATCCTTCCACATTTTTCACATGGTACGTCTGATACCTCATCTACCAACTCTACATGTTCTAGTTCCTTTTCTACTTTTTCAATTTCCTTTTCAAAAGGACCATAGAACTCTCGTATCATCTTTTTCCACTCTTCTTTTCCCATCGCTATATCGTCAAATTCATTTTCTATCCTTGCTGTAAACTCCACATTAATCACGTCTGCAAAATTTTCCGTTAATAGTTTATTCACAATTCTACCTAATTCCGTAGGCGACAATTGTTTTTGTATTTTCTCGATATATCGTCTTTCTAAAATAGTTGTAATGGTTGGAGAATAGGTACTTGGTCTTCCAATTTCCTTTTCTTCCAAAGCTTTTACTAAACTTGCCTCTGTATATCGTGGTGGTGGTTCTGTAAAACTTTGTTTTGGATTTAATTTTTTAAGTAGCAACTCTTGTTTTTCTTTTAGTTCTGGTAGCATCCCCTCTTCTTCTTGCTCTTTTTGGTCTGTTCCTTCTACATATAAAGTCATAAATCCTTTGAAGCGAAGGATTTGTCCATTCGCTTTAAACGTATAGCCATTAGCATCTATTGAAACTGCCATCGTATCATAAATTGCTGTTGCCATTTGACTCGCCATAAAACGATTATAGATTAATTTGTATAATTTGTATTGGTCTTTTGTTAAATAATCTTTGATTGCTTCTGGCTCTAAATCTGCATAAGTTGGTCTAATACCTTCGTGAGCATCTTGAGCATCTTTATTGGTTTTATAATATCGATTTTCATAATATTTTTCCCCATAGGTTGCCACAATATGTTCTTTGGCTGCGGCTCTTGCTTCCTCTGAAATTCTAGTAGAGTCTGTTCTCATATAAGTAATTAAACCAACCGTTCCTTTTTCTGGCATTTTTACCCCTTCATATAAGCCTTGTGCAATTGACATGGTCTTCTTTAAGGTAAAACCTAATTTTCTAGAAGCTTCTTGTTGCATTGTACTTGTTGTAAAAGGTGGTGCTGGATTTCTTTTCTTTTCTCCTTTTTTCACTTCGGTCACTACATATTTTGCTTTATCAATCTCTTTCAAGATTTGGTTCATCTCTTCTTCGGAATGGACTTCTTGCTTTTTGCCATCTTTTCCATGAAATCTTGCTTCAAATTCCTTTTTACTTTTTGGTTCTTGTAAATTTGCATATAAATTCCAATATTCTTCTGGCTTAAAATTCTCAATTTCTTCTTCTCTATCCACAATTAATTTAACAGCAACAGATTGCACTCTTCCTGCTGATAGCCCTCTTTTTACTTTTTTCCATAAAACAGGACTCATTTTATACCCTACAATTCTGTCCAAAACCCTTCTTGCTTGTTGAGCATCTACTAAATTAACGTCAATATCTCTTGGCTCTTTAATGGCTTTTTGTACCGCTCCTTTGGTTATTTCATTAAAAGTTACTCTTGTTATTTTATTTTTTTCTTCGTTTAAAATCGTGGCTAAATGCCATGCAATCGCTTCTCCTTCACGGTCAGGGTCAGTAGCAAGATAAATCTTTTTGGCTTGCTTTGCTTCTTTTTTTAACTGTTTTATTAAGTCTCCTTTTCCCCTTATATTGATATACTCTGGCTCAAAATCGTGCTTAATATCAATTCCCATTTTTGACTTTGGTAAATCTCTAATATGTCCCATAGATGCTAGCACTTTGGTGCTTCCACCTAAGAATTTCTTTATGGTATTTGCTTTTGCTGGTGATTCCACAATTACTAATTTATCAGCCATGTAATCCTCCTTAATTTTATTTCCCCTTGTATTCTAGCGTATCTCTTCACATTTTGCAAGTTTTTTACGCATTTTTCCTTGTTTTATACGACCAAGTCATTTAATATTTCTTCTAATCCCATTGGTGTTACTTCATTTCGTTCTAACGTTTTCAAAATTCCTTCAATTTCTTTTTCATCCTCTGATATATTTTCTTTTTGCTCATTATCTATTTGTGTTCCTTCTTTTCTATATTCTTTTTTCACAATTTCAATCCCAAATTTTTCTCCTTCCTTCATTTTATAATATTCTAATTTAATCGGATAATTAATCCTTGCCTCCTCAAGTTCCTCTTGTTTGATAAATGTGCTGCTGAAAAAAGTGTTCATTTTACAATCTTATCCCCTTTCTTTTGTGCAATCCACTCTTCATCATACAACTTTTCCCTTGCGTTTTCAAGGATTTTTCGTCGCAAAATCCCCCTTATTTAGTTAATTTTTTACAAATTTTTCCTTTTTCTCACTTTTTTCGTCTTTTCTCATCAAATTTTTTTAAACAGCACCTATGCTAAAGTGCTGTTTTTATTTTTTAACGTTATATATAATTCTGCCATTGTTGCAGCATTATATGGATTTACATATAATATACTCAACAAGCCAAACGTCAATACCGATAAGAAATTCCATCCAAAAAAGGATAAATCTAAAATAAAAGTTTTCCATTTATTTCCCTTCATCATTTGTTTGGATAACCTAAAAGCTTCTTTTCTTTCTACCGTAGGATTTTCTGCTAAAATGTAAGGTATCATCCTATATTCGTAGGTTTTAATAAAACCACCTATAATCGTCAAATACCAAAGAGCATTATAGATATTTCGTAAAAACATAATTATAGCCACATTAAGCCAATGCTCTTTTCGAAATACCTCTGCCATCACGCCTACTTTTGGGTTTTCTCCTTCTCTTGCTTTCAAAAAGTAATTCTTTCCCCCTACAATCAGGGGGTCTGCAATTAGTATTGTAAAGGCAAAAGAAAGAATTGCTCCTATTATCAACAAAATTCCTAATTTTGTTTGGTCTAACTGGAAAGAAGTAATAGCATCTAACACCTTAAAAATGTATTTTTGCGATTTTGTTGCACTATTCAAATTAGCATCCAAAGCTTCCCATACTTTTATCTGCGTTTCATTTAAAGCTTCTTTTACATTTCTTTGCGTAAAAAATTCATCTATTTTCTCGTCTGGAATTTCATCGACTCTTTCTTCCATTTTATTTATCACATAATTAGGGTCCATGGTATCTTCTGATTGCCATACCCCCACAATAGAAGTTCCAAACTCACCTGTGAACAAAGCGATTAAAAAGCATACAACAATAGCCGTCCAATAATTCTTATGGACAACTTTTTTGGCTTTATCCTTTAATTCTTTTCTCTTCCACATTGGCTTTTCTCCTAATTACTTGATTTATGTTTCTTTTATTATAACCCAATTCTATTTGCTTCGCAAGTGGAATATACAATAATTTTCCAAAAGAGCCACTGGGAACTTAAGCTTTTTGGCACAATTTCCATTAATGTTTCTGAAGTAAAGCCCTGTATATCCTATATTCTGGCAAAAAGCTTTCCACCAAATGCCAAAATTCTTTTGAGTGGTTCATATGTCTTAAGTGACACATTTCATGTAACACCACATACTCTATTAACTTTTCTTCCTTTTTAGCCAATCTCTTACTAATTGTAATATTTTTATTGCTAGAACAACTTCCCCAAGCATATTTGATATCTCTAATTCGTACTTTGTTGGGCGTTACTTTTAACAAGACAGCATACTTTTCTATGTTTTTTCTTACGCTTTCCTCTAATCGTTTCACTTCTTCTGGTTTAATGGTTTCTTCTACTATTTTAGGCTCTTGTTTTAATTTATCATAAATCCATTTTGACTTTTTATTGACAAATTCTTGAATTTCTTTGTCTTTCAATCGATAGGGTGCTTTTACTGTTACTTTTCCGTCTCTAACATAAATATACATATTTTTTATTTTGGATTTTATCAATTCATAAGGTATGACTTCGCCATTGTACTGTATTTCTTGCTTCATCATTGCTCTCCTTTCCGTACCCCAAAGTATCGCTTCGTTGTAATCTTGCGTACACTCATACCGTTAAGGATTATCCCCAAAATCTTCTTTTAATTTTATCATGTTTCCTACTTGCATTTTTCCAGCTCTTGTAATCATGTTATATCCATATTTTTCTTTTAATGCATCGACTGCCTTATCTAGTTTTTCTTGTTTTTCATTTTTCTGATTTTGAAATAATGATAATTGCTGTTCTTCTTTTCCTACTAAGTTATCTACTCTTACTCCAACCAATCGAATTGCCATCCCGTTTCGATACATTTGCTCTAACAATTCCTTTGCTTTTTCATAAATTTCTTTGGTTGACGAAGTTGCTAGCAATAACTTTGCCTGGTGCGAAGTATCTTCAAAATCTTTTGTTCTTAGTTGCACATTAACAGTACTAGCTAATAAATCATACTTTCTTAATCGATAAGTTACTTGCTCTGTTAGTGCTAATAAGATTTCTTCTAGTTTTTTAATCTCTGAAACATTTTGTGGTAATGTAACAGAATTCCCAATTCCCTTTGGTTTTTCTTTTTGATATTTTACTTCTGCGTCATCTATTCCATTTGCATATTCCCATATCATAAGTCCATGTTTTCCAAATTTCTTTTCTAACATATTTTTATCTGCTTTTGCTAAATCGCCTATTGTTTTTATCTGTAAATTATATAATTTAGGCACCGTTTTTTTGCCTAACATAAATAGTTCCGATATTGGCAAAGGCCACATTTTTTGAGGAATTTCTTCTTTATATAAAGTGTGTATTTTATCTGGCTTTGTAAAGTCTGATGCCATCTTAGCTAATAATTTATTGTTGGCTACCCCAATATTTACCGTAAAACCTAGTTCTTCTTTTACTCTTTTACTAATTTCTTTTGCCTTATTGAATAAACTATCCTTCATAAGATAGTTTGTCATATCTAAAAAGCACTCATCAATGCTAAATCTTTCTATTTTGTCAGTATATTGCAATAATAATTGGTATAAACTCTCAGAATATTTTTGATAAATTTTAAAATCTGACCTAAATACTTGCACATTAGGGCATTTTATTTTGGCTTGATAAATTGTTTCTGCCGTTCGAATACCACACTCTTTTGCCTTCATGCTTTTAGCTAATACAATTCCAGACCTTTTTGTCTCGTCTCCTCCTATGATTGCTGGAATTTCTCTAATGTCTACTGGTTCACCTTGTTTTAGTTTTTCTACGGCTGTCCAACTTAAAAAGGCATTGTTTACGTCTATGTGTAATATTTGTTTTTCCATACTATCACCAATTCTATTGTAGAATTTTTGTTTGTATTTGTCAAGCCAAAAATTATCTTTCTAACTTTCTTTTCTGTACTCTATAAGTAATCTTACTAATCCACGAAGATGGTACTAACTTTGCTCCTAACCTTGCTAATTTTACGTCTATTCCAGGAACAATATTAAACTTCCCTTTTTCCAATTTTTTAATGGCATACTCTGCCACTTTCCTACTATCTGCTTCTCTCAAATGAAACTTAACATTTGCTACTTTACTAAAATTCGTCCTTACTGGTCCTGGACACAAAATGCTAATTTGTACTTCTGATTTCTCCTTCTTTAACTCTTCTCTTATCCCTTCCGAAAGTCTTACTACATACGATTTTGTCGCATAATAGGTAGCCATTAATGGACCTGGCATAAAACCAGCTATGGAAGCCACATTTAATATCTTCCCACTTCGTCTTTCCTTCATATCGATTAAATACAATTTCATTAGCGTATGATAAGCCACCACATTTGTATTTATCATTGCAACCTCTTTATCTAAAGACGTTTTAGAAAAATTTCCACAATCTCCAAAGCCTGCATTATTAATTAAGATATCCACATTTTTTACTTTTCTGTGGATTTCCTTACAATTTTCTATATTTGACAAATCAGCTTTAATAACTTCAACTTCAATATGATTTTTTTCCTTCAATTCTTGTGCTAGTTCTTCCAAAGCCTCTTCATTTCTAGCCACCAATGTTAACTGATATCCCTTTGTTGCTAGCACTCTTGCCATATCTCTTCCAATACCTGAGGAAGCTCCTGTAATTAAAACTTTCATAAAACACCTCTTACTATATATCAAAAGAACCACAGGGAACTTAAGATTTTTGGCTCATTTTTAATCTTTTCTTCTAAACTTATTTAAAATAATCCCAACCGCATGCACAATTTTAGTGGATTGACTATTAGCAATTCCCTTTCCTAAAGCCTTTCCTCCTACCGTTAAAGCGGCTACTAATGCACTTAGTAAAAACTGCAAATCAAAATTCAAACTAAATTGTTCCCCTATCTTCATCGCAATCAAAGCACTAATCGCACCACTTAATACCCCGCAAATATCACCAATAACATCGGCACAAATATTAGCCACTTTAGGTGCATTTCTAATTAACTTAATAGAATCCTTTGACCCTTTTACCTTTTTTGTCGCTTTAGCATGAAACTCATGTTCATTAGCAACCGTTACAGCCACTCCTATAATATCAAAAAATATACCTATCCCTATGACTAACACTAATATTAATATGGCAGATACTAAATTCAAATGTGATACACCATTAGCTGATATATAAGAAAATATCATAGATAATATAAACGTCATAATAAATACTTGGATAAACCACTTAATATTTGAATTCCCCTTTTTATTCATTTGCTTTTCCTTATTATCTTTTTCTTGCACATTACTCATTTTATTTCTTTATCTCTCCTTTAATTTTATAACCAGTTTTCCACTTCGGTCCACTTTTGGGACAGTCCCTAAAAAGGTCATGTCCACTTTAGTGCCTGTCCCAAAAGTGGAATTGTCATAAACAAAGTGATAGGTCTCCCCATCACTTTGTATTACTTTTCGATTGTTAGATGGTAAAAGTCTAAGTAAATTTTACAGTTTAGGTCTGGTTGAATTTCTCTATTTCCCGCTTAGCATTACTGCTATAGCCGTTTCCGTTTAAGGGAAATATCTATTAGACACAATAGACACCAGATCGCCACTTAAATCTGTACCTTAATCCCTAGACCTCCTAGCTATTTTTCATAGCAAACATTCTAGAAGTTTTCCTTAACATACTATTTCACTTTACTAGTCTTTTTTGCAAAAGCAATTTCATAATCTAAAAATAAAATTGATTTGGCCAAAATAAATTTTATTTTTGTTTCAGATAATCCCAATACTTTCACTCAAGACAGGCTACACTATGTATTTTGTGTCTTGGCACGCAACATAGGTTTCACTTAAATTTTGTACTAAAGGCTAGTTAATTTAACATTTAGAACTACATTTAAGCCTCCGCGAAACTAGGGAATCCTATGTATGCCATTACATATTACCCTAATTTCTTTACTCCCTGAATACACACAAAACTGGCATTTCGCGCATAAACAAGAAACTTCAACGATGTGCCCTTTAGTGGATTTTTAGCCCCACCCTCGTAAAGTTTGTATGACTAGAATAATGCACCATCGATATATATTATACTGTTTTTGGTTAAATATTCCAAATTTATTTTAGGTTTATTTTTGTTTGATTTTGAGTTTATCCGTTAACTTAGTTTCCTTATTTAGTTCTTATTCTTATTTTTTCTCGTTCTATCTCTCTTTTTCTTGTATTTTTAATACATGTGCTTTTTAAACTCTTGATATATTTCTTCATGAATATCCTCAATACTTCTAATTTCATCATTTCTTACACATTGTATTTCGCACCAGTGATATTCTTTTGCCACTTCACAAGCTGCATGATAAGCATCCATTAGATGATTTTGGTCACTTTCGTGAATATCTTTTTTACTATCATGTGTGAATTTGTTTTCCCTATTTTTAATTAGTTCTAAAGACTTCTCAACTGGCATATTTAAGAAAAATACTTCTGTTGGAATTGGCAAACCATATAGATTAAATTCAAAATTCCATAACCAATCCAAAAACTTCTTTCTTTCCTCTCTATTTTCTATTTTTCCTGCTTGATGCACCATATTAGCAGTTGTATAACGGTCTGCTAATATAATACCTCCTTTTTCATAATACTCTTTGTATTCTTTTTGAAAAGTAGCATAACGGTCTGCTGCATAAAAAGTAGAGGCTATATAAGGACTTATTTTTTTGGCATCCTTTCCAAATTCTCCTGATAGATACATTTTTACTAAAGATGAACTTGGACTATCATAATTTGGAAAACTTACTACTTTGTATTCTATCCCTTCTTTTTTTAATCTTTCTTTTAATTTTTCAAACTGTGTTTGTTTACCACTTCCATCGGTTCCATCGATTACAAATAATTTTCTCATCTTTGTTTCTCCTATTTTTCTTCCTCTTTTTTGTCGTTTTCTTCTTTCTTTTTCTTATCGGCTAACATTTTATTAATACTTTGTAAGATATCCTCTGAATTTTCGTCAAATTCATCTTTTACTAAGTTGAACATTTCCTTCCTCCTTGTAGTCTTATTTTTTCCTTCCTAGATTTTACTAAATTATTTTCTAAAAAGCAATCATTATTCAAAAACTTCTTGCACTTTTCTTTTTATTTGTATATAGTATAGATGAGGTGACAATATTGAAAACTTTATTTAAAAATTACGCTGCCAACGAAAGCAATCCAAAATGGCAAAATATTATAGAAAGAAAAGAACCTTTATATATTAGAAATACTGATATTAGAAGTGAATTCGAAAGAGATTATACTCGAATTATTCACTCTAACAGTTATCGAAGATTAAAACACAAAACACAAGTATTCTTTTCCCCAGAAAATGACCATATTTGTACAAGAATTGAGCATGTTACTCATGTTGAATCCATTAGTTATTCGATTGCTAATTATTTAGGTCTTAATACGGAATTGACGAAGGCCATTGCCGTTAGTCATGACCTTGGTCATAGTCCTTTTGGACATAGCGGTGAAAAAATTCTTTCCAATCTATCTAAAAACGACTTAGGTTTTCCTTTTTGGCATGAAAAAAATGGATTAAATCTCGTTGATAACATAGAATTATTAGAAGATAGTGAAAAACATAAGCAAAATTTAAACCTTACTTATGGTGTAAGGGATGGTATTATTTCACATTGTGGTGAAATTGACGAAAATGGTATTAAACCAAGGGACGAATTTATTGATTTGTCTGATTATCAATATCCAAATCAATTTTCTCCTTATACTTGGGAAGCATGTGTTATTAAGATATCTGATAAAATTTCTTATCTTGGTCGTGATATTGAAGATGCTATTACTCTCGGTATTTTAGATAAACATTTGGATGAACTATATAGCTTGTTAAATTACAATCGAAAAGATAATATGCTAAACAATTCTAATATTATTCATTATTTAGTTGATGATTTATGCCAAAATTCTTCTCCTGAAAAAGGCTTGTGCTTTTCTGATGATGCTTTTCACTTAATGAATAAAATTAAAGAATTTAACTATAAGAATATTTATTTTTCGGATAGAATTAAGCCTTCTAATCGATACTTTGAAGTGGTTTTAACGGAAATTTATCATACTTTGAAGTCTTGCTTTGATGGTAAAAGTGTTTTTTCGTCTATTAAAACTTTAGAAAAATTTTATCCTACTCTATATAAGGACTTTTCAAGCTTTTTATATAGTTTTTACGATTATCCAGATAGAAAATCTTCTGTCTATAAAAACTCTGTGCTTTTTGAAGATACTAATATTCAAGATTTTTATCAAGCTATTTTATATTTTATTTCTGGTATGACAGATAATTATGCTATGCAAATTTATAATGAAATTATTGGGTTTTAATAGACTATTTCCAGATAGAATAGTTATGAATGATTAGTACTATTTAACAAACAACGAACATGTCAAAATCTAAATTTCAACATGTTCGTTATTGTTTATACTGTGATGAATTTAGTTCTATTCTACTTTAAATTCCCCTGTTGAAATACTTCCTTTTGTCACAGTTCCATTTCCTCCTGCCCCTCCTCCTGCTGATTCTCCACTTCTTAAGCCGTTAGATGCATTTCCACCATTTGCTATAATTGATGACGTACTACTAGAAGTATTTTTATTATAAAATATATTAATACTGCCTCCTCCAGATGCTCCTCCTCCTGCTCTCCAACCATCTCCTCCTGCTGAACCAGTTGCTGTAATTAAGTTTCGATTTTTAAATTCTGAAGCATATATGATTAATAATCCTCCTGTTCCATTTGAACCATTATATGAAGTCCCTCTAACTGCCCAACCAGAACCTCCTGGATTTCCAGCTCCTCCTCCTGCTCCTCTAGTAGCATTATTACTATGACCATTACCTTCTCTAGATGCTCCTCCTGCTCCGCCCATTTGATTGTCCTTTAAATAATTCCATTCCAGATACACCACTATATGAACTGAAAGTACCGAGCTCCTCCTGGTCCTCCTGAATAAGATGTCCCTGAAGCTCCTATCCCTGATGCCCATGTCATTGTATCATAAGTAGCACTCGCACCAGAACCTCCTCCTCCAGTTTTTCTATTAGTCCCTGCTCCTCCTGGTAAACCTGCTAAGCCTTTATAGTATCCAGAAGAGGTAACAGAACCTGCACCTACTCCTCCTACGGCATCTACTGTTTGATAAACTCCTTTATTACTTTTCCATAAATAAACATTTTCTCCTATCGCTTTAGCTCCATGATTATTTGCAATTGTACCATCGTTGGTTAGTATTCCTGTACAATATATTAAAAATCCTTTTGGTCCTCCATAATTCGTAAAATAAGGTTGTACAATTGCTCCAGAATTAATTGTTAAGTTTCCATTAACTTTTACTACCACCATTCTATTTGCATTAGTACTTGCTGTTCCGACATCACTACTATCTCCAAAAGTTTTTGTTCCTGTCCATGTTTGGTTTCCATTAAAATAATACATATGAACATTATAGGTTACTTCTTTTACCACCATTGTATAAAATCCAGCAGTATCTAAACTTTCTATACCTTGTATTAAACTTTCTACATTAGAATTAAATTCAAATGTCACTTTGCCTGATATTGTTTCTCTTTTATTTCCTGCATTATCTACTGTTAACACATGAAGATAATAATTCCCTGCTTTGGGGCCGGTTAAAGTTAATTTATCTTCTGTCTCTTTCGTAAATCCTCCTCCATTATATTTTGAAACATCATTTGTCCCTATTGCTGTATTACTTGTCGTAAATACATATCGACAATTTTTAATATCTACACCACTTAAACTATCGCTTTGTGTAACTGTTGCTATTACATTTTCCCTAGCTGCTATTGTGTTAACATTAAAACTAATTGTTGCTGCATTTGGATTTATTCTATCTATTGTTGTTATATTTTTCGTTGCACTTCCTCCCGTTGCATCTAACTCATTAATCAGCCTAGCATAAATCGTTCCATTTTCCTGTACAATTATCTTTTCTGTATAATTTGACCAATTTATGCCATCCGTTGAATACTGTAACTTATTGTTTTCTAAGTCTATCTTAGCTATAATTTCTACTTCTACATTTCCATTCGTATAACCACTTGGTGTTAATTTTAATTCAATATCATTTTCTAGTAATGCTGGCGGTGCTGTTTCTCCTTTTTTTCCTAAATATCTAACTTCATCCTCTGTTACTAAATATACATACCCTTCTTTTGTAGTTACTTTTATGGTTGCATCATTTTTTCTTTCTCCCTCAGTACCTTCAAAGGTATCTCCTTTTTCTATCTCTTTTTCAATTGCATCTTGGTATCGGTCCATATATTCTTTGGTACTTAAATCTTCTAGTATCTTTTCTGAACGTAAACCATTTCCTATTATTATCAGTATCTCTTTATATTCTGCAATTTTAGTTTGCTCCCCAGCACTACTTGCCTTTTTTAAAATTCCATTTTCTCCTGTTAAAGTTGCTATTGATATTCCTGCTAAAATTAATAAAATGATAATCGTTATAATTAATGCAATTAATGTAATACCTTTACTTTCTTTTACCCTCATCGACTTTTCCCCTTTTCTTTTGTCTTTATTTCTACTCTTTCTATTAGGTATTTTATCGATTTTAGTAAAATTATGTCAATATGTTAATAGCTGCTTTTAATTAATAACAGACTACAATAGTACTATCTTATACTATTACAGTCTGTTTACTTTTCATCTAAAATTCTATATTATTAAATTTTTTCTATTCTCCCCAAATCTTAATTGGAGCATATACTTGAGCTCCGCCAATGACTTATAGTGTATCCAGAACCTGTACACCATACTGAAACTCTCAATTTACCTCCTGAATTGTTCGTATCAATAGGAAGATTAATAGAAACTGGTCCTGTCGTTTGAGTACCACTTACATTGGTTCCACCAACTTCTTGCCAAGATTTCGAATAAAGAGTTGTTCCAGAAGTATTGAGAACCTCTAAAGAAATATTAGCTGTGTAATTTGTCGCATAAATAATCTTAGCTTTTGATGCTGTTAATTTTAAAACTGATAATCCTCGAAAATCAAATACAGTATTTGAAGTCAATGTACCTTTTGTTCCTCCATTAGAAACAAGCACATCACTTCCCCAGTAATCTTGAGGAAAATACAAACTCCATCCAGAAGGTGTATAGAAAGCACCATTTCCCTTATTTGCAACCTCTAAAAATGTAGTGGCACTACTAAATAATACAGCATTAGAAACCGTTTCCGTTTTATTGTTATAGTTATCCACACTAAGTATGTGCAAATACAATGTATCTCTTGTACTTGAAGTAATCGATACATTCGAAGTCGTACTTGTTAATGTTGTACCTGATGACCAACTACTGGAATTAATCCCTAATTTATTTGCCGAATTATTGATAATATACTTACATTTTGCAATATCAATTCCACTTTGACCATCACTTACCCTAACTGTTGCTGTAACAGAACTTCCTACATTTACTTTAGTAGATGATAATGTAATTTGTGCATCATTAGGTGGTGTTCTGTCTATATCATTTACTACTATCGCTTGTTTGGCTATCGTTTCTCTTTTATTTCCTGCCTTATCTATTGTTAAAACATGTAAATAATAGGTTCCTGGTGTTGTTGCATTTAAGTTTAAATCTTGTGGATTACTGCTAAACGTTCCTCCTGTATAACTAGCTTCATTAGTTCCAATGTTATTACTATTGGTTGTATAAATCCATTTACACTTTGTAATATCTACATCACTTGTTCCTTTATCACTTTGGGTTACCGTTGCTGTAACACTTTTACTTATGTCTGTAGTCGTAGCACTAAATTGAATTGTTGCTTCATTTGGTAACTCTTTATCTATCATAGTTATATCCTTAGTTGCACTTCCCCCTATTTCTCCTAGGTCATTAATTAATCTTGTATAAATCGTTCCATTTTCTTTTATTGTTATCTTTTCGGTATAATCTGTCCAATTTGTACCATCGGTTGAATATTGTAACTTATTATTTCCCATCTCTATTTTGGCTATAATTTCTACTTCTATATCTGTATTAGTATAACCATTTGATGGTAGTTTAAATTCTATGTCACTCTCCTGTAAATCTGGCGGTGCTGTTTCTCCTTCTTTTCCTAAATATTTAACTTCATCCTCTGTTACTAAATACACATACCCTTCTTTTGTAGTTACTTTTATGGTTGCATCATTTTTTCTCTCTACCTCAGTACCTTCAAAAGTATCTCCTTCTTCGATTTCCTTTTCAATTGCTTCTTGGTATCGGTCTATATATTCTTTGGTACTTAAATCTTCTAGTATCTTTTCTGAACGCAAACCATTTCCTATTATTATCAGTATCTCTTTATATTCTGCAATTTTAGTTTGCTCCCCAGCACTACTTGCCTTTTTTAAAATTCCATTTTCTCCTGTTAAAGTTGCTATTGATATTCCTGCTAAAATTAGTAATATAATTATGGTAATGATTAATGCAATTAATGTTATAGCTTTGTTTTGTTTAAAATTCCCCACTTTTCTATTTCCTCCTTTGTTTTATTATTTGTTTCATTTGTTTATAATATACCCTTCAAATATACTATATCTTTTTTCCTTTTGCAATACTTTTGTGTGGTATTTTTGTCTTTCTTTTTGTGGGACAATTACTAAAACTATTAAAAGGAGGTAAAAAATGTTTGAAATTTCTAAATACAAAAAAAGTAATGTTAAAATATCAATTCGTTTACCTGAAAATGTAAATGAAATGTTAAGAAAAATTGCTAAAAAAGAAGATATGAGTTTTAATAACGTAATTGTTAGTTGCATTGAAAATTCCCTAAGTCAAATGGATTTAAAACAATATCAAAATATCGACATTTATGATGATAAAGAATTAAAAGTTTAATAAAGCAATCGTGGTATGATAACTCTCATGCCACACCCTTTTTTCCTTTCCAAAATGCAAACAATTTTATTCTAAAAAACCTGTTCTATATGGTTTACTTTTGCCCTTTCCTTTTGAATAAAAACCTCTATCATGTCAAACCTAATTTTCTGAAAATCCAAATCATTTTTGTAGATATAATATTTAGCCGTTTGTCTCATGTACTTTTGCTTCAATTTTGTTACTGCATCAGAAGGATTTCCATATCTTAAATTAGAACGTGTTTTTACCTCAACAAATACAAATTCATTTTTGGTAACATCCCTAGCAATAATATCTATTTCCCCCTGACAACACCTAAAATTTCTTTTCATGATTTCATAATTATTTTTCGATAGATATTGACATGCCAAACTTTCTCCCCATTTTCCTATTTCTTGTCTAAAATACATCTATAACCTCCCACAACTCCTTCAATATACCCTTCTATCTCTAGCATCAATACTATATTATTAATTTCTGTTATACTAAGTTTTGACCTTTCGTAAATTTGATTTACAAAAATTGGTTCTTCTGTAATCCATTGATAAACCTCGTTATATTTTGCATTGTTGCATACTCTTTTATCGTTTTATAATTCTTTTTAATGGTTTCTTATAGGATAAGAAGGGAAATTCCTTAATCATATCCACAGTTGTTATTACTGTTTTAACCCCTCTTTGAATTAAACAATTTGTTCCTATTCCATGCTTATCATTTATAAGCTACTTCAATCACTAAAATTCTCAGAGATAAACCACTTACAGTTCGATTTCTTTCCAAAAAACTTTCTGACTTAGCTTTTACATTAGGTGCATACTCTGTTATCACTAATCCACCTTTTTCAATAATCTGTTGATACAGTCCCTCATTTTTTGGAAATATCTGCCTTAATCCACAGCCTAAAATAGCTATGGTTTTTCCTTTTTCTTGCATCGTAGTTTGACTTGCTACTACCTCTAAAGCACTTTTAACACTTTCTAGACCTTTTACTTCTAAAAAATCAATATCATATTCTCTATTAGCATATAATTCAATTATCTTCTTTGCCTCTTATTATCTTTTCTCCCTTTAGATAGTCTATTACTTCCTTTAAATTACTTACTGCTATTATTTCTATCCCACTTAATATCTGAGTTTCTTCTTCATTTTGTTTCGGCAAAATGATTCTCTTCATCCCCAACCTTTTAGCTTCCATACAAATTGGTAAAATCCCTTTTGTTTTTTCTATCTCTCCATTTAAAGATAATTCACCAATAAAAACAGTTTCTAACAATATTTTTCCTAAATTAAGATTTCGTATGGCATGATTGGCAATTAATATACCAACTGCTATTGGTAAATCAAACATAGAACCTTCTTTTCTTGTATTAGCTGGCGATAAATTAACGACGATTTTTCTACTTAAAAATTCCATTTCTGAATTTGTAATGGCTGCTTTGACTCTTTCTTTAGACTCCTTTACACTGGTATCTGGTAATCCGAACGATTTGAAAATCTGGCATCCCCTTAGCTATATCGACTTGAATGGATACTAAATATCCTTCTAAGCCTTGTAATGCCATGCTTTTTGTGATTGCTATCATAAATTCCTTTCTACTTATTAAAGATTATCAAATATCTGGGGTCATATAAGAATAATTATTAAATACTCTATTGTTTGGGGATTGGAAATTTGGAATAGAACAATTAGAAATGATAATTTGTTTTGGGATTACAATGATAATGACCCCAGATATTTAATAATCTAAATAAGATTTTGAATAGTTTGAATTTTAATAAGATTTAAACTTGAATTAAATAGTTTGAACTTTAATTGTTTTTATTATAATCCCATTTCCATTTTTTGTCAATCCTTTTCCATGATTTTTTTAATTTCTTTCTCTGAAATATAATTTCCACACAAAAAAAGCCGCTATCTAACTATTCCAAACCAGCTATCTTTAGACACTGCTTCTCAAATATTACATAACAGCTATTTTTCTAATAGAAAAACTAATCCTCTATCTTTTCTTGCTCAAAATTCCTTTTTCCCTCTAATACATTTGTTTTCATAATGATACTCGCTTTGTACATAGTATACTTCATTTTACTCTCTGTTGCCATTTCCAAAGCCGCTTCTTGCTTAGCCTTTACCACCGCATCATCAATTTGGTTATCCGCTTTTACCTCTATAATCTCATAAGTCCCATCCTCAAATTTCGCTAATAAATCTGGATAATATCTTCTTAACCTTTTAGACTCTGGGTCAATATATTGTATTGAAAATTCACTTTGATTACTTGTAAACATACCCGTAAAATACACTTCTTTTACTTTATCATTTTTAATATATTGTAAAAATAGTTCTTTTTCTGGTTTAGAATCAAAGCAATACGTATCGGCATGGAAACTCTTATGTCTTACCTTGGCTACTTGTAAATCATCTTGTTTAATCACTAAATCAGGGTCAGCCTTAAACTTATAATATCCTTCTTCTGGTTCTTTTAGCAACAAAATTTCTTTTTCTCTTGCTATAATTTCCTTGTCCATCTTATAAAGAAATTCCATTATTTTCGGAATCATCCAGTCATATAAAATCAAATTATAATCACTTACTAATGCTAGAACTTCTTCTATCTCATCTTGAAGTATCCTTTTTATTTCTAAGCAAGATAAATTCCCACCTATGTATCTGGCAATTTCACTATATAGCATAATTTCACTATACTTTATGTTTTCTTTGGTCTCAATTTGCGTTTCTTTTGCTCTTCTATCATCCGCTAAGCTTGTCTTTTTAATAACTTTTGCCTTATACTTTTCTAAATCAATTTTTTCTAATTCTAAATCAATCGTTTCATGCTCTATATATCTTCTTACCAAATCAAACTTATGCTCTATTTTCTTCATCTTTATGATTCTGAGTGGCAGCATTACTCTAACTTGATAAGGCAGTTTTTTATCATTTTCCTTATTTTTTATTTCACTAACCGACATTTTAAAGTTCTTATGAAGTTCACTATCTAATATCTCATAATTGTCTTTTGACAAATAAATCGATGCCGTTTGTTGAAAATCTGTTATCTTTCTTAAAGCCCTCATCGTAGCCTGTAACACAAAAACAGAAGAATCTGGACTGCGATATAAAGCAACCCCAAACAAGGACCTACAATTCCATCCTTCTTTTCCTTTTCCTACTAAAATAATAAATTGTTTATTACTTTTTTTAGAATCTAAATTTCTAAATTCTAGTAGGTCACACTCTCTCGTTAGCTTTCTATCCCCCACATTAACAAGTATCTTCTCTCTTGAAATACCGAGTTCTTCTAAAACTTTCTCTAAAGTTGGCAAAATTTCCTCTTCTACCTCTTTGATTTCGCTTCCATAAATAGCTAGCTTTGGTAGCATCCCCTCATATCTTTGCTCGCCATATTTCTGCCAAAAATCCTGTACCACTTTCCTGATAAAAGTTTCATTTTTTACATTTTCAAAAGCATGTGGCTCTGCATCCTTCAAAAATTCCTTTTGGATTGCTTCTTTTAGTCCATACGAATAGATTACCTCTGGCAAGATATTATCGCCTACATAGGGAGTTCCTGTATAATTATAACAAGCTACTACCCTACTTCCTTTTCGATTTAATCGGTTAGCTAACATATTGATAGTAGTTCTTAAACTACTTTTGGTCTTATCATATAAGTCTTTGTTAAGCTGTTTTCCAAATAAGTGATGGGCTTCATCTACGTAAACTCCCAATTGCTTTAATCGAGTCAATTTCTCAAAACGTTGATTAAAAATTAAATCTCCCTCTTCTATTGGCTCATCTTTCCCATACAGTTCTGTATAAATAGCATCAATATCACTTTTTCTTTCTTCACCCGCATATAGTATTTGTGCTGGCGTACTTTGTTTATGCTTTTTCTTCAATATTATCTTTTGATTATTGGATATAATAATATTGAAATCTGAATTGTCTAACGTATTCAAAGTCGTTCCTGTTTCGTCTAAAAAATGAAACTTTACATTAGTATCTAATATTTTTACATATTCCTTTGGAATTACTTTCGACTTATCAAAAGTTTGTATTTCCTTTAATGATTGTAACACCGTCATATCTGGTGCAAACACTAAAGCATTATGACAAAATCTAGGGTCATTGGGATATTTACTAGCTAATAAAAACTCATAAAAAATACAAGTAGCCATCAGGATAGTCTTTCCGTAGTCCCATAGTTAAAGCAAAGATATAATTCGAATACACCTCTTTATACTGAATTAGCATTTCATATACTTTTTCATATTCCTTATTTGAATATTCAAAAATATTAATTTGATGGTTAGCATTGACGGAAAGTCTATTATTCCCTGAAAACTTACCTTTTCCTTCCATCCAATCTTGGAAAATTTCACTGACCGCTTCATTGTCCAAAAATTCCTTTAAAAACACATACATTTCCAAAGCCTCTAATTGAGGCTTTCTTAAGAAAGCATCTGGATTATGCTTGCTATCATTATAATCTAAATACTTTTTCGTTACGTCTTTATATTTTCTCTTTATCTCCTTTTTATTGGTTGTATAAAAATAATGTAGTGCTTCAAAAAAAGAGGTTTGTATATTAAAATTATTGTTCTTCATTATTTATCTCCATTTCAAAGGTCTCTGATAAGACATCGGTAATCTTAATTTTAATATTTGAGGTTTCTTCTGGTACTAGATACTCTCCTTTTACTAAGCTTGTCCTTGTCGCAATATCTGCTTCCTTTGGTCTCATGGTTTTCCCATCATAATTCCAGTCTATTAATACAGACTCAACTAATTGTTTCCAGTTCTCAACATATTCTTTTTGTAAGCTTAATTTCTGTAACAAATTCATCGGATAAAACTCTTTAATTTTTAGTTTTCCTTCTTCTATTACAATATTTGCTTCTGAGTCTCTTTTGAATTGTAACTGTGCTTTATCTTTTAAAATATCAATGACTTCTATATCCATTTTATAACTATTCAAATCTTGCTCTAAAGCTGGCTTTAAATCTGGCTCATGGCCCATACAAACAATGGTAATCTTTTCAACTGGGTCTAATGGATTTTCACTTTGTCTCTTTTCAAATTTCTCATAGGGTAAATTGGCTTTTAATTCCTCTAAATCTGACTTAGTTGCTATTCTATTTACAGGCATTATTTTTACCATCCTTCCATCCAACTCACCATCATAAACATTGCTTTCTTCAAATTTTTGAATATCCAAGGCTTCGATTAATAAATCTTTTGCTTCTACTGGATTTCTAAAGAAATCGTAGTTATTTACATTATACACTTCAAACCCAAGATATTTTTCGTTATCCTCTTTTAATTCCTCAGCAATATTTAATAATCTTTTGGTAGTCGTTTGTATCGCTCCTAAATTAATATCGGCTCCAATAAACCTTCTTCCTAATTTCATAGCCACTGCTTGTGTAGTTCCTGACCCCATAAAACAGTCAAAAACAAGGTCTCCTTCTTTAGAAGAAGTTTCGATAATTCTTTTAATTAAATCCTCTGGTTTTTGTGTAGGATAATCTAATCTCTCAAAGCCATTTGGGCTAATAATTCCAATATCATCCCATACATCGGTCATAATATTCCATCGATAGGCTTCTCCCGTTTCTTCGTCAATATGATAGTCTATTCTTGGGTCATATCCTTTGCTTTTATCCACAATTCTTTTATATTTTTGTTCTTTAAAATAATAATCATTTTCTTTTCGATAGAAATAAATTGTATCATGCTTGCTCGCAAAACTATTTTTACTAGCTCCACCAGATTTATAACTCCAAATAATTTCATTAACAAAATTACCAGGACCAAATACTTCATCCATTAACATACGTATATGGTGTGATTTATGCCAGTCACATTGTATGTAGATACTTCCTTCTTTTGATAACAATTCTCTCATAATAACTAATCTTTCATACATAAATTGCAAGTACGCATCGTTCGTCCATATATCAGAATATTGTTTCTCTTCAAAGGAGTTATTATCATTAAAAATCTTTTCCCCTTTTAGTTCGATTTTCTTTTTATAATCCGCTTTACTGTCATAAGGTGGGTCAATATAAATTAAGTCTATTTTCCCCCTATATTTTTTTAACAGATGGCTCATTACTTGAAGATTATCTCCCCAAAATATTTGATTTATCCAGTCGTCTTTTTTGCTACCATATACTTCTTTTAACTGTGCTGGATAGTAATCTGTTCCATTATAGGGTCTTTTCCCCGTCCAATGTATTTCTGGAAATCCTTTTATGGTTCTTACTTTCTCAAATTCAAAATCACTCATTTCTTCCTCCTATTTTTTACAAAAGAACCTCATATCGCAGTTATCACAAATGGTTTGTGAAGCTGATTTTTCATCAAATTCTTTCTGTTCTATTTTTTGTACTATTTTCTCAAATTCTTTAATGGTCTGATTAATATCCTCTTTTTTATTAAGAAAACTTATGGTTGGCACGCCATTTTTTTCTCCTGTATAATATACATGCATTTTACTAACTTTTTTATCCATTTTTTGTTCGATTAAATACGCATATATTTGTAATTGTTTTTTATAACCTTCTAATTTCTCAGAAGCTTTAAAAATATCTGGCTTTTTCTCTGATTTAAAATCAACAATTTCCACTGTTTTTTCATCGCCTTCTATTAAGTCTACCACACCATTTAATATATAATTTGGTCTAACTAAACTAATCTCTACTTCTGCTTCTTTGACTCTTTTCCAATTTTCAGTTTGTTTTTCAGCATATCTTATGATTTGTTCTAAGGCTACCTCTAATTGTGGCTTTCCTAAATAGGCATGTTGTACTTTTGCTATGGCTTCATAATTTGTGTTAAACCATAACTTAATATTTTCTCTATTTATCTTCTCAAACTCTTGCCTAATTGCTGCTTTATGGATATCCTCAATGGTCTCATGAACCAATTTTCCAAAAACAGTAGAACCTACTCTGACTGGCGAAAATCCTAGTTCCTTCATGAATTTGTATTGCATAGCACAATTCTCATATACCGAAATATGTGAAGTAAAAGAATACATATTTTTAAGATTAACTGGCTTAATGCTATCTATGTTTAAGGTTGTTAGGTCCATTTTCTCATCATAATAAGGAACTGATGCATATACTTCTTTAAAATAATCACTTGGCTGTTTTCCTCCCTTTTCTTTTTCTACGCAAGTTAAAACCAGCAAATTTTGTGCTCTTGAAAAGGCTGTATAATATAATCTCCAAAAGTCAAAATACTTAATCATTTCTTTCGGCTCAAAGGCTTTTCTATGATAATATTTCTTCTCTATTTCTTCAAGCATTACATTATTTCTATCTCTTGGTATATTTCCTAAAGAACCTACCATTACAATGGGAAATTCCATCCCTTTGGCTTGATGTATCGTTGAAAAGGTAACGCAACCACTTGGAGCATATTCGCTCTCATCTTCGTATTCACCGATTCCTCCACTTATTAAAAATCTAAAATAGGTGTTAAAAAAGATTTCAGTATCTCTTTCAATTCTTTTAGCAGAAAATACATTGATATGTTGTAAGTAATCAAATCTAGCCACCATTTGTGAAAATATCGATAAATTTCGTACTGGTCTTTGGTCAATTACCCCATCTTTTAGATTGATATTTAGATATTTTCTAAAAGGCTCAAATTCAAATAGCTTGTACATTAAACCACCAAAGGCATAGTCTGTATTGGAAAATAAGTTCATATGGCTAATCCCTGTATTCCTAATAAAATTCTTCAATTCCTTATCTTGGTAAACATAGCTTTCTATTTCTTTAATGCATCCTTCATAATAAGTAAATAAGGCTTCGTTTTTCATTTTAAATTCTCTATTTTTTAATTTTGCTAAGTATTGTGGAAATACTAATAACATAGCACCGATTATACATTTAATTTCTTTTCGTTCAAAGAACATATTAGACCTAGGAGAATAGATATTAATTCCATTTGCTTCTAGGTATTTAGCTAAGTTTACTACTTTGTCATTTCTTACGGAATTAAAAAGCATTGCTATTTGATTATAGTTTTTTATGATATTGTTTTCTTTCAAATTTTGGATAAACTGCAATACTTCTTTTTGCCACTCTTTCTCTTGTTCTTTCCCAGAAACTTTTAGTACGGTGGGAATTTTAGCTATATCTTTTCTTCCAGGAATTATTTTTTTGTCAAATCGATAGTTTCCCCACTCGAATTTAAACTTCTCTCCTTTTGTCTTTTCCATCCAATGGTTATTGAAGTCTATGATATCTTTTTCTGAGCGGTAGTTTATCGTTAACTTTATTTTTTCACACTTTTTATCTTCAAATTTTTCTGGAAATTCTATTATATTTCTAATGGTTGCTCCTCTAAATCTGTACAGTCCTTGGTCGTCATCTCCTACAACACAAATATTTTGTTCTTTGCCTGCTAACATAAAGGTTAATTGCTCTTGTACATAGTTAGTGTCTTGATACTCATCTATCATGATATACTTTATTTTTTCGTTTAATTTTTTCAATACTTGTGGGTTGTTTTGCAACAATTGATAAGTTTCCGTTTGAATATGGGTAAAATCAATATAATTTGATTTTTCTAGTATTTCATCATAAAGTTTAATCATATTTCCTATTACTCTTATTTTGGGGTCATTATCTTCAAGTAGTTGCTCTATCTTAACTAATTCTTCGCTTACATTATTAATATAGTTAGCTATTTGCTTAGATAATCTCCAATAACTTATTTGTGCTTCACAGAGTAAGTCAAAATTTTCTATCTTTTGGAATTTGTTTAAATTTTGAAAAATTAAATATTCTTGTTCAAATGCATCTATCATCTTATAGTTTTTCTTTAATTTTGAATATTCAATGTTTTCTTTTAAGATTCGTATACATATTGAGTGAAACGTCCCTATGTACATTTCCTTGATATTTACATAAATGTTTAATTTGTCTAGTTCATTGGTAATTCTTGTGATAATTTCTTTGGCTGCTTTTTCGGTAAATGTTGCTATCATTATATTTTCTGGTTTGACCTTTTTTTCCATTATTAAATATAATGTTCTTTGGACTAAAGTATAAGTTTTCCCCGTACCTGGTCCCGCTATTATTAGCAAAGGCCCTTGGGTTGTTTCTATGGCTTTTTTTTGATTTTCATTTACGTTTTCCAAATTAAACATTTTGTTTCTCCCATTTATTCTGTATTCATTCTATAATTATTAATCTCATCACAATATTCCATAATATCTGTTTTTACCATTTCTTTAGTTACTTCTTGTATTTGCTCTTTAAAAGCTTGTACTGTTTGATTTTTTTCTAGCATTTCTATGTATTTTTCAATGGTAGTAGCAAGAATTGCTAATTGGTTTCTGTCCATACAATAATTAAAATAATCTACCACTCTATGGTGAATTCTTGGTGCTATTAACAAAGAGCATTTATCTTGACTTACATTTAATTCTCTTAAATGGTCTGAAATAGAAGTAGTTTCACTATTTTCTTGTTGCTTATAGTCTTTTTGCATCGTTACTTCGATTAAACAATAGAATTCTTCTGTTATAAATTCAATATCTGCCAGTCCACCAGAAGCATAAGATTTAGGTATTCCTTCTTGGTCTAATGTTAAATTTGGTTTTACATATTTAGCACCATAGATTTTAGCTGTTGCTAATGCAATTAACCACTCTAGTCTTAATGCTTCTGTTATCTCCTCATACTTAGATTTTTGCTTTAAATTTCTACTTAGTATCAGTAATTCTTTTTTAATCACTTCCATGTCTATTTTTTCTACTGACGCCTCAAATAATTTCTTATGATAAATACTATCTAATTTTTCTATTTGTTCATCTAAAGACTCTCCTTCATCAATCGTAACACCAAGCACGTTCTTTTTTTCTTGAATCATCTGTTCTTTTATGTTATCTGATACTTGCCATGGCAATACAATATTGGTTAAAAATTCTGTATATTCTTCTGTATTACTGAACTTTTTAAATTCATAGTTTGCATATTCCTTTAATATGACTTTTACTTTACTTAAATTGTACTCGTTAAATCTAATATAAACATTATTTCCAAAACCAGATTTGTCTAGTAATCCTGTCATATTGAATTTTCTATACACATCATCAGCATAGTCTTGCAATATACTTTCAAATTCGATTTCATTTACATAAACTTGGTTGTATAGATAATTCTCTAAATATTCTTGCTTAATTTCTTTTCCATACTTTTCTCTATAAGTCATAATTTCATTTACTATCTTTTGGTAATCACAGTCTCTCATGGAAAGTACAAAAACAGCAAATTCATGCCACAAGATTCCTTTTTTCGTTCCTTCTATACGATTTATTCCATTAATGGTAAATAAGGTGTTTAGAAATGGCCTTGCTTCATTGTAAATAGTTGTTCTTTGAGGGTTGTTAGCATGCAATCCAATCATTGCTTTGGCATAAATATCTTCTACTTTTTCACGATTTAAAAGCTTTTCTCCTAGTGGAGTTATCTCCAAAGTCTTTTTGTTTCTTTTTCCAATTAAATTAACAAGTCCTGTATCTTTAAGGGCACGTATTTGTGTCATAACTCTTCCTGCATTACCTGTTCTTTGTGGATTTTGACGTATCATTTCTAAGATTTCTTCATCAGATAGTAAAATATTTTCTTGATATTTCTTTTTTACTCTATTGGCTAACTTGCTTAATTTGTAAATTCCTCTTCTAATTAATTCTGCATATATCTTATTTTTTACTTCCACCGTTAATTCTTCATGATTAAACTCCTTCAATACCTCTAGAAATTCTGTATTTCTTCTTGGATTTCTAACCGTCGTGCTAATAGAAAAAACTTTGTATCCTGGATTGTTTCCACTTGTTCCCATTTTTACTTCTTCCCTTTCCTGTTTCTGGTAATTTGTTATTAATACTTCTTTTGCTATTGTGATATTTTTCTTTCTATAATTAGCATTCAAATATTTTCTATCCATATTCCATACATTATATTTCGTACACCAAGCCTTTAACAATTTATTTTCTTTTCCGTTAGATTCTAGTACATTGGATAAAGCAAATTTAATATTCCTTTTGTTTAAATCATCTAACAATTGTAATAAGGCTCTTTCGTCTTCTTCGTTCCATTTATTATTGTAAGGTGCCTCTGTTATCAAATAAGGCGGGTCAAAATAATAAATTGCTTCTGTATCTTGATATAAATTCTTATCTCTAAAATCATAGTTTAGTATTTGTACTTTCTTTTTTTTGAAAGCTTCTGTATATTCTTTAGTTTTTTCTCTTAAGGAGTTAGAATAATCTACTTTTCCAACTGGTACATTATAATTTCCTTTTGCATTAAATCGAATATAATGGTTAAATCCATAGATTGTTAATGCAAATAATTTTTCTATGGAAGGTTTATGATTATAATCATCTTTTAATCGGTTAAAGGCCTCTTTATTATATCTTGATAGTCCTTCATGTTTTTCTTCTCTATAAGCTTGATTTCCTTTTCGATAGGTATCTGTAAAGCCATATTCTTTAATTATCTTATCTATTGCCTTAATAATATCATCAGCAGTGTTTTCTTTAAAATAAGTTAAAAGCTCTATAGTTATATCGTTGTTATCGTTCAAGATTATCTCTTGACAATCACTATTTAGCCCTACTAATCCACTTCCTGCAAATACGTCTACAAATTTGTTTGCCTCGTTGTTTAGATATGGCATTATTTGCTTCAATAATTTGAATTTGTTTCCTGTATAGTTTAATGGCGAATTTATCATTTTAATCTCCTCATAGTTACTTCATAATACTCTTTATCTATTTCTGAACCAATAATACCTCTATTATTTTTAACACATGCTAAAGCAGTGGTACCAGAACCTAAGAATGGGTCTAATATGATATCTTCTTCATTGGTATGAATTTTTATTAAATTTTCCATTACTTCTAAGTGTTTTTGCGTTGGATGCAATCTTTTCTTCCCGCCTGGAACAATTCCTGTTGTGAATACTGGTTTTAAATAGCCTATATCTTCTGGCTTATTAAATGTCCATTTTCCTCCATTTTTTACGCCCCATATGGCAAATTCACAATCTGTAACATATCTTCTTTCTACATTTCTTGGCATAGGATTTCTTTTTTCCCACCTTATAATATCTTTTACTGTAAAATCACATTTTTCAAGTTGCTTCGAAATATCTCCTAAGTTTTTCCAGTCGTTGAAAATAATGATAGTTCCTCCTGGCTTTATTAAGTCTGAAACCTCTTTAATCCACTTTTTTTGGTCAAAGTCATAGTCCCATTTCCCATAGTCCATTCCACTTCTTCCCATATTTGAAAAGCCTAGTTGGTAGTCTCTACTTACGTTATATGGTGGGTCTGTTATGATAGCATCGATTTTGGTTTTTTCTTTTTTTAATCGCTTTATTAATTCTTTGTAATCTTCATTGTATATTTCTATTTTCATGGTTTCTCCTTAAATTACGTGTCTACTATATTGTTCTACTTTTGTACCTTTTATTTATATCATAAATCGTCATTTTTCTCAAGAAAAATGGAAAGATTTTTGCAACCTTTCCACACATATTAATAAATTTTATGGTTTTTTCCTATATAAATTTAGAGTTCTAATTATTCATTTTACTTTATTATTTTACCTCCATAATAATCTTCCATTCTTTTTCTTTAATATTGTATTCATCATCCATTTATTTTGTCTATTTACAACATAAAAATTATTCTCTTTCTATTAATCTTATTCTCTGTGAATGGCTGTTTGGAATATCAATTTTTAAGTTATCATAGTTTAATATTTCAATCCAATTGTATAATTTAATTTGTAATAGCTTTACTTCTTTTCTATATTGTCTTGGTTCTCGAAAAATTATATTATGTATTTTTTTAGATAGTTCACCAAAATATATTTCTTTATTTTCTTGTTCTTCTAAAATACTAATTAACCACTGTACAATTTTAGTATGATAAAATTTCTCTTTTATGACTTCTATAGAATCTTCTTTGTATATATCTAAAAATGTCTCATCCTCTAACATTTCTGTTGGCAAAGCATTCATTGGAAAATCATCTTGGAATAAAACATTATATGAATTAATATTTTTAGCAATAATTTCTTCATTCCATTCATTACTTATAGCAGGTCTATAATTTATTGAATTAATTTGTTTTTGCATTTTTGTAAATAAACCGTCATTCATTAACAATGCTTCTGAAAACACTTTTTCTATTTGCATTTGTTCTTCTGTATCTAATTGAAATCTTTTTGACATTTCTAAGTTGCCTCTTTTATTAATATTTAACCCCTTACTAGTAGCATTAGCACTTCCCATATAACAAATATTTTGGTCTAGTACATAAACTTTTGCATGTAAATTAAACTGCACATATAGACTCCAATTATTCTTTTTGCAGTATTCATATATTTCTAAATCAGTTGCTTTTGATAGTATATCATCTAGTCTAAATCTAACTAATAATCTTTTAGATATATCTTGCTTTTTCCCTATTTGTTTATCTAAAAATTCTAATGCATCTTTCTTACAAAATGCACTAATAATACTTACATTATTATCTATATTAATCAGGTCCCTTGCTAATTCTTTATTCATTTCTTCAAACATTAATATACTCATACTATTCCTCTCCATATTGTGATTTAATATATTTTGTTAATTTATAGTTCCACTCTTCTACAAATGATTTTATTTTTCTTTCTTCTTCTAATGGTAACTCGTCCATTAACCTAGCTAATGATGCTAAAAATATTTCAAATATTTCTATAATTTCTTTATTTTCCTTTATTTTTTCTAAAAACTTCTCATAAAATATGTGATCTGTATTAATTATGCATTTACATATACCTCTACTTAAATCAACTTCAAAAAAGTTAACGCTTGATAGTCTATCATAACCAATAGTTACTTTATTCAATAAAATTTTTTCTATATCTTCATCTGTCGGTTTTTCTATACGTTTTATATCTTTTAAAACTCTTAATGCTTCTTCTTGTTTTTCTTCTTTTGTCATCTCTTCTTTTTGTTTATCTGTTATAGTTTCAATATTTCTATTTCCTTCATTATTGTTTATCGTACTTTCAGGAGGAGTTGTAGTTACACCGATTCCCGCTTTTTTCACCTCTTAAACTACTATTTCTTTTCCTCATATCTCTAATTGTTTTTTCTATCTTATTTCTTATTTGCAACCAAATTGGTTTTACATCATCTTCATTTTCTTCTAATTTATATAGCTTTTCTTCTTCCTCTTCTATTTTTCTAAGAATTACTCCTTGCTTGTTATTAGAAACTCCAAAAGCCTCATCTAATTCAGGAGTAAATCTAATTTCACATCCCCACCACCTATCAACTGGCATATAGTCTGCGTCATCTGCAAAGTCAAATTTGCCAAAATCAATTTCTCTGTCTGATCTAATAATTGATATTCCAGCATATTTTGATATAAATTTTTTACCTACTCTTTGTGAACCTGGATTTGGCTCAATATACTTATTACTGTAAAATTTTTCTTTAACAATCGAAAATTTAATTATAACTTTAGATTCTTTCTTTATTCTTTCTTCTTCATCAAAATACTCTACTGGAACTTCTATCTCACCATTATCATTACTATTTTTAATAAGAAATGGCTCGAAAAACGGTTCTACAAAGTTATCACCATTTCTCAATTGATATTCTGTTGGTTTTTCTGGATCTCCTAAAACCAAACTATTCTCCATTAAAAACAAAGGATCATTTGGCAATATCTCTCTTTCTAAATTCTCATTATATTGGCTAATTAAAAATATTCTTTGTTTTTTGTTTTGTATTAAATGTCTAAATTTCTTTCCTAGATTTATTTCTAAATTATCAAATAATGTACTCACTTTTCTAGGAAGGTTTCTATCACATCTTTTCCATATAACCAAAGTTCCATTATTTCTAAAATCTATCTCATCATTATTAAAAGATGGCCATTTTGCATGTATGTATTTTTTATATTCATCAGGAATTTGTGCATCTTCCACATAATAATTTGTTTGTTTATTGTCTTTAACCTCAGCTAAATCTAGATATACAGATTTACAATTTTCTATTCCATTCTGCCATGAATATACTTCTACTCTTGTGCAGATAGACATCGACGCTTGTGTTAATCCTACACCAAATCTTCCAATTCCTTTTCTTTTTTCTCTTTTATCACTAGCTCCTAATTTCAAAGATAATTGCAACGTATTTTTTCCCATGCCAGTTCCATTATCTAAAAAAGCTATTTGCGTTATCCCGTTTTTCCCGTTTATATCCCCTTCGCTAACTATTATAAATGTTTCCTTTGCTTTAGCCTCAATAGAATTATCTATAATTTCTGCAACTGCATTTTCTACACTATTATATCCTGTAGAACGTATACTATCTGCTAGGAATGCACTATCCATAAAGCCATTTTCTTTCATTATATTCTCCTCCATATTATTTTCCTCCCCAAAATTTATTAAAATGTTCAAATGCTGTTTCTACACTATATTGCTTCAAATTATCTTGTATATCTATTAATAAACACGTTTCATTTCCTCCCATTTCAGGTCCTCGTAGCCCTCTTCCTATCATTTGACTATACAGTGATACAGAATTAGTTGGTCTAGTTATTAATACACATTTTATATTAGTAGAATCAAATCCTGTTGTTAATACTCCATAATTGATTAATATTTTTACCTCATTATTTTTAAATTTCTTAATATTTTCTTTTCTTTGGCTATTTGATGTTTCTCCATATACTTCAACATTATAAATTCCATTCATCGTTAGAATCGCTGAAAGCGTTTTTCCATGCTCTATAGAACATGCAAACACTATTGTTGGAATTCCTTTCTCGTCTAGTTCCTTAAGCTCTTTCAATATAGCTTTATTTCTAGATTTATTTGTTTCTATTTTCTTTAAGATTTTTTCTGGAAAATCTTTTCCATCTTTTATTTGTTTAAGTTGTGTAAATATTTCTTTTAATTCTTCTTTTGATAATCCTTCATATTCTAACTGTTTTGTTTCTAATTTAGAAAGTATTCTTCTTTCTTGCAAATATTTAATTATTTTGTTATCTTCATTGAAGTTTGCATATTCATTTTTACTCAAATTTATTTGATTTAAAATAGTTGGATTTATATCAATTGAATAATTATCAAACATGTCACTTAATACTTTACTTTCTAATTCATCTGTCCTTCCTGGTGTTGCTGTAAGCCCTATCATTGGTTTATATTTCTTTCTGACATTATCTCTACAATTTAAATCTCTTAGTATTTTTCTTGTTTCGGGAGCCATTGCTACATGTGCTTCATCGTAAATAATCAATTTAACTTTTTCATGTATTTTTTCATATTTAGATTTATTTCTAATTCTCTCTAACTTTTGTATACTTGCAAACATAATTCCATCTTCTATTTCCTCTTCATTAAAGTCATACTTATCCCACAACCTATACAATTTTATTTTTTCATTTCCAAGATGTTCCCACGTATTTTTAAAACTATTACAAGCCTGTTCTAATAATTCTCTTCTATCTGTTATCCATAAAACAATCCCTTCATTTTCCATTATGTTTGCTATGTAATTTGTTATTATATGCATACTCGTTTTCGTCTTTCCTGTTCCTGTTGGCATTCTAATTAATATATTTCTTGGTATTATATAATTATTTTTTAATCTATTCAAACTTTGTTGTTTAATAATAAATTGATAGTCTTGTAATTCAAAAAATCTTTTATTACTTTCTGAAATTTGTCCGGGACAAACTTCTTCTACTGATACTTCGTAAGAATAGTCATCTCTTTTAAAATATTTATCAGCGTCAATTTCGAAGAAATCTAGAAAAACTTTAACTACTTTAGAAATCTTCCATTTAGTATTAGCAAACTCTTCTATAATGTTATTAATATCAGAATTATCTTTGAATTGTTTGTGCATAGTATCTGCTAATTTAATAATTTCTTCATCAGATAATTGTCTTAGCAATTCTGTCCTTATTTCTAAATCTTCAAATATCTTTTCACCCTTTAAAGCTAATAACATATCACATAAGTTTTTACTTGATAATATATTTTCGACATTATTAAAATTACATTCTACTAATAATTCCATATTCTCTTTACCTATGAAACTACTTAATTTAGTTGGAGTTGTTCTTTGCAAGTAGGTCTTAATTTTTTCAGTATTCATATACTACTATTTCTCCTTTTATAAAGTTTCCAAAGCTTCAATTAACTTATCAATATCTTCCTTAGAATTAAAATAATTTAAGCTTATTCTCACTGTTCCATTAAAACGTAGGGAATCAATAAAATCGTGAATAAATGGTGCACAGTGATATCCAGTTCTTACTGCAATATCAAATTCCTCATCTAGTATACTTCCCACTTCATCAGCACTATATCCTTCAATATTTATTGATACAATTCCAATACATTTTTTTTCATCAGTAGGGACATATATTATAACCTTTTGTATATTTTTTAATTTATCATACAGATATTCTGTTAATTTTTTTTCTCTTTCTTCTACATTTGTATTTTGTAACCATTTTAAACTTTCATTTAATCCCATAATAGCAACTGTATTTTTACTACCAGATTCATATTTATTAGGTGATTCTTCTGGCATATTAAGATTTAAACTATCTGAACCAGTTCCTCCAAATTCGATCGTTTCTAAGTCTATATTATTTAACTTTATAAATCCAGCTATTCCAAAACTTGCATATAATGATTTATGACCTGCAAATACAATAAAATCCGTATTCTCTTTTGTGATGTCTGTATCTATTCCAAATGATTGAGATGCATCAAGAAGATTTATGGAATTATATTTCTTACCTTCTTTAAAAATTTTGCTTATCGGAAGCTTGTACCCTGTAACATTACTTTTTGAAGAACATATAATACATTTTGGTTTTTTTAAGGTAAACATATCCCATGCGTCATCACTTATATTCCAGGATCTATTGTCAAATGGCAATACAATTATATTTACATTGAATTTTTGCTTAATATACTCTAGTGGTCTCATTACAGAATTATGTTCAAAAGGTGAAACATAAATATTGTCACCCTTATCCCAATTTAATCCTAATATAATACTATTTAGAGCACTTGTAGCAGAAGTTTTAAATATAACGTTATTTTTATCTGCCTTAATAATATCTGCTATCAGTTGTCTTGTTTCGTCAATTTTAATAGATACTTCTTTTGCTTTCCTGTAACTACCTCTTCCTGCATTAAATGCCATTTCTTTATTAGCTTTATCTAATGCTTTATACACGCATTCTGGCTTAGGATATGTTGTAGCTGCATTATCAAAATAAATCATTTTTACCTCCTCTTCCTACATATATTTTTTTATTAGTTGTAACAATACTCTAATTTTTTCGCTTTCTGAAATTGCATCACCATATTCTTCTAATGAATCTTCAATATTATTTTTTAATGTTTTCCCTAACAAACTTATTTCTGAAGAATTTATATATTTCTGAATTTGTCCTTTTCCATCTGAAATTAAAATTCTTTCTTGTTCCCCTAAATCAGAATTTTCTATTTTCTTTATTTCATCAAATATGTTGTTTAATCTTTCAAAAAATTCATTATATGTATCCTCTTGCCAATCTTCTATATACCTTCCAACTATTATATTTGATATATCTTCAATAATTTCTCTATCATTATAAGTATTCAAATTACTTATGTAATCGAATAGCCTCTTTATTTCCAATCTTATAACTGTTTCTTTTATTTGTGGATTTATTGTTTTATTCCAATTATTTAAAATTATATTTAAATTACTCGTCGAATTATGTTCAAATTTTTCTTTGAAGTCATAAATCAAAGCATCGATATATTTATTTAAATAATTATCATATATATTTTTAAATGAAGACATATCTTTTGTTAAACTTTCATAATTTTCTTCCCCAAAACTTCTTTCAATTTTTTGAAATAAAAATTCATTATTATTCATATCTGGTTTTAATAAATCATTTTTTATTTCTATATATGAATTTTTGAAGATTATAGAATTAGTAGTCGATACCTCTCTCGCTATTTTAGGTAAAGATAAAATCCACTTCTTCATTTCACTAGTTAATAATTTAATGTTATTTCTATAATTTTCTGTCTCTTTTATTTCAAATATTTTAAATAAATTTGATACAAAATTCATCTTATTTGAAGTTCCTTTTTCAATATATATATAATACTTTTCTGGTTCTTCAATCATTTTTGAAATATTCTCACCACTAATATCTATTTCTTTATTTTGATAATATAAAACTATATTCTCACCATATTCTTCTATAGAAATAGCTATCAATATTGGCAATACACCTTTTCTTATTCCATATGGCTTGTCTTGTAGAATTTTGCACAATTGTTCTATGGTGGTTCTACCTTTATCTTCTGCATTTTTTATAAATTTCTTTATTACCTCTAATATATGTCTTATATCTTCATTATCTTTCTTTTGTACTATGGCTTTATATATTGTAGCTTCAGCACTTGTGTCATTCTTTATTATATTTTTATCTGCATTTAAAATTGCATCAATCACAATTTCTCTTGACTTTCGCATTTGAACGGAAATTTCATTTTTGTTCATCATTTCATTATTAATTATAGGAGTACTTGGATATACTTCCTCACAAATATTCGAAATTAGAGTTGTTAGTTTTTCATGTTTTATGATTCTATTTAAATAATAAATTTCTTTAATATTGTGCTGCTCTAATTTCTTTTCAATCTCATTTTGTATTAATTCTATTTCTTCATTTTCTATTAAATTTAGCTCTCTGCTTATTTCTTCTTCATTATCTTCTATATTTTTTAGATACTGTATTGCTTCATATTCTTTTAGTGCTTGAAATAAATCTTGCGAAAATATTTCTGATGGAACTCTTAATATAACTTTTTCGTCATTTATTTGTTCAATTTTCTCTTTTAATTTATCTGTATTATTACTTTTTTTGATAAGATTTAATATCAAACCATCACTAAAATTTTCTTCTTCGATTACCTTAAATGATCTTATATTGTTTAGTTCATCTTCAGATATAAATAACATTTTAAAGAATCTTGTCATTTTGAATTCCTGATTATATCTTCTTGGAATTACATATCCTAAATTAACAATTTTATTTAGGGATTCTTTTTCATTAATTTCTGAAAATCTTGCTTTTACTAATCTATCTATATCTTTTAATATTTCTCTATTATATACTGTACAAAAATCATATACCCCATTTATCTTTTTTCTTTTTATGATTCCTTTTTCTATTAAATTATCAATTCTTTTCTTAAATACCTTTTCTTCCATATCTAAAGCTAAAATTAAGGTATTATCTTTTGGCTGTATTTCTTCAAATTTGTTTATCATATATATAATTGCTATTGCCTTTAATATCTTCTTGTCTTCTTCATCATCTATTTTATTTATAGCATTTTCAGCTTTAGTCCAAATCTCTTTAACATACTGACTACTTCCTTTTTTTAATATGCTATAAAAATAGTCATAAATTTTGTCTATATTGAATAATTCTTCATCTTCTTTATTGCCTATAAAATATTTAAATCCATTTATATCATCATCTGCTAAAAAAGTAAACAATGTCCTTTCATTTTGTGCTATTTCTTCACTTAGTTGTATCAAGGAATATACTGTTATCGGATTTAAAGGATAACAACCCTCATATATAACTTCTTTATTTTTGTCGATTCTAACAAACGAAAACTCCTCTTGAATTTTATCATAAAATTTCTTTTTTTCTTTCATTTTATTTTGTATATATTCTGAAAATCTTGCTTTTTTTAAAATAGTTTGAGAAACAATTTCATAATTTTGTTCCATACTTCTATTAAATCTTATTTCTTTAAATCTTCCTTCTACTGTCTTAAAAGCATTTACTTTATTCTCTTTTAAGTCTTTTATATATTCATTAATTGTTTTGTGTGTAATACATGAGAATATAATTTGCTCACTTTTCCCTGTTCTTGTAGCGATTTCCGCAAAATCTTGTATGATTTTTAAATCTTTCATCATATTTTCATTGCCAACATATTCTAAAAATTTACTAAATTCATCAAATATTATTAGCATACCATTATATCCATGTTGTTTTATTCTATAATTTATATCTCTATAGTATTTTACTAAATCCGTATTGACTAATGGATTAAATTCTATACCATGCATAACACAACTATAAACTGATTTAAATAATTTATAGCTTGATTCATCATATGTCTTTAATTTATTTTTTAACTCAGTTATGTTCTTCCCTTCTTTTTGTAAGCATTTATTTATCTTCTTTAGTACCTCTTTATAATCTTCTTTTTCCCATTTTTCTATAATATTTATAGCTACATCAAAATATGTATCAATAACTATATCTTCAATTTCTTCTCTTTCTAAAGCTTCTGACATTGATAATAGGAATGCCTGATTCATGTTACTATAATTACTATTTATAATAATTGGCATATATTTTAATTTTTGTTTTCTTATTTCAAATAACTTAGAATATAAAGATTTATTTACTTTTTTAATTTTCTCTAATAATTCATTAATTATTTCTTTTTGTTCCTCATTATAATTATTTAACACTGTAATTAAAACCAATAATAGATGAGATTTTCCTTTTCCATATGGTCCTACTAATGTAGTAGATTTACTAGCATTACCTAAAATACTATCTATATAGTATTCTAATATTTCACAACTATCATTAGTTGGTATATACTCTTTTATTTTATTTATATTATTAATATCAAATTGTAAATTTATTGAATATTGAAAATTTTCATTAATTTCTACTATATTAGAGTATTTCAATGCTATTTCTCCTTTCCAAAGTATCTTTCAAATATTTCTTTTAAAGTATATTTTTTATTTATATATACCATATTCAAACCAGCTGTTCTATTTAATGTAATTAACCCCATCCTTTTTAAAATATCTAAATAATCATTTAGCAAAAGCTTGTCTAAATTTAATAGTTTGCTTACAGAATTATCTTCTTTCAATAATTCCTCTATATTAATACTATCTCTTTCTTTTGCTTGATTTATCAATACCCAATATACAACATACGGATCTAAATTATTAATTGATGATTTTTCTTTAATATATCTATCCTTGTCTAATCTTTTAATTAATTTTAATTCTACCAGCGGACATGTAAAATTATTTTCAGGTGTGTCATTTTTCTGCTCGTTTGTGTATGTTTTTAATAGTGCAGAAATTTCATCATTTAAAATTTTAACATTATATTCTAAATTATTACTCTTTAATATATACTCTATCCTTGCTTGTAACTCACTTTTGGAAAACTCTGTTAAATTACATTTATTAAAAAATAGATTCCAAATTAAAGCTCTTTCTTCATTTTTGACTATATATGTATGTATAAAGTATAAACTGAATATATCTTCAATATAGGGATCTTTTTCTTTTATTAACTCTCCTAATTCAGTTAACACATATCCACTTTTTTTATCTTCTACAATCAAATTTGAAACTATTAACCAATATTTCAATGATTTAACCATATTCGTCCCAATACCAAATATATCAGTCAAATTTTTTTCTGAAAAGATTTTAGGATTCTTACTTATCTCAAATATACCTTTTGTAAGCCAACCTTCTCTTATCGAAAAACTCTCATGACCTTTTAACCTAACTTTATTCTTCATATTCTACTCTCCTATTTTAGTACGTAATACTTTTTTCATAAAACACCCTCCCGAAAAGTGTTTTACACATTCTAAACAACCTACACATTTATTTTCATTTATCTTATAATTAATTTCTTTATTAGTACCTATATTCGTAATTTTTATGGCATTAAATTTACAATTACTTTCACATGCAAGACAACCTATGCAAGTCTGAAATTTAGTTATTTGATTTTTTATTAATATTTCTGATGATTTAATATCTTTAAATGGACCTATAAATTTCAAGATTGAAACTTTTAATGTTCTTTGACCTTTCTTTCCTGTTAATTTTAATATTGGCTCATTTGTTTTTTTATTTAATACATATATTTCATTTAATCTCTTATTTCCTATTGTATCATTTATAATTCCAAAAGGTTTAAATAGTTCATATAAATTTTCGTTAATCTCTTTATTTAATTCAAAATTTATAGTATTCTCTATTAGTGCACATGGCTTGAATTCAACTATTGCATTTTTGCTAAATTCAAGTCCATTTCCACCTTGCCTTGCTTTCCAACCTCCTTCTTGAATATATTCTAATGGATCAGGTTTTCCAATTGACTTCGCAAAATCTACTAAAATTTCTTTAAATTCATCATACATTTTTGGCATATATATTGAAGAAAGGAATTCAGCCCATGAACCATTATTAGGACAGCACCAACAGCCTACTCTAGAAAATCCTTGTTTATACGCATCATTAAAATCTATTTTGTTTGATAATATGTATAACCAAATATCAAATTCAAGCCAATCTATTATAGGTGAAATAACTATTTGTTTAGCTATTTTTGAATCTTTACTTTTTCTATCATATTTGTTTCTTGCTATTGATTCATTTCTTCTAATTCCTTGAAATGTCAGTATATTTTTCTTTTCTCTGAACGTTGTATCTATTTTCCTAGTTATAGCTCCCGTTTTAAAAATAGTACAACACCATCTCATCATTCGGCTAGGTGGTCCTATTACTTTGCAAAGTTCATTAAAGTTTTGCTCTTTATTTTTTGCTACTAGCATAGGTGTATGTCTATGTTCTTCTTTAAATCTTTTTATGTACTCTCCTGTTGTAGGATATTCTAATGTTGTATCTCCATATATATGTATAATGTTTTCTCTCCCTAAAGCCTTCATTACGATATCACTAGTCACTGTTGAATCTTTACCACCACTAAAAGATATAAACATCTCATCTGATTTATAATTTTTAGATTGACTTCTTATGTATTCTATTGCTTCATTCATTATATAATTCAATCTAATCTTATTAGACTGTACAAATTTTTTTATATGCTCTTGTTCATAAAATTCATCTACATATTTTTGATTTCTCTTACTTTCTATTTCAATTTTTTCTATTATATCTTTATGGTTAACTTTACTTAAAATTTTCTTTATAGATAATTTAACTTTTTTTCCACCAATTATATAATTATTTCCACTAGTATACCACATTGAATCATTTATATATTTAAAAGATTCTCCTCTCAATATTTCAAATAACAATCTTTCTTCAGCAAATACAGGTCTAATATCTGTTCCTATATATTTACCTTCTTTGTTACAAAGTGAACATTGTCTATCATAATTAGGAATATTACAATTTTCACACCAATATATTTCTGATTTACTAATTTGTGTTCTTTGATTACAAACAGGACATATACTAGTCTCGCATTCTATATCATTACAATTACTACAAGTATATCTAATCATCTATTTCTCCAACTTATATTTTTCTTCATTATTATACAATATATTACAAATTTGTTCAACAATTTCTTGGAAGAATTTTTATATTACTATTTTCTCTTCCAGAAATCTTTTTTTCTTAATTTATTTTTGTCGAAAGTAGAATATTCTCATCTTTTTACCAATTAGTCCAGTAGATAGAATTAAGCTATCTAAACACGAAATACCTCAAATTAAACTTGATGTTTATCCTGTAAACAATTATTATCAGCTTTAGAAGATGAAGAAATTAAATTTCAAACTATTCTTTCATTAACCTATTAGTACGCATAGAATAATATAGGTATTAAGTTTTAGGACGGCCAGATATCGATTTTAAGAAAGGTTTTAAATATTATCAATATTCTTCTTAAAAAGGCATTTTGTAAAGAATCTCAAAACACCTAGTCAATTAAAAAATTTGACATCGTTCTATTCACAAATACTACTTTACTTACATATAAAAATGTAGATAAATTAGTTCCATTTTTTTCAATTTCAATATAACTTAGAATACTAAAGTATACTATTAAATACATAAAAAATTTCAAAACTGTTCCCAATTCTAAAAAATAGATTTTAGTCAATTCTTTGATTTCTACTATAAGGCTCGAACTTACGACCTTCGGCTTATGAGTAATTTTTGCAAACGATTGGTAGACAAGGCTTTTGTCGGTTTTTGTTGGTATATTTGGTGTGCCCAATTTTTGTACTTTGTAAATTTATGTGATTTTGGGTTCGTTTTTGGGAATCGTGTGCCCAAATTGAGCCCAATTATATTTAAGCTATTATGATTTTTTAGCAACCTAAGTATACAAAATTTTTGAAAAAAATTTTGTAATGCTTGTGATTAATTTAATTAGCATTTAATTTTATAAAAATAAATTTACGGAGGTTTTGATTATGAATAAAAAATGTTTTTGTTGTTTTGAAAGTATAAATAATAATTTAGATAGTGAAAATGACTTGATGACACATTGGCTGGATTTTAGGTCTGAAGAGTTGGAAACTAATTTGAGTGAGGAAGATAAAAGGCATTTGCTTAAGTTTGATGTTTTGCTGATAGGATTTTGGATGCTACTTTGGATTCTAAAAAGGATTATGTTTCTGATGTTTTAGATGATTTGCGTGATGATTTTTTACAACATTGTATTTATTGGAATGAGAAATATTATAGGACTAGGTTTAGTGATGCTGTTAAGTTGCTGAATAATGCTTTAAATTCTTAGGTTTATTCCTAAAATTGAAGGTGGGTAAAAAGAATTTTTTGAAAAACTTCTCTTTGCCCACCTTTCATATTTTTATTTTTCTTTTAGATATCTTTTCAAAAGAAAGGTTAAGAAATAGGGAAAAGTATAAAATTTGCCGTTAAATCCTATATTTCTATTACATAATTTTATTCCATATTTAATATCTTTGTATAAATTGTTACTGATCAAATTATTAAGTGAAATTGTCGCATTATCATTTGCTTTTACTTCAATAGGAATTAAAGAATTTCTATCTCTAACCATAAAATCCATTTCAAGTTTTTTATAATCGTCTCTATAGAAATATAAATTATATCCTGCTTTTACTAACATATCTCCTACTATATTTTCATATAAAGCACCTTTATAAGTATTCATATTTTCATTATTTCTTAAGTCATCTTGAACTTCTTCATCTAATGATCCAATTAATAATCCAGTATCTGCAAAGTATAATCTATAATTATCAGGATTGTAATTTCCTTTTAATGGTAGACTTGCTTGTTCCATTGCGTAACAAATATTTACTATTCCAGCATTTGCAAGCCATTCAACTACGCCAACATATTCTCTATTTCTAGCTCCATCTGCTATTTTAGATATTTGAAACTTCTTATTTTCATTGCCTAAAAATACTGGTATTTTTCGATAACAGTTTAATATTTTTGTTTTATCTAGTCCTCCTGCATACTTTGTTATATCTTCTTCATAATCTAATAAAATTTGTTGTTGCATTTTTAAGATACCACTAAAATTTTTATTGGTAACAAATTGATTTACGATTGCAGGCATTCCTCCTACTATCATGTATTCTTTAAAATTAGACATCATTACATTGTATTGTATATCACTTAATGGTTTTAATTCTATCATACATTTATATAAATCATTAATGTGTTCATCCGTATATCCTTTAGCCCATAGAAATTCTTCAAAATCCAAAGAATTCATGATATAATCTTCTTTATTGCCGACACTATTTGATTCAATTTCTTTATAATTTATTCCCATTAAGGATCCTGAACATATAATGTCATATCTGCCATCTTCTCTAAATGCTTTTAATGAAGTTGCTGTGCTTACACAGTCTTGCATCTCATCAAAAAAAATTAAGGTATCATGTTCATTTAGTTCTAGTTCTGGCATTTTCAATGTTATATTTTTTATTATATTATCTACCTCAAAACCTTCTTCAAATATTGTTTTAAATTGTGGTTGAAGCGCAAAGTTTATTTCTACAAAGGTTTTATAATTGTTCTCTCCAAAATTTCTTATGGCATTTGTTTTTCCAATCTGTCTAGCACCTTTTATTATTAGGGGTAATTTATTACTATTATTTTTCCATTTAATAAGGTAATTATCAATTTTTCTTTTTAATCGTTCCATAAATTTTTTACCTCCTCTTATAATAGCATATCACATTTTTGGGAAGTTTTCAATAGAGTTTCTCACATTTTTAGAAACATTTTTAGCTATAAAATCACATTTTTTGAAAAATCTTGTAGAATCATTAGAAGAGATATTGATTGATAGTGTTAATTTAAGTTAGAAAAAGAGCCTGATAGTTCTTTTTTTATAAAACAAAAGAGAGAAGTAGTCGCAACTAACTTCTCCCCCCGCATGTTGCGGAATTTAATTACATATATATTATACAATAAATAAAAATAATTGTAAATACATATATACAATATTTTTATGTTTTTTTTCAAAATTTATTCATAATTATAAAATATTATTAAAGAATTTATAGTCGATACCAGTAAATTGTGTATATCTTTTCGACTCTGTAAATGGTACATATTTTGATTTTTTTATTACAACCTTTACTTTATTTGCTTGTCTAATTATTTCTTTTTTTATACCTTCAAATTGTTTTTCCTGGCTTTTTAAGTTTTTCTTATATGCCTTTTTATTTTCAATATCTTCTATTATTTTTGTATTATCTAACTCAAATTCATCTAATTGTTTTACTTTTTCTAATAGTTCCAAACAACTTTCTACGTTTTCGATTTCAGTATAATTTATATTTAAAATAATATTATATTTTATAAATATTTGCTTTAATTCATCATAAAAATTTGTATTTTTATCAATGTTTTTTAGCATTTTATACAGAATATAAATAATTTTTGATAAGTTTAAATTTGTATAATTGTTAGCATTAAAGTTGTCTTTTCCAAAATATTCTGAGAGACTATACATTAGTTCAGCATTTATTTTAATTTGCTGTTGCATTTTTGATAATTTTTTTCCATTTCTATCACTCTTGTTTGCTTTTGTTTTTGGTAATTCATATTTGAATTTTACTTGTTTATTTATATCAAATGAATCTATGTTATAACAATAAATAGGTTGATTGTGTGCTAACATATTTCTAAATTCTCCTAAATAACATAGTATTGTCTTAAACATGTTAATTTGTTCTTTTTCTTTTTGAATTTGCTTAGGATTTTTTCCTTTGTTTTCAGATGAAATATTTAATTGTGTAAAAAAATTAGTGCATCTTAAAAATATTCCTTTTGAATCTTCTTCTTTCAAATTTGCTATCGCATAATATGTTTGATTCATTGCAAGTTCATTTATAATAATCCAATATGGAACTGTTATATTTTGGTCTCTTTTTCTTTTTATTGGTTTTGATTTTAAATTATCATATTTTCCTATTATTAATTTCATTGTGTCAAATGCTTTATTTCTTATTGATGATGTATTATAATTATCCATATTAACTAAGTAATCTGCTGGTGAATTATTATCATTTAAATAGGAAATAAATATATTTTTCATACTTTCTTCTATTATAAGTGTATACTTTAATAACATCAATCTTAATTCATGTTCAAATTTATACATTCTTACAAAATCACCATATTTTGCATTTTTTCCATAAATATGTAGATGATATTTAATTTGCTTAATATCTGCTTCCTTTTCTTTTAAATTATTAGCTTTTAATCCATATTTATCGCATATTTTATTACATATATTTTCATATAAATCTTTATCTTCTATATCAGGTTTTATTTTAAACGCACTTCTATAAAATTCTATATTCGTACCATTTGAGATATTGTTCTTTATATCATCAATGTATTCTATGTCCTTAACAAATAAATCTTTATATGCATTTACTACTTGATAATAACTATATTTTTTGAATAGAGGCTTTTCTCCTTTTTCAAATTTAATTTGTTTTCTATCTAATATTTCTATTAGCTTATTAGTACTATTTGTATTCAATTTAGTTCGCTCCTTATTCTATCATCCCTTTACATTTCAATTCAGCTTGTTTAATAACTGTTTGAACTGCTTTTTCACTTTTATTTGGTGGATAGTTGTACTTAATTAATAATTTCTTAATTTCAATTCTCATTCTTGCTCTAGCATCTTTCCTAACGTCCCAGTCAATGGTCATATTTTTATTAACTGTTTCAACTAATTCTTTTGCTATTTGAACTAGTACATCATCTTTCATTAATTCTTTAACTTCGGGATCATCTCCGAAGAGCGTCAAAAAACGCTTTTTCTTCTGAAGATAAATTGTATTCATTTCCTGCTTTTAATTCTTGTTCTATTTCATTTTTTAGGTTAATCATTTCTTGAATAATTTTCTCTAAATCTTCTACACTTGTCCTTTCATTATAGGTTGCTACTATTTTCTGAAATTTAGTAGAAAACTTTTCCATTAATACAATGTTTTCTTTCCCAATTTGCTCTACATATTCTTTTAAAGCTCTATTTAAAATTTCTACTGCAATATTCTTTTTTTGCATTTTTGTTAGTTTATTTAATATTTCATCACTTAATAGTGAAAGTCTATTACTGTTATGTATTTCACCTACTTGTAACATTTCATCGTCTTGTATTGCTCTTTCTAACATTTCTGCTACATTTTTGTTAATCTCTTTTACATCAATTTTTTCTCCAGATAATTTTGAAATAAAGGATCTAACAGATATAAAGAATAGTATTTCATCTTTTATTTCTTGCGATAATGTTCCTGTGCATAGGGAATATAAGCTTTTTACATCATAACTATATCTCATAAATGCTTTTTTTGTTTCTTCTGTTTCTAATATCCAGTTACTTCCTGCCATAATAATTTCATATTTATCACTATCTGTCGTTGTTGCAAAATGTGAATAATGAAAATCTTTAAATAAATCTCTTATTAGTTCTACTTTATCCATTAATACTTTTACTAATTCACTATTATCAATAACTTTTCCTTGATCTCTTTTGGTATAGGTTTTTAATGCATCTAATAGCCATCTTTTTAATCCTATATAATCTACTATAAGTCCACCCATTTTGTCTTTATAGACTCTATTTACTCTTGCTATTGCTTGCATTAAATTATGTGCTTTCATAGGCTTGTCTATATACATTGTACCAAGTCCTGGAACGTCAAATCCTGTTAGCCACATATCAACTACAATTGCTATTTTAAACTCTGAATTCATATCTTTAAAGTCTACTTCTAGTTGCTTTTTATCCTTTTTAGAACCGATTGCTTTTTGCATTTCTTCATCATCTTTGTTGTTTGATGTTATAATCATATTCACTTTATTTTTCCAATCTGGTCTTAGTTCTAAAAATTTGTTGTACATTGTATAAGCAGATTGTCTTGAATAAGCTACTACCATTGCTTTATTAGCAACTGTAGCTTCTATTTCTTCATAATGTTTAATAATGTCTTCTACTATCATTTCTAATCTGTCTGGGTCTTCTATTATTTGTTTCATGGTTGCCATTGTTTTCTTAGATTCAGCTATTTTATAATCTTCTACACCTTCTTCTGTTTCAAGATACTGATAGTAATCATCAATTTCATCTAATAACTTTTGATTTAGTCCTACTCTTGCCATTCTGGATTCATACATAATTGGTACTGTTGAACCATCCATTATTGCTTGTGTCATATCATAGGTATCTATAATATCTCCAAATATATTTGTTGTCGATTTGTCTTTTGTTTCTACAGGTGTTCCTGTAAAACCTATATAGGTTGCATTTGGAAAGGCAACATGAAGATATTTTGCTGTTCCAAATTTCTTGTATGCTTCCATTTTCTTTTTATCGAATTTAATCGTGGCATCCAATCCATAATGGCTTCTATGGGCTTCATCAACAACAACTAGAATATCATCTCTTTCGCTAAATAATCCTGTTTCTTCTTCAAATTTTTGAAGGGTTGTAAAGAATATTCCACCTGATTTTCTACCTTCTAATTTATCTTCTAAATCTTTTCTATTTTCTATTTGAACTGGTTTTTGTTTTAAATAGTCAAAACATTTAGCAAAGGTTGTAAATAACTGATTATCTAAGTCATTTCTATCTGTTACAATTACAATACTTGGATTGTTTAACACTTTAATCATATTTCCTACATAGAATACCATAGAAAAACTTTTTCCACTTCCTTGTGTGTGCCATAATAATCCTGCTTTTCCTGTTTTATTATTAATTGCTTTTTCTGTGCTTGCTATTGCTTTTTTCACTCCAAAATATTGGTGGTAAGCTGATAATATTTTGTTGTCATCACTCCATAATATAAAATTATTTATAATATCCAATAATCTATCTTTTCTTAGCATTCCGTTGAATAGTGTTTGATGTGTTGGCATATTTTCTTTTACTTCATCTGTATCTTGGGCTTTCTTCCATTCTGAAAATCTACTCCATGGACTTGTAATTGTTCCAGCTCTTGCTTGTACGCCATCACTTACGATCATAAATTGATTATAATAGAATAAACTTGGTATATGTACTTTTTGATAGCCTTTTAATTGATGATAGCCATCTTCTAATTTTACTTCTTCTCTTACTGTTGATTTTAATTCTACCACAACTAGAGGCATTCCGTTTATAAATATAATTATATCTGGTCTTTTTTCACTATGTTCAATGATTGTATATTGGTTTATTGCTTTGAATGTATTGTTAGAAATGTTATCAAAATCTACTATTTTTACTGTTTTGTATCTTGTTTCTCCATTTTCTTGAATTGGTATAGAAATTCCCTCTAATAGGTATTTTGTGAATTGTTTGTTATTTAAAATAGTATTGTTATGGTCTAAAATTCTGATTACTCTTACTGCTTCTTGTATTTGTTCATTTTTAATTCCTTTATTTATTTTTTCTATTGCTTGAATTAAATCCTCTTCTAATAATACTTTTGAAAAGTCAGTTCTTTCCATTTCATATCCATTGATACATTTATATTCTAGATTTTGTAATATTTCCATTGTTACTTTTTCTAGAGTTTCTTCATTAAACATAGTTGCCTCCTTATAGTTCCTCTAATATTTCTAAATTTCCCACATATAAATATTCATCTTTTTCATTTTCAAATTTTCCTTCATAGTTCCAATATTCCTTTGCTTTTTTAACTATTTTATTATATGATTCACTTGGTGAAACAATCAAATCATTATTAGATTTGAAAGCTTGTCCTTCAATTTTTACTTTAAATATTTTAAAAGGTTTTCCTATGTTTCCTTTCCAATATTCTAATTGTTCTTCTTTACATAGCCATATACATTTTTGTCTACTTGGCTTACAATTAAATTCACTTTTTCTTATTTCTTCATAACCAATCTCTCTTATCAGCATTTGATATTCTGATATAAAGCAACTTGCAGAATCAAGTAACATATAAACATTTTCTGGCGTTAATTGATTATTTATTTTATAATGTTCGTAAACATTTTTCCATGGTACATTTTCGATTGTCTCTATTTTAGAAAACTTGGGTTCAAACTCAATTGCTCGTTTAAAGAAATAATTATATTCTTTCCCTATAATAATTTTGTTACTTATTTTCCATATTTCTTCTGAATAATTATTCTGTATTTTATGTATATGATAAAATATTTTCTCGTCCATATCTCCTCCTATAACTATTTGTATGAGTTAAATTTCTATATTTTCTAGGTCAATTTCTCCATTCATTAACTTTGGTAGTACTGTATCTCGTAGTTGTTCAAGAGTTTGATTTTCTTTTTCATTTTCTAACACTTTTTCAAACATACTCTCTACCTTTTCATTGTATTCTTTTAATACTTTTTCATCTGGTATTCCTATTGGCATTGCTTTAATTATTTTAGAATTAACTGCTGTTGCTATTGATGATGTACTTCCCAACCTTGCATAATCAAAGTTTTTCAAATAACTGTATAAATAATATTTCATATCATCATTATTCAAATTAAAATGTGCTATTGCCTCATTTGTTGCCATATTTTCAGTAGTTATTGCAATTCTTCCAATAGTTAATTTAAAACTTAATATTATGGTATCTCTTGGTATTATTTTTACATTATACTTATCAACAGATTCCATTGTTAATCTTTCAGAAGTATTAAAGATATAAGTACCACTTTTCCCTAAATCTGATATAGAAACCCATTTCATATCATTTGCATTAGTAGTGAAACACTCTTTTTCGTTTCTAGGTGGTGTTTTTCCTATTGTAATATTTGCAATATTTTCTGCTTTATCATAAACTTGTATATCATTAAAAGTTTCTTTGTATAAGCAATTTATTATTTCTAACAAATTATCATTTATCTGATTATTTAATTCTATTTTTTTATTTATACTATTTAATATAGAAATAACTTTATTTTGATTTTCTATTGTAGGAATACTTAATTCCATACTATTCAATATGCTAAAATTAATTGCTGGCATTGTTGACGATGATTGAGAATTTCTTAGATAGTTAAATATCTTTTTTTGAGACAAATAGTAAAACAGATATTTGTTAAGAACTATATTATTATTTAAATTTATTTTAAATAGATTATTCGCTATTATTCCATCCTTTCCCATAGCCACCATTCCTGCTGTCTGACTCCCATAACGAATCATTACGACCTCTTCTTCTGTTGCGTAATATCTATCTCCATAATCTTTAACATATCTCATAGGTTCATCTACATTTGTATAATCTACAATTCTAACAAACCTTTTCATATTTTTAGTTTTTTTTTCAAATTGTTCATTTATACTAACTTGCTTTCCTTGAGAAAAATTTGCTATTTCTCCCAATCGTACTTTTTTAAATTTCATACCCAATAGCCTCCAAGTTCTTCCTAATCTCATCTTCCAACTTATGAGACTCATCAAATTGTTCTTTCAATTCAGCAGTTAGACCTTTCATTTTTTCTTCAAAAGGAATCCCATCATCTTCTTGTTCTTCAGTTCCAACATATCTTCCTGGAGTAAGTACATAATTATTTTCTTTTATTTCTTCCATTGTAGCAATTTTACAAAATCCAGCTATATCTTCATAATTTTCATTATTCTGGTAATTATGATAAGTACTAGCTATTTTTTCTATATCATTTTCAGATAATTCTCTTAATTTTCTAGTAACCATAGTTCCTAAATTTCTAGCATCTATAAATAACGTTTTTTCTTTTTGCTTTTTGTTTCTATTCAATATCCAAATACTACAAGGAATTGTTACAGTATAGAATAAATTTGATGGCATTGCTAATATACAATCTACTAAATCTGATTCTATTAAATTTTTTCTAATTTCTCCTTCTCCACCTGTATCACTAGATAATGAACCATTTGCCAATATAATTGCTGCTTTTCCATTTATAGATAATTTAGACACCATATGTTGCACCCAAGCAAAGTTAGCATTTCCCTTTGGTGGTATTCCATATTTCCACCTAACATCATCTACTAATTTTTCTTGTCCCCAATCGGAAATATTAAAAGGGGGATTTGCTAGTACAAAGTCTGCTTTTAAGTCTTTATGCAAATCGTTATGAAATGTATCATCAGCAAATTTTCCTAATCCTTCGTTGTTCAATCCTCGTATTGCTAAATTCATTTTAGCTAATTTCCATGTTGTTGGATTTTTTTCTTGTCCAAATATATTCAAGTCATTAATATTTCCTTGATGTCTTTGTATAAATTTCATACTTTGAACAAACATACCTCCAGAACCACAAGCAGGATCATAAATTCTTCCTTTATATGGTGCTATACATTCTACCATTGTTCTAACTAAACAAGCTGGTGTATAGAACTCTCCACCTTTTTGTAATTCGTTAGAAGCAAATTGACCCAAAAAGTATTCGTATATTCTTCCTAAAATATCTTTATCTTGTGCTTCTTTATTTCCTATTTTTACATTAGTAAATATGTCTATTAATTCACCTAGATTGACATTTTTGTAATCTGGACTATTATATTGTTTAATTAATACACCTTTTAAGCTTGGATTTTCTTTTTCAATTTCTTCTAAAGCTTCATCTATAATTTGTCCTATATTGGCATCTTTAGAATGTGCATTTAAATATTCCCATCTAGCTTTTGCTGGAACATAGAATATATTTTCAGCCATATAGGAATCTCTATCTTCTTCTAATCCATATCCTTCTTCCACTAATTCTTGATACTTCTCTTCAAATGAGTCAGATATATATTTTAAAAATATCAATCCTAATACTATAAATTTATAACTTGAAACAGGAACAGCTCCTCTCATTTTGTCTGCTGCTTCCCATAATTTATTTTCTAAACCCTTTAAATCTTCCTCTTTCATAATACTCCTCAATTTCTATGTTTATAATCAATAGTATTTTATCATAAAAATCTCTTTTTCTCAATAAATTTTCCAATATTTTCAAGCATCTCTGTCGATTTACAGCTAATTAACACTAATACTTACTATCAGCAAAAATAAAAGAGTCCACAATCTCTTGCGACTCTAACAATATTTGTGGTTGCGGGGGTAAGACTCGAACTTACGACCTTCGGGTTATGAGCCCGACGAGCTGCCAACTGCTCCACCCCGCGATATTAAAATAAATCATCAACAATGTTTATTTTACTACGATAAAAACAACTTGTCAAGTATTTTACGCATATCCGTTTCAAAAAGCCAAAAATAATTTAAAAAAATATGAGAAAGCAAAGCTAAAAATAAAAACTCTTACACAAATAGTATATTAAATAAAAGCAAAAATATTCATAGAAAATAAAAAGCACTTGCCAAACCTAAAAAGCAAATGCTAGTTTATCTACCAATTCGCATTATTTTAAAAAACCATTAATAATCTCATCTTCAGCCTCTTTCTCTGAAAGCCCCAAAGTCATCAACTTAATCAACTGTTCTCCTGCAATTTTACCAATTGCTGCCTCATGAATTAAATTAGCCTCTACATTATTTGCCGTAATCTCTGGCGTCGCTACTACTTTTGCCTTGTCCTTTATAATCGCATCACATTCACTATGAGCAAAACATTGATTATTCCCATAAATTTTAGATACAAAAAATTGCTCTGAGTTGTCTGTTGCAACAGACCTAGAAGTAACATGTGTACTAGCATTTTTCCCATTTAATTGAACATTAAAAGTAGTTTTTGCAAACTGTTTTCCATGTGTCATAATCTTTTCCGAAACTACGAAATTTGTATTGGCTCCTAACTCTCCTTTTGTCTCTCTAATCGTAGAATCCACCCCTTTAATTTGACTACTTTCCATTTCCATACTACTTCCATCTTTTAGATACACTTCTGTAACTGGATTTAAAATTCTTTTGCCTTCTCCATCTCCTTCTCCATAATGTTTCTCAATATATTTCACACTAGCCCCTTCTTCTAAGAAAAATCGATGAATTCCATCATGCTGAGAATCTTTGTGATGGTCATTGTGAATACCACAACCTGCTACAATTATAACTTTTGCATTTTTCCCAATATAGAAATCATTGTACACTAAATCATTTAATCCACTTTCTGTTATAATAACTGGTATATGAATAAACTCAAATTTCGTATTCTCTTTTACATAGATATCAATACCTGGTTTATCTGTCTTCGTTTCAATTCTTACATTTTCTGTTACTTTTCTTTCAATCCCCTGACCATTTTTCCTAATGTTATAAGCCCCTTTATCCATATTTTCTAAATTCGATACTTCATTTAAAAGTTCTTTATCCATTTGACTTATTTTCTCGTTCATACTCTCCCCCATTTTTCTAATTTGTTTCCTTAATTTTGTAACATTCTGACTTAGTAAATGTCTTGTTTAAAATCTCTTTACTATCACCAATTTCCTCAATTTTTCCTGCCTTCATCAAAATAACTTCATCTGCTATCTTTAAAATTCTTTCTTGATGCGATATAATTAGTGTAGTTCCTTTGATTAATTCTCCCATCTTTTCAAATACATTAATCAAATTGCTAAAACTCCATAAATCAATCCCTGCTTCTGGCTCATCAAATATCGTTAATTTAGCTCCTCTTAATGCCACAGTTGCAATTTCAATTCTCTTTAATTCTCCTCCTGATAAAGAAGCATTTACCTCCCTATCCACATATTCTTTCGCACATAACCCTACTTTAGATAATACCTCACAGGCTTCTATTTTTGTCATATCTTTTTTCCCTGCTATTTTCAACAAATCATAAACCGTTATCCCCTTAAACTTGACAGGCTGTTGAAAAGCAAAACTAATTCCTAAATTCGCTCTTTCATTAATTGTTAAATTGGTAATATCTTTTCCATCAAAAATAACTCTTCCTGTATCTGGTTTTTCAATTCCCATAATAATTTTAACCAAAGTAGATTTTCCGGAACCATTTGGTCCTGTAATAGCAACAAATTTTCCAATTTCTAACTTTAAATTAATGTTATCTAGTATTTTCTTATTTTCTCTTTCAAAGCATATATTTTCTAATTCTAATAGCATCTTTATTCCTCCGTTTTCATTTTATTTTTGGCCTTTATTTTAATACAATTCCTGCATTTTTCGTTGTTTTCATCATAGCCACACGTTAAATCTCCTAAATTCATAATTTGTGTAATATATTGATTTAACTTTTGAGTCGTTTTTTCTGATATGGCATGCTTCATGGCAATGGCTTCTATTTCTGCTTGTCTTTTTTCAATTCCTAATATTTCTACTAAAAACATAGTTACAATATCTTGCTTTTTCATTACTTCAATGGCATATTTTTCACCTTCTTGTGTTAAATTAATATTCCCATAAGCTTTATAATCCAGTAATTTAATATCTTTTAATAAGTTAATAGCCTTATTTACGCTAGGTTTCGTAATTTCTAGTTTTAAAGCAATATCCGTTACTCTAACTTTTTTATTATTTTTTTCTAACAGATAAATTGTTTTTAAATATTCTTCTTGCGAACTCGTTAATTTCATCATTATCTCCTTTTGTTAGACTTCGCTAACATTTTACTATGTCCCCTCAATTTTGTCAAGTATTGCTAAAAGAAAAAAGCATCGATAAATTTCTCTATCAATGCCTTTGTACTTTTACATTAGATTAAATATTTTGGTAATATCTCCTAAACTATCCTTTAGCAACACTGTTACTAAAATCATAATAATTGTAATAGTAGCAGTAATAACGCCTGTACTTGCTAATACGAAAGTATCACTTTCATCTATCATTATACTTTCTTTAAAAGTTTCTATTAAGGTAAAAAAGGCATAAGTTCCAACAGTCATTCCTACTATCAATCCTAAAGGAGTATAAATAAGTGAAACTATCATTTGAATAATTTGCCCTATTCCCAATAGAATAGTTACACTATTTACCATGGATAATGTCTCTTCATATTTCTTAGGACTTTTTACTACTTTTGCAATTACAAAAAGCATAAGAGCTACTACAGAAATAGCAATGGCTATCATGATAATACTTTGAAATAATCCACTAAATACTTCTAAATCTCCTACTCTATACCATACTCTTTCCATTCTTTCTGAAAAATCATAATCATCATAATATCCCCAATAATAGGTAAAAGTCGTTACCACTAAACTTATTGCCTTTATGATAGCCATAACAACTGCTATAATGGCTCCTTTTATTAAACCTGTTTTAAATCTTCTTGACTTATTTTCTCTAAACAACTACTAACTGGATTTTTTATTTTTTCCATAATATTTTGCATTTGTTTTCTCTCCTACTCATTATTTTTGATGCCCACATTCTGGGCAAAACTTAGAATCTTTTGCTATTTCTTTGCCACAATTTGAACAAAAAGATTTCTCTGGCTTAGCACTTCCACACTCTTGGCAAAACTTTCCTGCTACTTCTATATTGCAATTTGGGCAAGTCCAAGTATTACCTTTTGTTTGTGCAGTATTTGAATTTTGTGGTTGTTGCTGTTGTTGTTGCCATGGACCAGCTACTGCTCCACCCATCATGCCTCCTGATGCCATATTCATCATACCAATTCCCATAAAACCATTGGCTGCACCATTACTGTTATTAGCCGCATCTTGTACCGCATTAGCATAAGCCCCTACTAAAGTTCCTTGTTGCATATTAGCATTAGAACTAAGTTCGTATTGGTCTATCTTCTTTTCTGATTCTTCATCTAAGGTTACTGATTCCACTACGAATCCTTCTAGCTTAATTCCTCTTTTTCGAATTGGTTCATCAAATACTTTTTCATCCATAATTTGTTTAATCTCATCGGTTTGACTAGGCAATTCTAACACAGGGATTTTATGCATAGAATTTCCCAATTCATTTAATACATTTTGAAAAGACGCTATTACTTCTGACCTCATTTGCTCTATTAATTCATCTTTTCTATAAATATCTGCTACACCAGCAATTTCGTTCATGAATTTAGATGGGTCTTCGATTTTAAATGTATACTTACCAAAACATTTCACTTCTACTCTTAGAGGTGTCATTGTTCCTGTCATTTGATTCGGGATTGGGTGTGACCAGTCTTGAAAAGGAACTGGATTTGGCGTTCCGAATTTGTTTCCTATGATTTCTTTAATATTAAAGAAAAATACATATTGCTCTTTTGCACTTGCTCCATCATAAGTGAAACGCTCCCACATTTCTTTAAATACCGCTCCAAATTGTCCTGCAAAAAAAGATGGTGTACTTGAACTATCAAAATTATAAACGCCTTCTTCTGCCGTTGCATCAATAACTCTTCCATTATCATAAATAATAGCACATTGTCCAGGACCTACAATAATTGTACTTTTATTCGAAATTACACCTGTTGGCGTCGTTACTTTTTTCATTAGTATATCATTTCCCATGTCGTCACATCGCAAAGCTTCTTTCCATTGGTCTTTTAAAGTTCCTCCTATGGCTCCTGTTGCTGCTTTTATTAATCCCATTTTTTATTCCTCCTTTTTCTCTTTATCTTCTTCCTTCTAAACTAGATAATACCCAATCATGCTCTCCTGTTGTAATAACACTTCCACAATATTCACATTGTCCTGCTGACGTTATTTGTGTTGGTGCTCCACAATTAGGACAGTTTGTTGTACTCATATTACTTTTTCCTTCTTGTGTTCTAACACCTGCTTTTCTCATGAAAGTTAATACATAACTCATATATTGGTCTTCTTTTGGTTTTCCTTCTAATACTTTGTTTGTTTTTTCGTCTATAATATAATCTCTCATAACAGCATCTAAGTTAACCTTAATAATTTCTTTGTCGCCATCTTGTACAAAAGAACTTAATGTTGCCTTTTGCACACTTACTCTTTCTATTACATTGATTTTTCCTGCTTTAATAAATTCTTGTAGTTGTGCTGCATGTGTTTCAAATAATTCATTTGATTCAAAAGGTCTAATAATGCTCCACTCTCTTTTAGACCAAGCTGTTTGTAATTTAACAAATACGTCTTTTGTCCAATTCAAAAACTTTTCTTCTGAAAACATAGGGTCAATTTGTCTTACTTTTTCTCCTACATTTACTTGCTGTGCTGCTTGTGGATTTAGGATGGCATCTAAATTTGCTTCCTTTTTAAATTCATTTAGCACTTCTCCCATTTTAGTAATATCTCCAATATCTTTTACCATACCTTTTTTCTTTCCCCAGAAAAATAGAATTGTTCCACCACCGATAACGATAATGACAATCCCTCCCACTGGAATTCCAGAACTTTTAGAAGAAGTTGAAGTTCTAGACTTAGTTGTTGAACCATCATATCTTTGCACTCCACCAACGTCTGCAAACACTGGCGTATTACTTAAGATAATACTAAATGTTACTGCAATGATTAGTATTACTTTGTTCCATGTCTTTTCTTTCATTTGTTTCTCCCCTTATTTTTATTTTATTGGTATATTTTTATATTTAATATATCCTATAACTCCTGCTATTCCTAATACTGCTATAACAAAAATAATAATTTTAGTTATCCCTGTATTTGGTAATATTTGTTTTGCTGTGGTAGTATCTGTTTTTCCTACTATTGTAGTATTTCCCTTATTCGTAGAAGTTGCTTGTCCACCTTGGGTTCCTCCTGTGCTTCCATTATTTCCAGAACCAGTTGTATTGCTGTTATTTCCTCCCACTGGAACTTTTTTTAAGCCTGATGGCCAAGTTCTATAACCATATACTGTTTTACTATCACTATCTTTTGCTTTCATATATAAAATATACAATCCATCATCTTGTGGAACTTTTTCTTTTTCAATTTCTGTATAGACTTCATAAGTGCTCATACTTTTACTACAATTTTGCCAATCTGTCAATTTTTCAATATCACTTACCTTAATCGAAAAAACATCTTCAATAGAAGTTTTATTATCAATAGCTTGATTATATTTTTGAATTAAATTTTCATCCGTTATTTTTACAAATTTAAAAGACACACTTTTAATATTATAAACTGCACCTTTCAACTCATTTATCACAGCATCTCTGTTTCCACCAATAAAGTAATACTTCCCCCAATTTCCTTCATACAACTCACACGCATGATAAGGTGGCAGAGTCAAATCTACCTTTAACGCATCTACTACAAATGTTCCTGTTTTGGTATCTTTAATATAAAGATAGGCTTCATTTGTAGTTCTCAAAACACTTAGAACCTCTTTTTCAGATACTAATAAATCAATTTTAGCAGTTTTATTGGTTCCACTAAAGTCATTTAAGGCATACCATTTTGTCACCTCCTCTTTTGAAGTCGTCTTACCAATTCCCCACTCATAGGTACTTTCTGCATTTAATGGAATATTATTAAATTTAAATTCTATATTTCCATTCGTCCCCTCTACTATTTTAGTAGCTACAATTCCATCATTTGTTGAAAAAGTTTCTGCTGCGTTTGCTTTACTTGTAAATAATAACATAAAAGTAAAAACAATCCCTAAAATCATTAATTTTTTGTTCTTTGTCATAAAAACTCCTCCTTTGTTTTCTTATGAATATATATCTTTTGATATAAACTTATCCCCATTTTAATTCTTTAGGAATAATTTGTCAATACTATCGTGTTGTTTTTTGTCCGTTTTTGTTTCTATTGTTCGTTTTAGCATATATAAGTTAATACTATAATATTAGTATCATTATTGCTAGGAGGTTCTTATGGAAGAAAAAGATTTAAGATTTGAAAGAATAAAAAAAATTGGTGAACAAATTTACATAGCACGAAAAAAGTGTGGTTATACTAGAGAAGTTTTAGCAGAAAAAAGCAACATTTCACCTAATTATTTATATAACATTGAAATTGGTAATAAGGTACCTAATGTTTTAATCTTTTTAGATATTTGCCAAGCTTTAAATCAACCAACTGGAATTCTATTAAATCCTGCTTTAGAAAATAGATTTAATTCCTTTATTGAAGATATTTCAACTGATTTTAACAAACTAACCAATAAGGAAATTGAGTTTATTAAAAATTCCATTCATTTTTTAGCAAATACCAAATAAAAGATTTCATTTCACACGAATTAAATCCTTTATTTTATGATACTTGCTCTCTCCAATTCCGCTTACTTCCTTAATATCTTCTGTTTTCGAAAACTTCCCTTTTTCCTCTCGATGCGTAATAATTTTTATGGCCGTAGATGGACCAATTCCTGGCAAAGTTTCTAACTCAGTTTGTGTAGCCGTATTAATATTTACCTGTGTCTTTTCCTTGCTTTTCTTATCTTCAGAAACCTCGCTTGAAACACCACTTGAAGTCGTCACATAATTTTCTATTTTTTCTTCTTGAATTTCATTCGTTTGTTTGCTTTTTTCTTGTTTCGTTGGAATTCTAATCTTCATCCCATCTTCTAAAGGATAAGCCAAATTAATCTCCTCTATATCAGCATCTTCTTTAATTCCTCCTGCTTTATCAATAGCATCGGCTACTCTACTGCCTACTTTTAATTCCACAATACCTTCCTTATTAACGGCACCTGAAATATGCACCAAAATCCTATCATCACTATATCTCTCTTCTTCTGTCTCAACCACCTCTTCTTGTGTTTCCAAATTACTTTTTAAACTTTCTAGATTACTTTCCTCATCTTTCGCATATACATAGTAGCAAACAAAGCCAGCTACAATGGCTACTAAAATTCCTAATACGATTTTTTGCTTTTTAGTTAAATTATACATAAATTTACCTCCTTTTTAATAAATAAAAATATATATTGAAAATTCTGGAAAAATAGGATATGATAGATACATAAAAGTTAGGAGAAATAGAAAATGAAACAAAAATTAACCTTCCCAAAACAAATGATAATCTTAATGGCAGCCTTTTTTATCTTATTAAATTCATCTTTCGTTTTTGCTGCTTCTGAGCCACCCGAATTGATTTCACAAGCAGCTATCTTACTAGATAATAAAACTGATAAAATCTTATATGAAAAAAAGGCAAACGAAAAAATGTATCCAGCTAGCACCACAAAAATTGTAACAGCTATTCTTGCTTTAGAACATTGTGACTTAAACGAAACTGTCACTGTTAGTTATGATGCTGCTATGTCAATACCAGACGGTTACTCTTCTGCCTCCTTGCAAGTTGGAGAACAACTAACTGTAGAACAATTATTACAACTTTTATTGGTGCATTCCGCTAACGATGCAGCCAATGTCTTAGCAGAACATATCGGTGGCTCTATAGAAAGCTTTGTTTCCATGATGAATACCAAAACAAATGAACTTGGCTTACTTAATACCCATTTTACCAATGCTTTTGGTATGCATGATGATAATCATTATACAACGGCACAAGACTTAGCCAAAATGATGCAATACTGTATTCAAAATGAAGAATTTAGAAAATTAGCTGGTAAAGCTTCTTGCTCTATCCCTGCAACTAATAAGTACGGAGTTAGAAAATACACCTCAACCAATGAATTGATACTTCCCAACAGCCGTAATTACTATCCTTACTTAACCTGTGGCAAGACTGGTTATACAAGTCAAGCAGGAGATTGCCTTGTTTCTTGTAGTTATAAAGACAATCTTGAACTTATTGGTGTTGTTTTAGGGGGTAAAACTGTTAATGGCACTTCTACTAGATTTTCTGAAACAAAAACTTTACTCGATTATGGTTATGATAATTATTCCATCAAAACCATCCTAAATCAAAATGATAATGTCTCACAAATAGAAGTAAAAAAAGGTACAAAAGATACAAAAAATTTAGATTTATTAGCCGCTTCTTCTATTGATGCCTTAGTCGATAATTCTTTATTAAGAAGTGAGCTAACACCAACCATTACTTTAAAGGAAAAGATACAGGCTCCTATCGAACAAGGAGATAGCTTAGGTATCGTTTCTTATACAATTGATGGCTTGGAATATAAAACCGATTTAATTGCTTCTCATACAGTTGAAAAATCTAAGTTGTTCCAGTATTTGATTGAAATTAGTATTGGTATTTTAATTGTCTTACTTGTCTACTTTAGGTTCTTTCACAGAAAAAAAACAAATGTCTATGAATTTAGAGGATATTGATAATTTTAGATAAAGTTTAATATATTAAATGGTATATTAAACTTTATCCTTTTTAATAATCTTTTCCGATAATAATGGTCACATCCACCTTACTAGAACTAGACTCGCTTGTTTCAATGGTAGCTGTTCCCATTACGTCTTTAATATCTTTCAATAATGCTTCTTTTACATTTTTTTTATTAACAATAGTGGTTTTAGCAGTCGTATTCGTACTTCCTGTTCTAGTAACTTTAAAGCCTGCTCCTTGTAATTGATTAACCACCTTTTGCAAATTACTAGTATTTCCGCTTCCGTTTAATACCTCTATGGATACTTCTGCTTTACCTGTCATGTCAGAAGTTGCTTCTTCATTGGTAACTGTTCCTTCCGCTTCTTCCTCTGTTTCTACGATATCTCTATCATAGAATAACTCCTGTACTAAGGCTTTTGTTTTTGCCTTATCATAAACAAAAATACTAACGTTGTTTGTTTTATTCAAATTTGGTACTTCTCCTGGCAAGGTTTCTGTCAATATATTTTCTGTATTAAACTCTACGATATAAGGAATATAATCTTTGGCTACATTGAAATCAATATTAGTAAGTACATTTTCTTTGGCTACGTCTAATATTTCACCCAATTTGAAGATATTTTCTGGTTTAGCCGTTTGTTTTACAACTTGCATGATAAATTCCCTTTGTGTTCTCATCCTTCCTAAGTCATTGTCACCATATTCTGCTGGATAAGAGGTCATCCTTCCATATCTATCTGGATTACTATGTCTAAAACGAACTAATTGCTCTGCTTTATCACCATCTAGTAATTGTTCTCCTGCTTTTAAATGAATATGCAAATCTTGTGATTCATCATCATAATCCATATCGATTGGAACATTAAAGGTAACACCACCAATGACGTCTACTAATTTAATCAATGCCTCTGTTTTTACTACTACATAATATTCAATTCCTAATCCCGTAATATCATTAACAGCCTTTAACGTTTCGTCTGGTCTATGTTTTCTACCATATAAGGCATTGATTTTTTCATACGCAGTTGCTTTAGCTATATTTTTTCCGGTATAAGTATCTCTAGGGATGGATAGCAAAGTAGCTTTTTGTGTATTGGGATTATAGGAAGCCACAATAATTGTGTCTGTTAATTCTACATTGTCTTGGTCTGTACTAATTCCTAACAAAAGAACTTTGATTTCATTTAAATCTTTTTTGGTATTTAATACAGTAGTCAACATTCCGGGAAGTTCCTCCACCATTTTGGTGTACCTTATAAGCAAATACGCCACCTGCTACTAACAAAACCAATAAAATAACTAGCACTACTTTTTTCCATGTCTTTTTCTTTTTTTTCTTCTTTTTATTTTCACTATTTTTAATATCTTTTTTGCTCATTTGTTTCTTTTTCAAAATGATTCACTCCTAAATTTTCATGGTACTAGTATAGCAAATTTGATTTTAAAAAGCAATAAAATTCACTAAAAAAACACATTTAAAACATTATTTTCATACATTACTTTTCCTAGAATTGATTGCTCTACACTACTATTTAAGGAATTATTTGAATTCATTTTTCCTGGTATTGTTAAAATAAGAAGCACCACATACACAACTAAAATTCCTCTTATTACCCCATAGAGCATCCCCGTTGTTTTATTTATCTGATTAATAATTGGTAATTTGGCAATGGCATCTGCTAAAACTGTTACAAAAATCAAGGCAATTCTAATCGCTATAAACAGAACTATCATAACACCGCCTCTTACAATATTAACCGCTAATGCTCTTGCGGTTTCTGGTAACATTTCGTTTTTCGCATCTTCTACTATTTGGCTTGTTAAATTGTCTTGTGCTGTATCCTCCTCATCTTTTAAAATGTCATTTGCTTTTTCATAAATCGTATCTTCTATGGCTTCATCAATACTAGTTACATTGATTATTAAGTTGGCAATTGGTCTATATAGTACAAACGTTACTACAATCGAAATAACAAAAGCACACAAACCAATAGCTAGTTTAACCATCCCTTTTCGATACGCTAAAAAAGTAGATAATAAGACAATTCCTATAATCATTAAATCAACTACGATTCCCATTTTCTTTTCCTCCTCCTTATAGATTTATCATTTCAATTCTATCACGATAAATAATACCTGCAATATTATCCGATACTACGATATTCGTAATTTCTTGTTTAGCTAGATAACGTTTTACTAGCCAACCTTCCGTATTAATAAATTCAATTTCTGTTCCTAAATTTAAAGCAATAATATTACCATAGGTATAAATTTCTTTGGTTACCGCATTTACGGTATATTCTTTCACATTTTTATGGTTGGTATCAATAATACTTACTACCGAATCTGCTGTAAATAAACCTGATGATTTTTCTTGTATTTCAATGGCATGATTATTCAATTCAATAGACTGAAAAATTACTTTTTTATTGTCATTGCTCGTTAAAATCGTATCTTGTTCATTTTCTATCATATTAATTCTATCAGCATACATACAAACTAATTTGTTTTTATCTTGGTATTTAATGTTAGCAATTAGTCTTCCCGGTTCACTTTTGTAAGTTTTTTCAATGGAATTCGTTGGGTCTGAGCTTGCTTTTTCAATGGAAATAATCTTCAAATTAGACTGGATGATAGTACCTGAAGTATCAATTTCTGCAATGGCTAAATATTTATTATCATTTGAGATAGTCACATCGGCTGTTCTTGTAGAAGATAGATAGGTTTTAAAAATTCTAGTACCTTGTGGATTGTACATATTAATGACAGTTTTATAATTCGTATCTGTCATTACCACTGCTACATAGCCATTTTTATTGACATGGACTTGCGAAATACTCCCCTCTACATTTGCTTCCCAAGTTATCTCTTTATCGGTTATTAAGTATAACTTTTTACCTTTTTTTTCTGCCATTGCTAAAAATCGATTAGCAGAGTCAAATACAGGATTGGATACTTCCATTTCTAATTCTTTTTCTTTACTTCCATTATTACCATAGATTAAGAACTTATTTCTATTTAACACACCAATATATTTATTGAAAGCATATACAATGGGATTGTCACTTTCTTTTAATTCTATGGCGGTTACATTATCTTGTCTTACTTCTTTTCTTAGTAAATTGGTATCTATCCATTCTCGTATTTCTGCATTTACACAATAAACGATAATGGTAGTTATCATCGTGATTATGAAAAGTGCTATAATAACAGCTATGACAATGGTTTTTCTATTACTCTTTTCTTTTATGATTTCTTTCCAGTTTATTTTCATGATTTTAACCTTTCTTATATTTTTTCTCTTGTCTATCGTTTTTTCTGCTATTATTCTACTATAAGAAAAAAGAAAAAGCAAGTAAAAACTTGCTTTGCTGCTACTCTTCTTTAATGAAATTTATTAAAGATATGGCTGTATTTCTTTATTATTTCTCTAACAATATAATCATATGTTTATCCATAGTATGTTACCGCTAAGTTGTTGGCAAATATTATTTATGTTAAGATTTGCTTTAAGAGGTGAACTTATGGAAAAATGGGGAGAAGTTAATTTAACACTAGATGAATTTCTAAAAAATCATAATATTAGTCGTTCTAGTTTATCCAGAAACGCTCAAATTCATTATGGTCAATTATTAAAATATTGTAGAAATGATATGCAAAAAGTAGATTTGAATATATTAGCCAGAATTTGCAAAACAATTAATTGTGAAATAGGAGATATTATTGAATATTTACCTCCCAAATCCAATTAATTGTTTTATTTTACTTTATAGTTATTATTACTTGTTTTGTACCTTTAGAAAAGTCAATTTTAAAATTTGTACTAAACCTAAATAACCAAAAAACGGATATAATAGATTAACTAAATTAGAAAAGCCAATTTTAGAAACTAAGACAGAGGTTATACACATAATTATTGCTATTTGTGTATAACTTTTTTGATTTTCCGATACATTTTGTAAAAAACTCGTTCCCAAAGAAATCGTTGTTGTAAAAATAGAGCCAAGAATAATAAAGCCATAAAGATATCGTAATATTTTAAAACTATGAGATACCACATAAACAGCTGGCATTTCTAATTTTGTAATATCCACGTCAACTCTTACTAATAGCAAAAATACAATGATAGATAAAATAATAATGATAATTGTACTAAGGCTTGCAATGGTTAAAATCTGTTTTTTATCTCGAATATAATCTTTTAAAGTAAGTAATACAGGAATTAATAGAATACTATTATAACTACTGTATAAAACAGCACTTAAAATAAAGCTTCCTTCTTTTGCCTGAATCATATAATTTCCTAATTCTCCAAAATGGATATCCTTTAGATTAATGATACCAATTAGGATTAAAAATCCAATTAATAGAGGTACTAATAATTCATTTGCCTTTACTACCCCTTTTACACTGGTCATAAAAATTACAAAAGTAAGTATGGCTAAAATCGTGCTTCCTATTAGGCTATTAATCCCTAATTCTTGCTCAAAATAGGCTCCAAATCCTGCTATCATAATAAAAAATGTAACCAAAATAAACAAATTAATAACAAAGTTGATGATAGGTGCTATTTTTCCCTTCTTTTTTATTAAAATGTCTAAAAAATCTTTATACGTATCTACTTTATACTTATTTACCACTTGAAATGTTTTGCTAATCACAATGCCTATGATTAGACTTGAAATTAAAACACCTAGTAATCCTTCTACTCCATAAGAAAAAAAGAATAGATACATTTCTTGACCAGAAGCAAATCCTGCTCCTATCATAGTTCCTATAATAACAAATACTACCTTAAAAATATTTCTCATACAAAAAACCCCATATTATTTTATGGGGCTTTGATTGTTTTTATTCCTTTTACTTTGTGCCAAAAAGCTTAAGTCCCCAGCGGCTCTTTCCTTTATTTTTTTCTTCTTCTTATTTGCCAAACGACAATTCCTGCTATAATAATAACTACTGGTAGCACAAAGATAATTGTCATAATGATAATATTTTGTTGCTCTGTTACTGTATATTTGACGGTATCATAATTCTTTCGAATTGTCATAGTATCTTCTCTTTCATTTAAATAAGCAATTGAGTTTAAAATCAAATCTTTATTATGTCTTAAACTAACTGTTGTTGTAGGATATCCATTTATTTGTACTTGCATATCCATAGCAAATAGTTCATCGGCATAAATAATTAATTTAGACGTTTTTCCTTCTTCTATCGTTTTAGTTGCTATGGCTGCTACCGTGCAAACTTCTGGTTCTCCATCTTCTGCTGTTCTTGTTGGCGAAGTTTGTGTTAAATTTTTTCTTACAAAGGCTTGTTCTGTTGTTGTGATTAATGCTTCTTTTTCCACTTTTAATTCTTCTAGTTTCTCTTCATTAAATGTAATTTTTGCTGTATCAATTAAGCAAATATCCATTGTCATATTTAATTTTTGTGTCAAACTATTACTTTGTGTCTGCTCAATAATAAAATCGGGATAACCGGATACCATATTTTTACTATTTCCTTCAAATACAACACCTTTTTCTATGGTAACACCATATTCATCTAATACCTTTTGGAAATTCGTTAAATCTACACCATTGATATTAGGCCCACACATTAACAATAATTCTCCACCATTTTTAATATAAGCGATAATTTTATCTCTTTCTTGTTCTGTTATATCTTGTTTCAAAGTCGTTATGACTAATGTATCACAATCTTCTGGAACGCCTCCATTGGCTAATATATCTACTGTTTCTACTTCATTTGCTTCTTTTTCCATTTCTTCCATAATGGTTGAAAAATATTGTGTACTATACATAGCATTATTGCTCATAAAATATATTTTTGATTTTTCTTCTGTTGTAACGTCAATAATAGCATTGGTAATTGCTTCTTCTGTAATATTAATTTGGTCATAAGTAGAATAATCATAAGTATATAAATCACTATCTCTTAATGTCTTTTCATTTTGTCCTGCTTTGACAACAATCATACTATCGGTCGGATTTAGAGAATACGTTTGCATTAAATCTGTTCTTGCTGATAAATCATCTACTTTATCAATTTTAATGTGATTATTAATTTCTACATATCTTTCTGTAAAATTAATAACAGATGGGTCATAACTATAATTAATTACAATTATTTCAATGTCTTTTTCAATATTTTTTACTTTATCTTTACTTTCCTGTGATAACGAATATATTTTATTTTCTGTACAATCAATTTCTGGTAATACCACTTTTTCTAATAAAATGTTAATTCCAATATAAATTGCAATAACCATTGCTACTAATATAATGGTCTTTGTTCCATTAATTAGCCATTTTTTCTTTAAAGCCTCTCCTATTTTTGGAAGCTTTTTGTTTTCTCTTTCTTCTTGTTTTTCTTTTTTCACTCTTTTCACCCCTTATTTAACCATTTTTCTTCTTTGCATAACAATGATTGTAAAACTAATAAATAACATACTAAATAATACTAAACTAATGATATTTTCTAAAGATATTACGCCTTGTGCAAAGCTAGTATAAAAATTGATTAAAGCAAATCCTGAAAATATACTGCTTATGTCTGTTATAAATAGTGAAATAATTAAAAAGGCAACCGTAATAATTCCTGCTATAATTTGATTTTCTGTTAAACTAGAAGCAAACATACCAACAGATAAAGTGGCAATACTAATTAAAACAAATCCTAACATAGCCACCAATACTTGCCCAATAGCTGGTTTTCCAAAAAAGGAAACAATCAAATAGAATAAGAACGATAATAACAAAGTAATCATAATAACACTCAAGGCTGCTAATAATTTTCCTATCACTATCTTAACTATGCTTATAGGCGAAGTTAATAATAATTGTTCTGTTCCATTTTTCCTTTCTTCAGCAAACATCCTCATTGTTAAAATTGGCACAATAATAATCAATCCATATAAAGCTGTATAATAGTATAAAGCCCCTAAATCTACGCTTCCTGATGCAAAAACTGTTAAATAGAAAAATACGCTAAAACACAATAGGAAAATTCCCATTACCACATATCCTATGGGCGATAAAAAATAACTTTTTAATTCTTTTTTCAATATCGCTTTCATTTTATTTTTCTCCTCCTTCAATTAATTTAATAAAGGCATCTTCTAATGTTGTATCTGCTTTTTTCATTTCAAAGATTGTAATATTTTCCTTTGCAAATTCTGCAAAAATTGTTTTTCTTAAATCTTCTTTTCCTTTTGCTTCTAATACATATTGTTTTGTGCCATCTTCATTTTCTGTAACTAATTCTACTTTTTTAATATCTTTTATTTTTTCTTGTATTGTTTTCATTTTATTCTCTGGGTCTTCTACTGTCACATAAATACTATTATTACCAGTAACTTTATTTTCTAAGTTTTCTGGTGTATCAATTGCTACAATTTTCCCCTTATTAATGATAATTACTTTATTACAAATTTGACTAACTTCAGATAAAATATGAGAACTTAAAATAACGGTATGCGTTTTTCCCAATTCTTTTATTAAATTTCTAATTTCTGTAATCTGTTTTGGGTCTAGCCCTACCGTTGGTTCATCTAAAATCAAAATTTTAGGTTCCCCTACCAAAGCACCTGCCATACTTACTCTTTGCTTATAACCTCTAGACAAATTTTTAATTAATTTTTTCTCTACTTCTTTTAATCCTGTTTGTTCAATTACTTTTTTAACTTTCTCTTTTCTCTCTTTTTTGCTCACTTGTTTTATTTCTGCCATATAGGTCACAAACTCTTTTACGGTTAAATCTGTGTATAAAGGAACACCCTCTGGCATGTAGCCAATTTGTTTTTTGGCCTTTTTCGATTTTTTTAGCATATCATAGCCATCTACTATAATATCTCCTGTGGTTTGTTCAATAAAGCCTGTTATCATATTCATCGTTGTACTCTTTCCTGCACCATTTGGGCCAAGTAACCCGACTATCTCTCCTTCTTTAATGGTAAAGCTAATATCTTCCACTGCTGCTACTTTTCCATACTTTTTTGTAACATTTTTTACTTCTATCACAAAAAATTCCTCCTT